>CALFAM010000162.1 GCA_937948815.1 uncultured bacterium
ATCCGAACCATGAGTTGCCGCCGCTGAAGCTATAGCGCAGGCGGAGGTCGGCGCGTGCGTTGCCGTTCGAGCCCACGGGGTAGCTCGCGCTATCGCGATTGTCGTACCACATCACGGCGATGGCGCCGGAAATGGGGTCGATGGCGGCAGTGGGCAAGAGTTGCCAGGTGCCCGCGGGGCCGTCGTCGACCTTCTGGGGCACGGACCAGTTGATGCCGCAATCCGTGCTGGTCGACATCATCACGTCCGAAGCGTCACCCATGGTCGGGTCGTTGTCCGGGTCGTCCGCGGCTACGACGTGAAGGGTACAGAAGTCCTCTTGGTCGGGATCGGGCAGGATCCACGCTTGACCGTTGCCGATGGTCCAAAACTGGGCGTCCGCAATCGCACTCTCGTTGCCTTGGCCATTGCGCGTGAAGTCGGCCTCACCCGGGCCGAAGGGCTGTCCGACCGGAATGTAGGTGGCGCCGCCGTCGATCGAGCGCATGACGGTGATGTGACCGCTCGTGCCATCGGGGATGTTGCCGCCGTCACTGCCGGTAAAGAAGCCGGGCTGGCCGTGGTAGGAAATGTAGACATCACCGTTTCGCGCTACGGCAATGTGCGGTGGCCAGCACTGGCCGTCGCTGCCGTCGAGCGGAGAGAGTGGACCGACTCCGCCTCCGGGCCGGGTCGAGAGTGTCCAGGTCGCGCCCTGGTCACCCGAGGTCGCGGCCCAGATCTCGAAATTGCCCGAAAACGAGCCACCGGTGACCGCCCAGACCAGATAGAGCCGGTCCGTGAGCGGGCTGGGCACGAAGTCGTCGACTGCCAGCCAGGGCTTGTCGATCGTCATGCCCGTGACCACGCCCACCTGATCGCCGACGTTTACGGGACCGGTGATCAAGCTGCCATCGGTGGGATCGTGGCGGCTGACGAAGACATCCCAGCCACCGCCGGCCGTCGGATTGCCGAGGATCGAGATGAAGAGTCGGCCTTGGCTGTCGTAGGCCGCAGTACCGTCGCCGTTGCCCGTGTGGGTGGCCGGCAGGAAGTTGGCGACGTTGACGGCGGGCTGGAAGGTTTCGCCACCATCGGTGGAGACGCGTAGGCGGTTGCCCTGAATCACTGCCATGCGCCGGGGATTGACTCGGCTCACGGCAACGCTCTGCTCCCAGCTCATGCCGAGGTTGAGATCCGTGCCGGGGGTACGAACGAGTACGGCGTTGCCCATGGCTTCTTCGAGGAAGCGAGTCTCGGCGTCCTCCGAATAGCCAGCACCGTGCGTGGTGAACGTCATGGCAGCTTGGTGGCCGGCCCGGGCCGTGGCGCTCCAGTCGGCGTGCGCGGCGTGGCCGCCGGCCAGAAGGGACCAGAGCAGCGTAAGCGTGGCGAGCTGGCAGAACCGAACGAGCAGCCGGGGGTGCGGGTCTTGTGTAGTCATGAGTCCCCTCCAGTCGGCCGAGCACAGGCCGTGCACTGTGCAGCCTGCGAGGCGACGCGTAACGGGTTGCAACCGGCCGCGTGACGCCGAAGCGATCTCCCCAGCGACCGGCCAAGAGATGCCTGCAGCCTAGGCGGATCGCGGCCCGGGAGGCGTTATGGAAGGCTGAGGGAATGCGAATGAGCACACGGCAATGTGTGCATAAGGGGGCTCAGCGTGAAGGGGCTGCGCTGCCCACCGGCGGCCAGGGGATCTCGAGACCGAGGGCGGCGAGACGCGTACCGAGGCGCGGGTCAGCGCGCAGCCGATCGAAGGCCGGGCTGCGGTAGAGATGCAGGAAGTACTCGCCACGCTCGACCATGGCACGCTCGATCCAGACCAAGGCCTGTTCGTCCTGCCCGAGCCCGGCGTGCGCCTCGGCGATCAGCGTTGGCTGCCGGTAAACGCCAGCGTAGGCTTCGAACTCCCATCGGTAGTACGCGGCCACGCCGTCGACATCGAGAGCCGCGCGAAGGGCCGCGGTGCGTTCCGGAGATTGAATCGCCAGTCGCTCGACCTCATCGGTGGCCTCCGACATTCTGCCGAGCCGCTCGAGGGCATAGGCACGGTAGCGATGCAGCCACCGCATGCCCGGGTCCAGCCGCAGACTTTCCGCAGACTTCTCGAGCATCTCCTCGAATCTTCCGGCGCCGTGCAGCACCAGTCCCCACACACCGTGAATGACCGGCGACAGGGGATCCAGGCTCCAGGCGAGCTCGATCTCACGGAGTGCTTCCTCGTGGCGGCCGGTGATCGATAGCAGCTCGGCGTGAAACTGACGAACGTTGGCGTAGGCGGGGCCGAGCGCGATGGCGCGTTGGTAGGCGTCTTCGGCGCCGTCGAGATCCCAGTTTGCATGCAGCGTGGCAAGTCCGAGTGCGGAGTGCCCTTCCGGCTGCTCGGGGGCGAGGCGGACCGCCCGCTCGGCGGCTGCAAGGGCATCGGGCAAGGCTCCCTGCGATCTCAAAACGTCGTAGTTGACGAGCTGGATCAAGGCATCGGCGAGGCCGGCCCAAGCGAGGGCATACTCGGGCTCGAGTGCCACGGCAGCTTCGAAGTGCTCGCGGCTGCGGATGAGGCTCTCGGCAGTTCGACGGCTCCAGAAGTACCGTCCCTTCAGGTAGTGATGAAATGCCTGTGGGTCGATTGCCCGACCGGAGGCGTAGCGAGGGGCTTCACGATCCGCCAGCTCGATCTCGATGTGGCGAATCACGTCTCGCGTGATCTTCCACTGCAGGGCAAAGACCTCGCCGATCGATTGGTGGTAGCTCTCGGCCCACAGCACCTCGCCGTTCCTCGTGTCCAAGAGCTGCAGGTTGAGCAGGACGGCTTGTCCCTCTTCTCGCACACTGCCGCGGAGCACGGCGTCGACATCGAGCCGTTGGCCGATCTCGAATGGGGTGAGCGTGCGCAACGTGCGAACCGAGGCTGGAGCGATCACCCGCAGCGCCGGGATCTTGGCGAGATCGGTCGAGAGCGCCTCGGTCATTCCTTGGGCAAAGTAGTCGTCGGCGAGGGCGGGATCGGCCCCTTCGAGCGGCATCACGGCGATCGAGTCAATGACGGTCGGTGGGTTCTCTGCCTGCGGTCGGCCGCCTTGACCGCGGGTGGACGGCTGGTCGAGTCGACCCAAGACCGCGGCGGTGGCAAAGAGCACGAGCACCAGCCCGACGCCTGCAGCGATCCGGCCGGCCTTGCTGCTGCGCGAGGCAGGGGGAGGGGGTTCCATGCCGGGATGGCTCTCGGTCGGCGTGGCGGGGGTGACATCGATGATCAGCTGGTAGCCACGCCGTGGCACGGTCCGGACGTAGCGCGGCGCTTGGGCGTCGTCACCGAGCGCGCTGCGCAAGGCCGAGACGGCCCGCGTGATGGCGGCGTCGATCACAGCGGCACCGTGCCAAACTTCGGCCACCAGGCGCTCACGGCTCACGGTTCGGCCAGCATGACAGGCGAGAAACACCAACAGGTCCATGACCCTGGGTTCGAGCCTTCGGATGCCGGCGGTGCCCTGGATCTGGTGCAGGCCAGGCTCTACCAACCACTCACCGATCTGGAATCGGTCGGCACGCTGAGGATCGATCGCGCTTGTTTCGGGGCTATCGGTCATCTCACCCTCACCCTTGGCTGTCGTCGCTGGGACCCCTGGTCTGCTGCCACGGATCGTCACCATCGCAGCCAATAGCCTATCGGGTCGCGAACCGGGCCCGGTCGAGGTCGCTCCCGGGCTTGCGATTCGGCGCGCCTTCGCACCCGGAGCGTCCGGGTCGTCGAAGGCGTGTACCGAGTACTAGCGTGGAAAGACCACGATGTGGCGAAAGGGATCTTGTCCCCGTGAAGTGGAGGTCAGACCAGCCTCTTGAATCATCTGGTGCTGAAAGCGCCTGGCCAAGCGATCTTGGGGCTTCAGGGGGACCGGCAAACCGCGGTCGAGCACCTGGTCGATTGCCGCTTGAACCTCGGGAGTGATGCGTGCCGCGACCTCCGGAGCCGGACCTTCGACCTCCAGGGAGCGTCGCAGGAAGCTCTCTACTTGCGCCTGGGTGTTGCTCTTGAGCACCACGATCGGGACGCCGTGACGCTGCGCATCACGGAGGCGCCGTGGCTGGCGTCGATCTTGTGCCTTGATCGTGAGCACGAGATCGGCTTCTTCCAGGCTGTCGACCAGGCGGGCGCGTACGCCGAGCACACGGATCGCGCGCTCCAGGCGCCGACGATCGACCGCGAACGGCAGGATTCGCTGCGCTCGCCTCCGCCTGCGCGGGCCCGAGCCTTGCCAGGCCGGTGGTTCGTCCTCCGACGCTTCGTCCAACGCGCCGGTGAGCCGTCGGTCGTCGCCCACGGTGGCCCGCGGCGATGGCTCCGTCGCCGGCTGCAACACCTCGGTGCTGCCGTCGCCGCTACGCCTGCGCAACTCGGGCTGAACGTCGATGCCGCGAAGCCGGGCATCGACCGTCGGTGCGACTTCGCGGTAGACCGCCAGCAACGAGCGCTCGCGAATTTCGATCAAGGCCGAGAACGTGGGTTCGGCACGCCGCTCGGGTACGGTCTTCTGGCTCCGCCGCCGGTGTGCTTCTTCGTCCGAGAGGATGACGGTTTGAATGCCGCCGACCAGGTCCGCGAGGGTGGGGTTCTTCAGCAGGTTGTCGAGGGTGTTGCCGTGGGCCGTGGCGATCAGCTGCACCCCACGCTCGGCAATGGTGCGGGCGGCAAAGGCCTCGGCCTCGGTGCTGATCTCGTCGATCACGACCACCTCCGGCATGTGGTTCTCCACGGCCTCGATCATCACGGCATGTTGGGCATCGGGCGAAGGAACCTGCATCCGGCGTGCGCGTCCGATGCCCGGATGGGGGACATCGCCGTCGCCAGCAATTTCGTTCGACGTGTCGACGATGACCACCCGCCGCCCCGCATCGTCAGCGAGTACGCGGGCAGCCTCGCGCAGGAGCGTGGTTTTGCCGACCCCGGGCCGGCCGAGGAGCAGCACGGAGGCGCCGCTCTCCACCACGTCACGGACGATTTCGAGGGTGCCGATCACCGCCCGCCCGACCCGACAAGTCAGTCCGACGACGTCTCCCTTGCGGTTGCGGATCGCCGAGATTCGGTGCAGCGTGCGTTCGATACCGGCACGGTTGTCGCGCCCGAACGCGCCGGCACGGGTCGTGATCGCGGTGAGATCGTCCGTTGTGATGGGCTCGGTGCCGAGCACGGCGACCCGAGAAGGGCTCAACCGAGCTTCGGGCAAGCGGCCGAGGTCGATCACGAGCTCGACCAGCGCCTCCGGGGCTTCGAGTGCTTCGACCGCGTCACGCACCCGCGCGGGCAGAATGTCGAGCAGGAGCCGAAGGTCGTCGGTCGTCGTGCGAGGCAAGGGCGAGTTGGGCAAGCGCGTGGACTCCGAGCTTCAAATGGCGGTCATCGGACGCCGGCCAGCAGGTGCCGATCAGTTGGCACCCGTGAGGGGCCAGGCCAAGGGAAGGACGATCATCACGACGACGAACATGAGCAGCGTCAGCGGAACGCCGACCTTGGTGTAGTCCGTGAAGCGGTAGCCCCCCGGGCCCATCACCATCACGTTCGCCGGGTGGGCGACTGGGCTCATGAAGCTCGCGGACGCCGCCATGGCAACCGCCATGGCCATGGCATAGGGCGAGAGTCCCAGGCGTTCTGCCGTGTCGATGGCGACCGGTGCAAGCAGGACGGCGACCGCGGCAGTCGGCATGATCTGCGCCGCCGCGGAGGTGAGCCAGAAGACCACGGCCACGACGACCATGGTGGGGAGTGAGCCGATGGTGGAGAAGACGCCATCGGCCAGGTAGGCGGCGGCGCCGGTTTCCTTCATGGCGGTACCCAGGGCGAGCATGCCGGCGATCAAGAACACGGCGCGCCACTCGACCGCGCGATAGGCCTCGTCGATGCTCAAGCAACCGCTCAAGACCATGACCACAGCTCCCGTGAGCGCAGCAATGTAGATCGGGACGAGCCCGAAGAGCACGGTGGTCACCACGCCCGCCATGATGGCAATCGCGATGGGGGCCTTGCGCTGCTTCGGCGCCTCTGCTTCGCCTTGAGAGAGCATCAAGAAATCAGAGTCGCTCCGGAGGGTCGCAAGGGTCTCTCGGCGACCGTGGAGCAGCAAGCCGTCGCCGAATTCCAGCGGTCGATCCTGCAGGTTGGCATAGCGGGCCTGACCTTGGTGCCAGATTGCCAGCACCGTGAGCCCCAGGCGTTCGCGAAATTGGAGGTCGCGAAGGGTCTTGCCGACCAGGGACGACTGGGGAGATAGCACCACGTCCGCGAGCCCTACCTCCTCGGTCTCGAGCTCGCGGAGGTCGGCCGACGCCGACCGGTCTGCTCGCAGATCCTGGAGCCCCTGCAGGGTCTGCAGATCCTTCGGTCCGCCCTCGAGCAGCAGCGCGTCCTCGGCGTGCAGGATCTCATCGGGGCCCGGCATCAAGACCATGTCCTGGTCCCGGACGATGCCGAGAACGGTCAGCCCCAAGATGTCGCCGAGGCGATTCTTGGCCAAGGGGACGCCGACCAGGGAAGAGCCTGGCGGTACGTGCGCGACCCGCAGACGTTCGTGCAGCGGATAAGGCTCTTCGTGATCGGTTTCGGCGATCACCAGCTCGCTATCGTCGCGCTCGCGCAATGCGGCGAGGGCGGTGCGCGTGCCCTGGACAACGATCGCGTCAGAGGCTTCGAGTCGCCAGTCCGGGAGGTTGCGACGTTGCAGTGTGCCGTCTCGCCAAATGGCCAACACGTTGAGTCCGAAGCGCTGGCGGAAGTCGGCGTCACGTAGTGTCTTGCCGATGATCGAAGCATCCGGTCGCAGCTTGATCTCGACCATCTCCAGCTCGCTCAGGACGCGATCCTCGATTTCCAGCTCCCCGGGTGCGAGTACATCCTGGCCGCCCTTGCGCGCGCCGAGCGTACGTGTATCGCCGGCAGCGACCAGTCGATCGCCGGCTTGCAGAACCGTGTCCCCAACCGGTGCCAACAGGTTGGCCTTGCCGCGCAGGATGCCGACGACCGAAAGGCCGAGCGCAGACCCGAGTCGACTCTCGGCGAGTGTGCGACCGGCGAGCGCCGAATCATCCAGCAGGCGGATGATCAGCAACCGCTCGTGCAAGCTGTAGAGCTGATCCAAGTCTTCGAGTGTGCGTCCCGCTGGTTTGGCAGATCCCTGGCGCTTGGGCAGCAGGTGTCGGCCGATAAACGCCATGTAGAGAATCCCAGCGAGGGTGACCGCGAAGCCGACGGGCGCGAAATCGAATAGCTTGAAGGGTTCGAGCCCACGGGTCGCGAGGGACTCGGCGACCAGAATGTTCGGCGATGTTCCGATCAGCGTGTTCAGCCCGCCCAGCAGGGACGAAAAGGTCAGTGGGATCAGCAGCCGAGACGGAGCGATTTCGGTCTGCCGCGAGATGTCCATGACCACCGGCAGCATGAGGGCGGCGACGCCGACATTGTTCATGAAGGCGGAGAGAAAAGCCGCCAGAGTCATGATCAAGAGCGTCAGACGCAGCTCGCTCGGCCCGGCCAACCGCAGCACGCGCTGGCCGAGCACGGCAGCGACCCCGGTCCGCGCCAACCCACCGCTGAGCACGAAAACGGCACCGACGGTAACCACCGCCGAGTTGCTGAAGCCGCCGATCGCTTGCGAGGGCGAGATCAGGTCGAGCAGGGTCAGGGTGAGCAGCACCAAGAGCGCGACGATGTCGACCCGCAGCTTCTCGGTGACGAAGAGCAACGTTGCGCCGCCCAAGACGGCGAGCACCAGTGCGATGTCGAGGTTCACCGGAAAACCTTTCGTGAACCTTGAAGCGTGCGCCGTCGGCAGAAGTCTCGTTCCATGGCTGCCAAGGATACAGCTTCGGACGAACCTTCTACCGATCGATTGTTCGGGGAAGCGCTTCCTTGTCGACCGTGCGCTCCGAACGGATCTTCCACTGCTCTTGCTCCCAGATCAGCTCGACTTGCTTGGTGACCCGGTCTCGGTAGGTGTCGGAACGGTAGGACTGCAGAAAAGTGGCTTCGGTGTAGTCGCGGTGAACCATGATCATGATCTCCGCCAACTCGACCTCGATGAAACGAGGTTTGGTGATTCGGTCCCGACGAGCCGCTTCCCATTGCGATCGGCTGGCCGCATTGGCGGGCTGGAAGGTGCGGGCATAGAACGCCAGGTAGCGGTCCGGAGCCTGGGCGGCCCATGCGTCGGCCCAGGCGAGCAGGGTCGCCCGTGCATCTCGTGGTCTCTGGGTGGCCGCTGCGTCGGCCTGGCTGCTCTTGTCGTCGCGGAGGTGACCCGGACCCGAGTCGGCGCCGCCATGTCGCGGGCTGGCCATGGACGTCATCTCGAGCGCCGCCTGCTGTGGCCGCCGCGGTGGCTCGCTCGGCCCCTGTGCGACCGCCAGTCCGGAGCACAGCATGATCAGCGCACCATTCCAGGTACGCAGAGCCCTCGGACGCGCCTCTCGCGTCGGATGCTTCGTCTTGCCCACGCGCAACCTCCACCAACGAAACAGTTTGATTCCGGATCTTTGCAGTGTCTTTGCAATGCTATACCAAGCGTCCGGGAAGGCCTTTCGATAGGCTGAACCTCTTGACGTTCAATAGGGAGGTGGCTTCGATGCATGTCATTCACCGGGTTCTCGTCCTCTTCCTTCTTGTCGCTCCGGGTGCTTGGATTGCCTTATGGGGCGCCCGTGCCGTGGCAGCCGAGCCGACCGCTCCGGCTGCTCCTTCTGGAGGAATCGCGGTCAGCGGGAGGATCGTCGATGCGGACGGTGGACCGGTGGTCGGCGCGGAGGTCGGCCTGCTGCGTCATCCGCGCCGCCATACTGTGCGACAAGCCTGGGCGACCGGTGCTCGCCTGCCGTCGCACATTGTAGGTACCTCCGGCGACGACGGGCGCTTCGTGCTGCGCGCGCCAACGGCGGGCCTGTGGCTGGTGACGGCCCGAGCCCCTGGCAAGGCCGAGACGCTCGTCTTCATTCAGCCACTCGTTCGGCCCACTGATGTCTCGGACATCGTGCTGCCGAAGGCACGAACCGTTCGGGTTCAGGTCACCGATCCGGATGGGCAGCCCGTCGCGGGCGCCGCAGTCTTTGCTCGGCCCGGACGCGAAACCAATGCGGAGCAAGGTTCCGGAACAGCCACCAGCAATCGGGCCAGCCGGCCGTCCGCGCGGTCTCGCCGCGCTGGTCATCCCAGGCAGCTGCGCAGCACATTGGCGCAAACGGATGCCGATGGCTGGGCCCGGATCGAGGTGGCCCACGATCGCATCAGTACGTTGAAGGTCGTTGCCGAGGGATTCCTGCTTGCCGAAAAGGCCCATCAACGGGGCAAGCAAGCCACGTTCATCTTGACCGCCGGCATGCCACGGTGGGTCCAGGTCACGCATGCAACGGGGACGCCGGCCGTTGGCGCCCTGGTGGTGCTCGACGCCCAGAGCCCACCGCTCGGCGAAACGGGCCCGGATGGACGCGTGCTCATCACGGTTCCTGAGGATGCCAAGCTGGCCAAGAAGCCCCTGCCGATCTTGGCGTACGCTGCCGATGGCAGTCATGGCGCGGTGTCGATTGGCAAAGCAGCGGGCGCAGACAACGGGAAACCCGTGCGTCTGGTGCTGGACGAGTCAACGACCCTACAGGGCGCGGTGGTCGATACCCTGCGCCGGGAGCCGATCGCAGATGCGGTGGTTTGGGCCAATGCTCGCGAGCAAGTGGCGACGCGTAGTGATGCGCGCGGGGCGTTCTCGCTGCGGGTGCCCGGCAAGGCGTCTTGGCTGAGTGCCGGCGCGGAGGACTACCTGCTCGGAGGGGTGGCGGTGCAGGGAACCCACCCTGCGACGTTGGCGTTGGCGCCAGCGGGACGCCTCGCTGGCCGGGTGGTCGATGAGCAAGGCGAGCCAGTGGCGGGTGTCGCGATCGAGGTATCGAACCGATCGTCTGGCAACTGGCGAAGCGCTCCGCGTTCGATGGCGGCACGGTCGGATCAAGACGGCGCATTCGTCGTGGTCTCGCTACCGGTGGCGACGAGCCTGCTCGTCGTTGCCCGCCGCGCGGGCTACGCTCCGGGAGAGCGAGAGGTCATGGTGCCTCGGGAGGGTGAGGCGGAACCCCTGGAGATCACCTTGTCGGCAGGGATTCGTGCTGTTGGACAGGTGGTCGATCTCGAAGAGCAGCCGCTTGCTGGCGCCGAGGTTCGGCTGGTCCGAATGCCGGCAAGCCAAGCTGGTTTCCTGGGCTTCTCGCGGATGCAGGGTCTCGAGCCCTTGGTGTCGACGACGGATCGCGAGGGCCGGTTCGAGTTCGAGGATCTCGGGGCCGGTCGCTACGGGCTCGGGGTGACAAACCGCGGTCATGCCCCTGTCGATGTACCCGGGGTCACGGTCGACGCGAGCAACCGTGTCGCCGACTTTGGCACGGTGGTCATGCTCGATGGGGCTGAGCTCACGGGGGTCGTCGTCGATGCGGATGGTGGCCCGATCGCCGAGGCTTCGATCGGCATCCAGGCCCGACAAGGCGGGATCGGCTACCTCGACCACCGCCAATCGCCGTTGGAGGCGAAATCGGACAGCGACGGCCGTTTCGCGGTTCCTGACCTGCGGCCGGACTCCCCGGTCGACGTGGTCGTTCGCGCCGATGGTTTTGTTCCGGCGCAGCTGGCGAATGTCGAGGTTCCATCTGAAGAAGATCTGCGTGTCGTGTTGCGCGCCGGCATCGATCTCGAAGGTGTCGTGGTCGATGCCCGTGGCAACGGAATCCAGGGTGCCATGGTGATGGTGACCTCGGGGCCTTCCCCCGGCCAGGAGCGTCGGATGGGGCGGGTGCGCGAGCGCGATGGCGCCTTTGTGGTCGAAAACCTCGTTCCCGGAGATTGGTCGGTCGTCGCCTCCGCGGACGGCTTCCAGAACCGAGAAATGCCACCGCTGACCGTCACGGCTGGCGAGGCGCCACCACCCCTGCGGATCGAGCTCGACGCGGGTGCCACACTCAGCGGACGGGTGACCGCAGCCGACGGATCTCCAATCACCTCGGCCTATGTGACGTTCCGCACCACGACGCGCGACCCGATGCGTGAGTTCGGCAACCAGAGCACGAGCACGGATGGAGACGGCTACTACGAGCTGCGCGGCCTTCCGCTCGGTCGGCATGTCATCACCTTCGGCCATGGGCGCTACCAGGCCCTGGAGCGTGACCTCGAGCTCGAATCGGCCGCCCAGACGCTGGACGTGACGCTCGAAGCCGGCCTCGAAATCGCTGGCTATGTGGTCGATCCAGATGGGTTGCCAGTGGCTGGTGCCATGGTTTCGACGAGGGCGGAGCGTACCGCCAGCGCGCGACGATTCTCTGGGAGCTTGGGAAGCAGAATCCACGAGAGCGATACGGAAGGTCGCTTTCGGATCGAAGGCCTCGGTGTCGGGACGTACCACGTCACCGCAGCCAAGGAGGGCTACGCTTCGTCGGTCACCGGCCGTGCGATCGAGCTCGTGGATTCCTCGATCGAAGGCGTCGAGGTGCAGTTGTCGTTGGGCGGCAAGATCGTCGGTGTGGTTCGCGGTGTGGGCTTCGACGACCTTGCGTCGGTCAATGTCGTGGCTTTGCAGAGCGACGTCCGGCGTGACATGCAGTCGCGCGTCGCCGGGGTCGATCATGAGGGCCGCTTCGAGCTCGACAACCTCGCGGTCGGCGATTGGCAGGTGCATGCCTCCATCGGGCAGCGATCCAAGCGCAAGACGATCACCATTCCAGGAGCCGGGGTGGAGGTGCCGGTCGAGCTGGACTTCGGCTCTGGTTTCACGCTCTCCGGAGTTGTCCTCCGAGCAGGTGTGCCCGCGCCGGGACTCGGCGTCAGCGTACGTGGAATCGACACCCAGGGCCACGGCCAGCAGACCACCAGTCCTCACGGGCGGTTCGAGTTGCCGGGGCTCCCCGCTGGCCGCTACGAGCTGACCGTGGGTCACTTCGGGCGGTTCAGCCGCCCGCTCGATCGACGGGAGATCGATCTTCGCGGCGATGAAGACATCGCGGTCGAGATCCGGACGGTTACCGTGACGGGACGGGTGGTCGAGGCGGTTGGCGCCCAGCCGGTATCGGGAGCCTCCATCACTGTGCGCCTGGAGACGGGCAATGGCGTGACGGCGCTCGGAAGCGGGCGGATGCAGGATGCGGTGAGCCGCGAAGATGGAACGTTCCGCGTTGGTGACGTGGCCTCCGGTCGCTACCTCGTGCGCGTCGAGAAGGAAGGTTTCGCGGCGGCGAGCTTGCCACTGGAGGTGACGACGGCGGGCCCCCCGGCGGATATCGAGATCGCGCTCGAACGGTCGGCTGGGCTTCGTGTCCGGGCCGTCTTGCCGAATGGTCAGCCAGCGCGTGACGTCGCGGTCGCGGTCCTCGATGCGACAGGGCGGGCGATCGTGCTCGTCAATCACGTTGCCGATGCGGCGGGCTATGCCGAGATCGAGCAAGTTCCCCGCGGGCGCTGGGACTTGTTGATCTCCGCCGGCGATGCGGCGACCACCCATGTGACGGCCGAGGTGCCCGGTCCCCCGGTCGAGGTTGCGCTCGAGCCGGCGGGGAGGTTGGTGGTTCGCGTACCTGCCGCGAGTGAGAGCGGACGAGGGTTTGTTTCCATCTCCGATGACCGGGGCGTCGTTCGTGTGGTCAATCGCTATGGGTTGCTTTACGACCGCTGGGCGCTTTCCGACGGCAAGGTCTCCATCGGGCAGCTGCCTACTGGACCGGTCGAGGTTTCTGCCACCCTTCCGGATGGCACCACGCTACGTGGCACGGCCCAAATCGTGGCCCATGGGTACGTGGAGATCGAGCTGCGCTGAGCCTCGGCATCCCGCAAGCCAGTCAACCGGACCCTCGCAGTCCGTGGTGAAAGCCTGGCGCATGCGAGAGCAGAGCATTTTCGAGGCGAATCAAAGCAGCATTCCGCAGGCAGTTCGGGAACTGTCGAGGACTGCCAGCGAAGATTCGGCCGAAAAGGCTCGCTCGTAGCGCGGCAAGCGTTTTGCGACCGGTCGCTAGGGTGTCGCGCAGGCTTCGGCGTGGGGCGTAGCATCCACCAGCAAGGCGAGCGCCTGGTCGAGATCCTCGATCAACTCATCTGCGTCTTCGATCCCGATCGACAGACGAACCAGGCCGTCAGAGACGCCCACTGCTGCACGTTCGGCGGCCGAGAGCGCGGCCTGAGAGGTCAGCATGGGGCGCGACGCCAGGGTTTCGACGCCGCCGAGGCTGGGCGCGGCGGTTGCCAGTTGCAGGTTGGCGAGGATCGTCGCCGCTGCCTCACCCGTGCCGACATCGAAGGCGAGGACGCCCCCGAAACCACTGAAGAGCCTCTTGCCCCTGGCATGATCGGGATGGTCCTCGAGCGCCGGGTAGTGGACCTCGAGCACGGCCGTGTGATCGACCAGGTGACGGGCGATTCGCTCGGCACTGTGGTTGTGGCGCGCCATACGCAAGACGAGGGTCTTGAGGCCGCGTTCGAGCAAGAAACAGGTATGCGGATCCAGCGAGCCACCGAAGTGCTTCATGCGCTTTCTCGCGCTTGCGATGAGGTCCGCTCGGCCGACCACGACACCCGCCACGATGTCCGAATGGCCGTTGAGGTACTTGGTGGCGCTGTGCATCGCCAGGTCGTAGCCGAGCGGCAGAGGACGGAAGTTGACCGGAGTGGCGAAGGTGGCGTCGATCATGGCCACGAGATCATGGCGACGTGCAAAGGCCACGATGCCTTCGTGGTCAGCGATCTGGACCAGTGGATTGGTCAAGGCTTCGGTGTAGATGACCCGGGTTTCCGGCCTCAAGAGCGCGTCGAGCTGGCTGATCTGGCGACCGTCGAAGCGATCGGACGCGATGCCCAGCCGTGCCATTTCCTCCGCGACGAGGGTGGCCGTTCCACCATAGAGCGTGTCCTGAACCAAGACGTGGTCGCCGGCCGAAAGCACGCCGAGCAGCCCACTCGCAATGGCTGCCATGCCGCTGGCGGTGACCAGGGCGTCTTCCCCCTGTTCGAGCACGGCGAGTCGCTTGTGGAGCACATCGTGATTCGGTGTGTTGCTGTAACGGATGTAGCGGAGCGGCTCGTCCTGCAGCTCGCCGGTGAAATCAAACGTGGCGGACTGAACGATCGGCGTGACCACCGCGCCGGCGAGACGGGTGGCAGGGGTTCCGGCGTGGATGACCTGTGTGTCGAGCTTCCGTGGCTGGCTCAAAGAATGCTCCTCGTAAGGTTGTATCGCAATTGTTCTATCTTATGCTGAGCTTCAACCTATGGGCAGCAATGCCGAGGGAGAACAACGCAATGAAACGTAGATCGAAGATACTGGCGCTGCTCGGTGGCGCAGTTTTGTTTTCTGCACCATTCACCTGGGCCCAAGAGGAGGAAGAAGACTACGGTTGGGAGCTCACCGGTGAGATTTCGCTGATTGCGACCGGGGGCAATGCCGAAGCCGAGACCTTGGGCTTTGGACTCGCCGCCGTCCGATCACGGGAGCGGGATGCACTGTCCTTCGCGGGAGGGGGCTTGCGCGCGGAGTCCACGATCTTCAGCCGATTCGCGGTTGGGACACCGGATGATTTCCGGGTGATCGAGGAGTCGGACACAGACCTTACCGCCGAGAGCTTTTACCTTCGCGGTCGCTATCAGCGAGACATCAGCGAACGGACCTTTTGGTTTTCCGGTCTCGGGTGGGAGCGCAACGAGTTCGCCGGTTTCACCAGCCGGCTCAGCGCCGTCGGCGGTGTCGGCCGTGAGTGGTACGACAACGATCGTGGCCACTTTCGAGCCGACGTCGGCCTTACGTTCACGACGCAGGATGACGTGGTTACCGGGCCAGACGCGTCGGAGGATTTTCTCGGTCTGCGTCTGTCCTACGACTACGGACGCCAGCTCACCGAAACCACCGTCTTCTCGAGCATCCTGATCATCGACGAGAACCTCGACGAAACCGAAGACCTGCGTGCCGACTTTCTGAATGCGCTCAGCGTCTCGATCAATGATCTGCTGTCGCTCAAGGTTGGCCTGCACTTGCTCTACGACAACCTGCCGTCCCTCACCAGCGTGCCGTTGCTCGACGGTGCGGGGAGCGAGATCGGGAGCGTCTTTGCCGAGCTCGACGAGCTCGATACCGTCCTGAGCGTCGCGGTGGTATTCACCCGCTAATCAAAGCGCTCTCCGCGTTCTCAGCGTGCTTGCTCGAGGTCCGCGAGGGTTTCCTCGAAGAGGCTGACGAGCTCCCGCTCGCGGAAAGCAAACGTGGCGATGACAGCGGCCAGGTTGTCGCTGTCTTCCATCACGCCCTCCACACCGCGGGTGAGGAGGGTCTCGTAGATGATTTGTCCCACGCTCGATGCCTGCTGCTCGTACCGTTGTTGGGCGGCGTAGAGCCGCGCGGCGTCGAGCAGCTTTGCGTAGGAAACGTTCTCGAGAGCGCCAGTCGTCTGCGCGGTCTCCCAGGCTGCCTGCAGAACTGGTGCGGGGGCGATGAAGCCGCGCGTGAAGGAAGCCGGTGACCGCGGCTGGCTGGCCAGGGAAGGGGCGCGGAGGTGCTCGATGAGGCCCTCGTGGTAGGCCTGTGCGGACCGAACCGATTCGAGGTTGGTGCGTATCTCGGTCTCGATGGCCTGGAGTGCAACCCGGGCCCGTTCGCTCTGGGCGCGGTGGGTCCACCAGGCGTTCGCGCTCCACGCCAGGCTCACACCAAGCAGAACGAAGAAGGCTTCGAAGAAGGCCTGCCGGAGGGAGAAAGAGGCACTGACGGTCGGGGGATGCGCTTCGCTCATCGGTGGGCTCGCGGTTGGTGACAGGTTGTGCAACCGCAGTGTATCGAAGCGCGGAAGGAACGGTGCCGCCCGACGCGGGCGACACCGTTGGAACGCTAGGCGGCCACCTGGTGCATGTGAACGTCTTGCTGCGGGTAGGGAATGCTGATTCCAGCGCGGTCGAGCTCGAGCTTGATCTGCTCGGTGACGTCGAAGTGCACGTCCCAGTAGTCGCTGGCTTGGACCCACGGACGCACCACGAAATTGACACTCGAGTCGGCCAGCTCCAGGACGGCGACTTGCGGAGCAGGTTCGGCGAGAACCTTGGGGTGATCGGCGAGAATCTTCTGGAAGATGTCCTTGGCCTGGCGAATGTCGTCGTCGTAGCCGATGCCCGCGACCATGTCGATACGGCGGGTGCCATTGGTCGTGAGATTGATGATGTTGTCGGAAGTTACCGAGCCGTTGGGGACGATGATCTTGGTGTTGTCGGGTTGGGTGATCTCCGTGGCGAACACGCCGACCTGATCGACCTTGCCTTGCACACCGGCAATGTTGACGATGTCGCCGACCTTGAACGGGCGGAGCGCGATGATCATCACGCCGGAGGCGAAGTTACCGAGCGAGCCTTGGAGCGCCAGGCCGATGGCCAGGCCGGCGGCCGCGATCACCGCGGCGAAGGAGGTCGTGTCGACGCCCAGCTTGCCAAGGGTGAAGATGAGCACCAAGGTCATCAACATCATGAACACCACGTTCTTGATGAAACGAACCAGGGTGATGTCGAGGTTCGCCTTGCTCATCGCCCGGCCGATGGCGCCGGTCGCGATCTTGGCGGCGATGTAGCCGATGATCAGGATGGCCACTGCCGCGACAACCCTCGGTCCCCACGCGACCAGGCTTTCTGCGAGTGTGTTCGTCCATTTCTCGATATCCATGAGAGAGCTCCTTGACACGGTTTGAGGTGACAGGGTTCGCGGTAGGTAGGTCCCCTGTGGGTCAAAATCCTTTCATGTGGATCTGACGATAAGCATGACGATCGGGCCGCGCGAGGCGGCCTGGATCAAGACACCGAAGCGCCGATCACCCCCACCAGCCGCGAATCAGGGCCCAGCCACCGACAACACCTCCCGTGGTGGTCAGAACCAGCGCTGGCCAACCAGAAGTGGGATCGAGCACGGCGCCCGAGATCAGCAGGGCAGCGGCAAGCACGGCGAGTGAGAGACGATCGAGGGCGCGCTCGATCCGCGTCACAGCCCGCTTGGTATCCGGTGCCAGGGCGCTCTTGACCACCAACCGACCACGGCGGGCGCGGGTCACGACATCGGCTGCATCGCCGGGAAGGCGGGCCAGGCGCGAGGCTTCGCTGCGCAGCCGTCCGAACCACGCGTTTTCATCCTCGGAAGCCAATCGCTTGGCGAATGGAACGGTCTCCTCCCAGATATCGAAGCGTGGATCGAGTGTGGTGACCAGGCCGACCAAGAGCTCCACGGCGCGGTTGGCGAACAAGAGCTCCACCTGAACCTGGACCGGTGTCTCGATCAGGAGCTGGCGGAACTCGCCGAGGAATCCTGATGCCTCGGCGCGTACGCGACCGGAGAGATCGCCCACCTCGACACCCCAGAATCGTTCGAAGATCGTCTCGACCACTTCGGTGAGCTGCTCGGTATCCGCGCCTGGGAGCAGGATGCCCATGTCGCGGTAGGCACCAATGACGCCCGCTGCATCGCGTCCGCCGAAAGCGATCACGTACTTGCGCAGTGCGCTGCGCAGCCGGGCGGGGATCTCGGCCACCATGCCGAAGTCGACCAGCGCGATCTCGAAAGGCGTGCCGTCGCCGACCACGGCATCGGATGGCAGCGCCGCGGCACCCTCGGCGAGCGGACGCACGAAGATATTGCCGGGGTGCGGATCAGCGTGCACGAAGTGGTTCACGAAGAACTGTTGCATGAAGGCGCGGTAGAGCACCTGTGCCAGGGCACGAGGGTCGATGCCCGCATCGGATAGCGCGGCCTGATCATTGATCTTCAGGCCTGAAACGTTCTCCTCCGTGAGGGTGCGGCGGGACGAGAAGTCATGGTGGATGGTCGGGATGCGGACCTGGGCGTCGTGTACGAAGGCGGCGGCGATGCGCTCGGCATGTTGCGCTTCCCGGCGCAGATCGAGCTCCGCGCGGGTGGTGTTGGTGAACTCGTCCGCCAGCGCATCCAGATCGACGCGTTTGCGCACGAAGGGCCATAGCTTGAGCCAGCGGATGGCCGTGGCGATGGCGCGAAGATCCGTTTCGACCAAGACGTCGATACCTGGGCGCAGCACCTTGACCACCACCGGCGTGCCGTCGGGCAAGGTGGCAGCGTGGACCTGGGCCAGCGAGGCAGCTCCCAGGGCCTCGCGGTCAAATGTCGGAAAGAGATCGGAGAGTGACGTGCCGAAGTCGTCTTCGACTTGTGCGATCACGGCATCGATGGCGGAGGGAGGTACCTCGTCTTGGAGGCCGGCGAGCTCCTCCGTGATGGCCAACGGTAGGACGTCGACGCGGGTCGACAGGAACTGCCCGAGCTTGATCAGAACGCCGCCGAGGCGTGCGGCGAGACTTCGGTAGCGCCGCGCGATGCGACACCATCGCGTCAAGGGATCTCGGCGAAGCCAGCGCAGCAGTGGCAAGCGCAGAACAATGTCGTGCCAGCCAGCATGCAGGGCCGTGCGCAAGAAGAACCAGAGAACCTCGCGATGCCGCTTGCGGTCGATGCGCGGGCTGCCACTCAGCGGTGGCGGAGCGGTCTCGTTGTCGATTTCGTGGGGCTGTTGATCGTGCACGCAACGTGCTTATCACAGCCTGCCCGCGCCGGACCGATCGGTGGTCGGGATGCTCAGCCCGTGACCAATGTGACCCGCCGCAGCCTCACGCGTTTGCGGCGCCGAATCTCGAAGATCTCGACTTCGTTGGGCCCGTCCGTCAACAGGTCTGGGGGGAGTAGGGCCGTGATCGGTATCCAGGCTCGGGGTGGCACCTGCTCGATCGGAACGACGGCAGCCACTGTGCCGTTGAGTGCGACGGCCAAGGAGCCGAGGGCCGTTTCGCCCTGTGGCGACCGGAAATGGCCGGTCATCAGAACTGGCAGCGTCGGGCCGGCGCGAGACACGTTTTCGAGGCGCTCGGGATGCTCGAGTGAGACCTGCCAGTGGCTCGGTCCAGGGCGCGCGAAGGTATCGACTTGTTGGCCGATCAGATCGCCGTCCTGCCCCTGGCGGTAGAGGTCTAGAGGATCCGCTCCCTCGCCGAGCCAGGAGAGGTTTCGCGACACGATGGTCTGGGTACCCGCAAAGATCTCGGTGGTGAGGTCGTGTCGCTGATCGTCACGGTCGTAGAACGGCAAGAGGGTGTGCTCGCCGGCATGCAACATCGCCTTGCCGTCGAAGTGCCACGGCGCGGAGACCTCGAGCGCCTGCAGCATCATGGGCAGGATGTCCACCGAAGAAACCGCGCGATCGACGATGCGCCCCTCCTTTTGGCCCGGGGCCTTGATGAACAGCGGTACCGGGACCACTTCTGGCGTCGTTGCGGGCGAAAGATCGCGCGGGTTGACCTCCGGGTGAAGCGCACTGCCGTGGTCGGCGGTGACGACGATCAACGCCGAGTCGAAACGCTCGGTTCGCTCCAGGATCGTGAAGAGGCGACCGAGGAACGTGTCGACATAGCGAAGTTGGAGCGTGAGCCGCTGCGCGGCTTGGCGGAGCAGGTAAGGATCGTCGTTCCAGCGGTTGCGCGTCGTCCCGGGCGTGCGGGCGGGGATCGGGTAGCGATGACCGGTGGGTAGCAGGTCCCAGGGGCGGTGCGGCAACATCAGGTGCAGCATGTGGAGGGTCGGCCCGTGACTTTGGTCGACCGCGTCGAGGAAGCGTTCGAGGTCTTCACGGCGATCGACCAGCGTTGCCCGAACTGCTTTGCGGAAGAAGAACCGTGCGGCTGTGGGCGCGCTTGGACCCTCAGGTGCTTCCGTGTGCAGGAATCCCGCCCAGGCTTGATCGACGGGTGGCAGACGCTCGGCCCAGGCCGGGGGTGCCACCTGATGCAAGGAGAGCAGTGAAAGGTCAGTGAGCAAGCGTCCCCAGCGACCTGCCAAAGCTGCCCAGCCGCCCAGCTCTCGATTGTGCTCCTCGCGATCGAGGGCTGGCGGACAAAGGCTCGATGCCGGTTCGAAAGACCAGAGCTCATGGCTGTTGGCGAACAGACTGAAGAGACTCTCGGGATGGGAGTCGGCGGTCATCAGAGCCTTCGGCTTCGGCTCGCGGCCGGTGAGGATCGAAGGCACGGCGAGCTGGGTCTCGGCGGCGATCGCGGCGGTGCGCCGAAACCAGCTCGCGCGATCGGCCAGGTAGGCGAAGTTGGGGAAGCGGTGCCGGTTGATCGCTCCCTCGCGATCGAGCAAAGTCGGCAGTCCGAGCTCGTCCAGGATCACCAGGATGATCGGTGCGTCGGTATCGAGTGTCGGCAAAGAGCTGGCCGTCGTGTGGGCGTCGCCGTGTTGCGCGGGGACAGATGCGGGGGGGTAGCCGAATGCCTGGCCGTAGTCTTGTACGTCCGTCTGGGCTGCACGGAGCAAGGGAGCGACTGTCGGCTGGGTAAGGAAGACGATCGGTGCCAGGATCACGATGACACCGCTCAGGCTGACGAGGGTCCGAGCCGCCTGGTTCCGGGCGTAGATCCGGCTCATGACGATGCCGATCAGCAGGGCCAGAAGCAGAGTGGGCCACGGCCCGATCGCCGGCAGGCGCGTGAAGATCTGGAGCGCGAGCAAGGCGGTCAGGCCAGCGATGCACGTGAGATGAAAGCCGCTCTGTGCACGCTCGGACACGAAGCCGAGCGCCTGCTCGATCGCGAACAGCATGATGGGGATGGCGAGCAGTAGTACCCCGACCAACAGCACGAGCGAGCCACCCTCGATCCGATGCGCGACCAAGAACTGTGCATGGCGCCCGAGCTGATCCAATATCGGTTGGCTCGAGCTGAGTGTCGCCAGGCTCAAGAGGTGGAGAAGGCGTGCAGAGGTGCTCAGAGGGGCGCGCATGGCCCCGCAGCATATGTTAAGTCGGCATGAATTCCTAGCGAAGAGATTCTACCGAGAATCAGGTGCTGTCAGGTGCGGCCGGCTGCGGCCGCAAGTGCATCCGGAGAAAGGCGCGGGCAAAGCGCCAGCCGCGCGCGACCGTTGCGCGGCCACACGCCAACACTTCAGCGGTTTCCTCGTGATTCAGACCGGCGAGGAACCGCAGGGTCACAATGGCCGCGGCCCGTTCGTCGACTTTGGCCAGCTCGGTGAGCGCTCGCTCGAGGGCCATCCGCTCGTAGGCTTGGGTGGCGCCTCCGTCGTGCGCGGGGGCATCTGCCAGGGTGGCGGGCTCGAGTCCATCGCCCCGCTTCTGACGCTTACGGCTGCGCCGATGGTCCATGAGCACACGACGAATCAAGCGCGTAACAATGGCGTAGAAGTGCGAACGGTTACGGTAGCCATGCTGATGCTGGCTCGACAGGCGAATGTAGGCTTCGTGGACGATCTCGGTGGTGGCCAGCGTCGAAGGAGTGCCGCCGTACGACCTGCGGTTGCCGGCGATGGCACGCAGGTGGGGATAGACCGATTCCAGCAATCGGTCGCGGGCCGTCTCGTCGCCTTCGTTCCAGGCGGCGAGGAGGTTGGTGATCGGCTCGGCTGACACGTTCATACTCCGGGTTGCCGTCAGTCTACCCAACTGCCGAGCACCGATCGTCAAGCCTGGTACTGTTCGCCGCTGGAGGTACACGAGATGCAGGGCCCGCCCGTCAACGTGCCGTTCTTTCGACCCGATCTCGAAGAAGCAGAGATCAGCGAGGTGGTGGCAACCCTGCGTTCAGGCTGGTTGACCACGGGCCCCCGCGTCGGCCGATTCGAAGCCGCGTTCGGTGAGGCAGTCGGCGCTCAGCACGCGCTCGCGGTTAGCTCGTGCACGGCCGCCATGCACCTGGCGCTCGAAGCGCTCGGTCTCGAGGCCGGGCAGGCCGTGTTGGTGCCGACGATGACTTTTGCGGCGACGGCCGAAGTGGTTCGGTATCAGGGCGCGTTGCCCGTGCTGGTCGATTGCGATCCAGTGACCCTGCTCATCGACTGGGACGACGCGGCCCGCAAGGTCGCGGCATTGGCCTCGGGTACCCTGCCGGCTGCGCGCGGCGAGCGCCACCGGTTGGTCGGTGTCATTCCCGTTCACGTCGGCGGCGAGATGGTCGACTACGGGAAGATCGAGCAATTTGCCGCCGAGCATGGACTGTGGGTGGTCGAAGATGCTGCCCATTCGTTCCCAGCTGCCTGGCGGGCCGATGCCGAGTCTCCCTGGCGTTGGTGTGGTGGTGGCCCGTTCGACGCGACCTGCTTCTCGTTCTACGCCAACAAGACGATCACGACGGGCGAGGGCGGTATGGTGACCACGCCCAATTCCGATCTCGCCACCCGCATGCGCCAGATGGCCTTGCACGGCCTGTCGACCGATGCCTGGGGACGCTACACGGCCAAGGGCTCGTGGGACTACCGCATTCTGGCGCCAGGGTACAAATACAACCTGACCGACATTGCCGCAGCCATCGGATTGCACCAGCTGTCGCGCGCCGAGGCGCTGCGCCAAGGCCGGGTGGCGGTTGCGAGCGCCTATCGCGATGCGCTTCGTGACCTCGAAGAGCTCGAGTTACCGCGTGAACCAGCGGATCGGGTTCATAGCTGGCACCTCTTCCCGATCAGGCTGTGCCTCGATCGGTTGCAGATCAGCCGCGACGATTTTCTGGCATCGTTGCGCGAGCGAGGCATCGGCACATCGGTGCATTGGCGGCCGCTGCACCTGCACCCGTACTACCAGGAAGAATTCGGCTGGCGGCCCGAGGACCTACCCCACGCCACCGCGGTCTGGGAGCGGCTGGTGTCCCTGCCGATCTTCCCAACCATGACCGAAGCAGAGCGCTGTGCCGTGGTGGGGGGCATTCGAGATCTGGTCGCGAAGCATCGTCGCGTTCCCGTGCGAACGACCGATGTCGTCGTCTGATCGCCGGCGCGGCTTGCCGCGGATCGTCGACGCGACGCTCGCCGCGTTCGGGCTCGTCGCGACGCTGCCGCTGATCGTCGTGCTCGGATTGTTGGTCCGAATCACCTCGCCGGGGCCTGCCATCTTCCGCCAGACGCGGGTCGGTCGTCACGGCCGGCCGTTCGAGCTTTTGAAGCTCCGGTCCATGCGCACCCGGACGCGGAGGGAGCCATCGGGTGCCGAGGTGACGGCCGGTGGTGATGTCCGCATTACGCCCATCGGTGCATTTTTGCGGCGTTTCAAGCTCGATGAGTTGCCCCAGCTGTGGAACGTCTTTCGGGGCGACATGGCGCTGGTCGGTCCCCGCCCTGAAGTGCCGCGCTACGTCGACATCGAGGATCCGCGCTGGATACCGGTTCTCGCCGTGCGGCCTGGTCTGACCGATGCCGTCACCCTGCGGTTGCGCAACGAGGAATCCTTGCTGGCGGCGGCGGGAGGCGAACCCGAAGCGTTTTATCGACGCTACTTGTTGCCCTGGAAGCTCGCCGGCTATGCCGCCTACGAGCAGCGGCGCACGATGCGGAGCGACTTCGGGATCTTGCTGCGTACGGTGCTGGCGCTGGTCGCACCGACCGAGGAGCCGCCGCCCACGGTAGAAGAGATCGAGGTCTTTGATCAAGCGCGGACGGCGGATGATGATGCGGGTCGAACCGCGGAGGTGTCCGCCCCGCAGCGAAAAGAGCGTCTACCGCCTGCTTAGAAGGGCTGGTTCATGGGAGTGGTTGCGCGTGCGTTCGAGACTGGCCCGCAGCCAAAGAAGTTGCAGCCTTGCACCCACCACCAGGTCTTCTGGTTGACCCACACGGTGTAGGCATTGAGATTGAACGTGTTCTCGATCACGTCGAATAGGTTGCTTTGCGAGAAGCTCGGAAGGTTGCCCACGAAGGAATAGATCTTCCATTCCTGGACCGAGCCAGAGCCTGTCCATCGCAGCATGAAGTCGTTGCCACCGGTCTGCTCGGGCGCGGCCAGTGTGGGCTTGCCGGGCACGTTCGACTTGGTCAACGGGCTACTCTGGTTGGTGACGCCGGTGTCGACCAGTGCGTCGTATAGCGAAAGGCCGCTCGTGGCGTCGGCGACGACTATGCGGCGCTCGTCCGCCCGCTGGACCGTACCCATCCAGGACAGGTGAAGCACGCCTTCTCCGTCCGTGAAGTAGACGAGCTCGGCGGGCCCATCGAGCGTTCCGAGCGCCCGCTCTGGGGACAGCCTTCCCTGCTTGCGCAGCTGCGGAAGCTTTTTCGCGCGGCTGCTCGTGGCCAGCACCTGCCAGGACTTCGGATCGATCACGATTGCGGTGCTGTGCTCGACGACCCGGATGCCGTCGATGGTGAGCCCGAAGACGACCAGGGTCGCTTCCGGACCCTCGGCGATGCGGTCGGCGGTCACCGCGAAACCCCCGAGATGGTCGAGCAACCCGCTGTGGCTGAGGTATGCGACCGCCGCGCTGCTCAGATCGTTGCCGTAGAGATAAGCCGGGGTGGCTGGTGCTTGGGGCACCTCGGCCATGATCGGCATGTCGGCCAAAGCGGTGGTCGCGGGGACGATGAGCAACACGCTCAGAAGCAATGGAAACAGATACCTGTGCATTCTCGACTCCTTGTGTCTGCGGCAGGCCAACTCCATGCTGACCTGATACGACATGACGCTCCCTTCGCGCAGAAACGTGATCATCACGCGGCGAGGAATTCGGAAGGAGTCGCGAGGTGGGCCCAAAGAAAACCGGCACGCGGTGAACCACCGCGTGCCGGTCGACAAGGCAAGAAGGCAGGAGCTGGATCAGTCGTCGCCGATGGCGATCCAGCCGATGACCTCGGTCGTGTGAGCGACTTCGGTGTCGCCCGACTGCTCTTCTTCGACTTTGACCTGCACGCTCGTGCTGGTCAGGGATTGATGGCGGAGTGCGGCCGGGTCACTGCCATCGAAGGTCTGCATATCCGCAATGAATACGGGGTTGACCACGGTCGAGCCGCCGAAGTTGATGGTGAAGAAGTTCTGGGTCACCGTATTCGCGGTGCGGCCGACGGCGACGGGCACACCACCCGCGTTGCTGTTGCCCGGCTCGATGGCGATCCAGTGGATCGTCTCGGCATTGTGGGTACCGTCATTGCCCTCTTCTTCCTGCACGCGGACCTGGAAGCCGGTCGTGGTCACGTTGCGCACGCGCCGCGTGATGGCCTGGCCGCCGTTGCGGGTGACCGCCTGCGCCACGACCACGGGGGCCGACGGGAAGGGGCTCGAGAAGGTCACGTTGACGAAGTTCTGGTTGGTCGACGTGGCGCCGGCTTCGATGGCCAAGCCACCGATCGTACCGCGACCCGCCTCGACCGCCAGGAAGCCGACGTTCTCGGTGATGTGGCCACCGTCGAGGTAGTCCCACTCCTCGATCTGGTACTCGAAGGAGGTGGCGCCCACGTTGCGCACGCGGATGCTCGTCGGCTGCGTGCCGTTGAACGAGGGCGGGCCCATGACCACGATCGGATTGGTCAGGGTCTCGCCGTAGCTCACGGTGCGGAACGAACTGGCGTCCGGCTGGTCGCCGACGGCCGTGCCGCTGGCGAAGTTGACGTCGCTACCGCCGCCGCTGTCGCACGAGGGGAAGCGGAAGGAGCAGATGCGGGTCGTCCAGTTGCGGGTACCGGTGGTCTCCACGTACTCGTTGGTCATCCAGAAGGTGCAACCATCAACCGGATCGACGCTAATCGAGGAGTAATCGACCCAGCGGTTGATGCCGAGCTGGGAGCCGGTACCGATCACGCAAGCGCTCTCGGACTGAAGCGTTCCGGCCGGGTCGCCTGTCTCGCGTCCGGTGAAGAAGACGCCCGGGAACGTGGCGTTGCTCGAACGCGTGTAGCTGAGACCCATGTTGCCGGCGCTGTCCAGCGCTGCCGAGCCGACCCAGCGGCTGTCGCCGTCGCCGGGGGCCAGGGTGCCGGTGTCGGCCAGGCTGGCGGTGCCGTTGGCGCTGTTGATGTCGAACTGCGCCCAGCGGATACCCGCGATGTTGCCACCCGTGTCGATGGTGTGGTTGATCACGCCCATGTGATTGCCATCCACGAAGCGGTTGGCGAACCGATACATGGTGAACTGGCCGAGGGCGTCGAGGTTCTGGGTGGTCGCGGGCTGCTCGATGCAGTCGCGACTGAAGCCGCAGAGCTCGGCGTCGAACGCCGCCGTGGAAATGAAGGAGGTGGCGGTAAAGGTCGACGCGTTGGGGTTGTTCCAGTTGGTGCAGAAGCGCCAGAACTGGTAGCCGTCAGCGCCGGCGCCGCCGAAAGTCTGTTTGTCGATCGCCTGCACGTAGGGAGCACAGCTGCCACCGGGCGCTGCCGGGCCTTCGAGGTGAGGAGGCTGCACGGCAAAGGCCGTCGGGGTGGCTGCCGGCGACAGGCGGAAGATGTCCTGCTGGGCGTTGCCGCCGGCGAGCATGACATCGCGCTCGAAGGCGGTGAGCTGCACGCCCGAGAAGCCGCCGGGCCCAAACTGGTTGGTCATCATGTGGTACGCGCTCTGGCCCGCGCCGTCCGTCCACAGGCCGATCTTCGGGTAGTCGTTGAACTCGCCCGGGCTGACCAGGAACTCGTACAGGAAGTACGGGCCTAGCGGGTTCGAGCCCTGGGAAATGGCGAAGCACTGGCGGCCGTCCGGATTGTTCGGGCTGGTGAACTGGCTGAAGATCCAACGGTCGGCGAACTGATCGTAGAGGACGATCGGATCACCCGCGTTGTCGGTGCGGCACGGGCCGGTAAAGCCCGGTGCCTGCCAGAAGAGATTGCCGACGAAGGGGCCAGCAGCCACCGAGCCGTCGCTCTTGTTGAAGACCATCCAACCCAGGTTGATGTACTGCACGTAGAAATCACGACCGACGTCGCCATTCACGTCCGGGGGTGCAACCAGCCCGCCGACAAGGTTGTTGTTGTCGATGTTGTTGTAGCCTTCGAACGACAGCAGGGCGCCTGGCGCGCGCCGCGTGAGGAGCGGGGCCGCGAGCGAGTCGGACTCGGTCTCGACGATCGGCCGATCGAGCAGGAAGTTGGGAATCGTGCGGTTCGGCACCTCGATCTCGGCGCCGAAGCTGTTCGGGCTCGGAGCCAGCTTCTCGAGCTCCTGGATGGTGGGTGCCACGCCGACCTGGACGGCGGTGCGGGTGGTATGGCTGATGGTGCCCGCGGGATCGCCCGATTGGGCCCACGTGCTCGTAGAAACTGTGGCCGCAAAGGCCGCACACAGGATGATTGCTCGCTTCAAAACCTCTCTCCTTTTGCCTGGACCACGGGAGCGAGGTGTGCGCTCACGCGCGACTCGCCCGTGGCCTTCCGAGAATCGATATGTGGCTGAATGACCGGATCGCAGCCACGGAATGCACTACGATTGTAGCAAGGTGCAAACGCAAGCGTGCTGCGTTCGTCGCACCTCGATGCGAACGGAAAGCGAACGGCTCGTGGGTGTCCGGCTCGTCCAGGACCGGCTACAATGGCCGCGGCGCGCGTGATTTGCGGCCCTTCCTTGGCCAAATCCGCAGTCCAGCCCTTCAATACCTCATCACCCCTCTCGTTTCGGAGTCTTCCAGCATGGCTGAGTTCGTCTATGTCATGAAGGGCCTGCGCAAGGCCTATACCCCCGGCAAGCCGGTACTCGACAACATCTGGCTGTCCTTTCTGCCTGGGGCCAAGATCGGGGTCCTCGGACTCAACGGCGCCGGTAAATCGACCCTGCTGAAGATCATGGCGGGTGAGATCACCGACTACGACGGCGAGGCGTGGGCCGCGGACAGGGTCAAGGTGGGGTATCTGCCGCAGGAGCCCCAGCTCGATCCGGGCAAGGATGTGCGTGGCAACGTCGAGGACGGTTTGCACGAGATCCGCACCCTGATGCAGCGTTTCGACGCCATCAACGAGCGCTTCGCCGAAGAGATGACACCAGAGGAGATGGACAAGCTGCTCGCCGAGCAGGGCAAGGTGCAGGACCAGATCGATAGTGTCGGTGGCTGGGATCTCGACCGTACGCTCGAGATCGCCATGGATGCGCTGCGACTACCTCCTGGTGATGCCGAGGTGTCGAAGCTCTCCGGCGGAGAGCGCCGCCGGGTCGCACTGTGCCGCCTGCTGCTGGAGAAGCCGGACATTCTTCTACTCGACGAGCCGACCAACCACCTCGACGCCGAGTCGGTTGCCTGGCTCGAGCGCTTCCTGGCCGAGTACGAGGGGACGGTGGTGGCGATCACCCATGATCGCTACTTCCTCGACAACGTCGCAGGCTGGATCCTCGAGCTTGATCGCGGCAAGGGCATTCCATGGGAAGGCAACTACTCGTCTTGGTTGGAGCAGAAGGAAGCGCGTCTGGCCCAGGAGGAGAAGCAAGAATCCTCGCGCCGTCGGACCCTCAAGCGGGAGCTGGACTGGGTGCGGATGGCGCCGCGTGCCCGACAGGCCAAGGGGAAGGCGCGCCTCTCGGCGTACGAGCAGCTCCTGGCCGAAGACCAGGCCGTGACCAAGCACGCCTCGGACCGCGAGATCCACATCCCGGCTGGGCCGCGGTTGGGCGATCTGGTGGTCGAAGCCCAACAGCTGAAGAAGGGCTTCGGCGACAAGCTCTTGATCGATGGGCTCGACTTCAAGCTGCCGCCGGCAGGCATCGTCGGCGTGATCGGCCCCAACGGCGCGGGTAAGACCACGCTCTTCCGCATGATCACGGGCGAAGAGCAGCCGGACGCAGGCGCCCTGCGTCTCGGTGACACGGTCGAGGCGTCCTACGTCGATCAGAGTCGAGACAGCCTCGATCCCGACAAGCGCGTCTTCGAGGTAATCAGCGATGACCACGAGATCGTCATGCTCGGGAAGCGGGAAGTCCCCGCGCGCGCCTACGCCTCGTGGTTCAACTTCAAAGGGTCGGACCAGCAGAAGCGGGTGGGCGATCTCTCCGGTGGTGAGCGCAACCGTGTCCATCTGGCACGGACGCTCAAGGCCGGCGGCAACTTGCTCTTGCTCGATGAGCCGACCAACGACCTCGATGTCGACACCCTGCGCGCACTCGAGGAAGCGCTACTCAAGTTTGCCGGCTGTGCGGTGGTCATCAGCCATGATCGCTGGTTCCTCGATCGCATTGCCACGCACATCCTGGCCTTCGAGGGCGACTCCGAGGTCGTGTGGTTCGCGGGCAACTACGAAGCCTACGAGGCCGACCGCAAGCGCCGCCTGGGCGCCGATGCCGACCAGCCGCACCGCATCAAGTACAAGAAGCTGGTTCACTAGGTAAACCGTCGACGATGCCGAGCGCTGCGATGTATCGGCTTGCTTGTGCCAAACGAGGCTTGATGCGATGACCAGCGAAGCTTTTGTCGGGCCAGATGGTGCCAGGCGCTGCTGGTGGGCTGGCAGCGCACCCGAGTTTCTCGACTACCATGACCGGGAGTGGGGCTACCCGGTGGCCGATGACCGACGTCTGTTCGAGAAGATTGCCCTCGAGACCTTCCAATCGGGTCTCTCCTGGCGAACGATCTACAACAAGCGAGAGGCTTTCCGGCGGGCCTTCTGTGACTTCGACATCGCGCGGGTCGCTGAGTTTGGAGCAGAAGATGTGGAGCGACTCTTGGGCGACGCGTCGATCGTGCGCAATCGCGCGAAGATCGAAGCGACGATCAACAATGCGGCGCGCGCGGGTGAGCTGATCGAAGAGGTCGGGTCATTGGCTGCCTTCGTCTGGCGCTACGAGCCCGCTTCGACGTCGCGTCCCGAGCGAATGACCCACGACGTCGTGCGCCAGCTCACCACGTCTCCCGAGTCGGTACAGCTTGCCAAGGATCTCAAGAAGCGTGGCTGGCGTTTCTTCGGGCCAACCACAGCCTACGCATTCATGCAAGCCATGGGACTGGTCAACGACCACACGGAAGACTGCTTCTGTCGGACGAAGATTCAGGTCGCGCGACGCGCATTCCAGCGGCCTGGTTGAGGAGCGTGCGCGGCCTGCGAGAGCGTTCAGATCGACGCGCTACGGCTCCGCGAACTCGTCACAGAGGTCGACTTCACATCCGAAGTTCTGCTCGTTGCAGTCGGCGCTGCAGGCATTCCATGTGGAGCTGCATCGTTCACCCTGCCCGACCAGCGTGCAGGGTGAACCGAAGCGAGTCGTGGCGAAGCAGCCTCAGGGAACGGTGGCTGACCAGGCAGTGGTGTTGCCCGACTCGAATCCGTCGGCGAAGATCTCCGCGTTTCCGAGCAAGTCCGTGGTGAAGAACCAGTTGAAGTCACCCGTGGTGACCGACGCGAAGGTCAACCGGCGATGATTACCCTGGATCAGCGCTGACGAGGTCTGGCAGAAGGCGAAGCTCCCGCTCGTGTTCAGCCGCACCACGATGTCGCACGAGTTGGTCACGCCCACGTACTCCAAGTTGAGCGTGTAGTCGTCCGCCGTGCCTTCGATCTCGTCGAGCCCGCTCATGCCGAGCCGGACCGTAGCCACATCATCGGCGGCCAGCGTGCGCTGCTCTTCGTCGAAGAAGGCGCCCTGCTGCATCGATGCTTCGGTATTCGGCACACCATAGAGCGCCGAAACAGCCCGGTCCGCGTTGGCGACGAAAAGATCGCCCCCAGGCAGGTTGCCAAGCGCACGGCTGTAGGTCGTCGAGTCCACCGTGGCGGGCAGCACGAAGGGGTTGTTGGTGCCGTTGCGGTACCAGTGGAGATTGACGTCATCGCCACGGACGTCGTCCGCCGAGCCGATGATGCCATCGGCGCCCGGATCGAGATCGAACGTGTTGTTCGGTCCGTCCGCGACCTTGGTGTAGTTGCGCTGAGCGGCTGGTAGACCGGATTCGGTCGCTGCATTCGGGTGGGCGATACCGATACAGTGTCCGACCTCGTGGAGGATCGTCGACTCCCAGTCGACTTCATCCGCTTCCAGCTCGCTCTCGGCGCCCAGACGAAGATTGTCGGTCGTTGTTTCCAGTGCATTCCAGACCGTGACTACGTTGCGCATGGGGATGTCCATCTGCGGCAAGGCGGTCGACGTCGGATCGAGGCAGACACTGACCGTCAAGACCCCGCCCTGGCCGGTATAGCCGTGCGGATGCAGGATGACGTCGGGATTGGCTTCGGTCGAGCCGATGAATGCGCCAGCCTGGAGCAGGGATGGCGAGAACAGCAGGGCAAGAGAGAGGGCAATGGCCAGCCGCCTGGCGGACAAGCTCGTGCGCTGATCCTGGAAAGATTGCATGGGCTCAGTTCTCCGTGGGGGCGAGTGGCGTCAACGATGGGTGCCGCAGGAACGCGCGCAAGGTCTGCTCAGCCGCGGACAGGCCTTGAAGGTCCGTGACGTTCGGGTACTGCTCGGCGTGCCAGGCAACATCGCGCCAGACGACTTCACGATCGAGACCTTCTCGGACGAGGCCTGTGCCCATCGGATCGTAGAGGCTCAGGTTCACGCGGAAGGTACTCCATGATGAGTCGGAGATGTGGATGTGGGTCTGATCACGTGCGAAGCGCGCCGATTCGGCTTGCCGAAGGCGCTCCTGGACCTGCGCGTGCTCGAAGCCGAGGACACCATTCTGGGCCAGCGAGTCGACGAGTGCGCGCAGGGCTTGTTCGTCAAGCGTCATGCGAAAGGCGCCTGCGCCGCGCATGTAGCGCGGGATGTGGACATGGACCGTGCCGTCGCCATAGATCCGTAGCAACGGCGTCGGGTCGTTTTCGGCCAGCTCGTCATGGCGCACGGAATAGCTGATCAGCAGATGGTCAGCAGATGTGGGGTAGTCGAATCGTGCCGGGCTTGGAGGATCGACGCCAACTGAAGCGAGTGTGGCCCCTGGCAAAGAGGCCAAGAGGCCCGTGATCAGCACAGCCGTGCACCACGGCCGACCGGTGAAAATCTTCGAATGCATGCAAGAGCTCCTATCTCATGTCTGACTTCGGACTTAGATCAAGCTCATTCTATGGTAGCGGTAGTGTGGCTGCCTCCGGCACAGGCAGAAGTGACGGCCCGGCCACCCTGATCGCCTCTCTCGCGATGAAATGCTGGCGCGGACCGCTGCCGCCGGCGCGAATGGGCTGCCTTCCCGACAGCAGTTCGGGCGATGACGTGAGCCGTCCGCTGCGAACCGTACGTCGGGTCTGTCGTGGTGTGAGTTGGTTGGCGTCTCTTTAGTCTTCATTGGTAAGATTTATACGAGACTTCGCCAATGCTGACGACTTCTCACCGTGTGTAACCTGCGAATGCGCGAGGTACACGGGTGTGCCAGCAGGCTTCGCGCCGAGCCTGACTGCGGTCTGAGCTCGGTTGCGGATTGGGACTTGACGCGACTTCGCGTCTCGACGACCCGGACGCCTGGCCTTCGCACGAGCCCGAGTCATTCATGAGCATCCGGTTGCAATCCTGTCGCCGCCTGCGTCTACTTCACATTCGTCGCCTTCACTCGCGAGCCTCGCAGCCACGAGCATCGACGTGATTGTGCTTCGGGCGCCATGAATTCAACGGGCGAAAAGGAGACATCTTGATGTTATGCAGAATCCTCTTTGCAGTTCTATTCGCAGGTGCCAGCGGCAGCGCCGCGAAAGTTCCTACGTGGATTGCCGATCCAGCGGGCGGCCCGCCGATCTGGCTGTCGGCCGAAGAGGCGCGGCAGGTGGACGGTTCACTCCGTTGGGAGCTCTTCTCGCCTTCGATGCAAGAGGACCTGAAGGCGCGGCTCGAGGTGGTGAAGCATCTACGCACCGAGCGTGAGCCGACGGAGACGCAGTCCCAGAGTACATGTCAGACCTATCGATCGAGTACGAGCGGTCTCGCCCTGCCCGAGATCAGCCTGTCGGCGTTTCTCGACTACGCTGAGCTGGCCGTCATCGGACGCGTGCGATCGGTGGCTCGAGGCTTCTATCGCGGACAGGTGGCCTCGCTGGTCGAGCTCGAGATCGACCGCATCCTGAAACGTCCAGAATCGGTCGCTCCGTTTACCAAGTTTCTGTTCCGATTCGGACATGCCGAGGTGGCTGCTGCCGGCGAGATGCTCTGCGTTCGCAACGAGCACTTCCCCGACCGGCCGGTTCTCGGGCGTCGCGTTCTTCTGTTCGCGGACGGCGTGGCCGATCGCGAGCCACTGATCGTCAGCCCGCATGCTTCCGCGCTCATTCTCGAGCGCGAAGACGGCACCATCTCGCTCGGCTGGGAGCGCGGCACGTTCGCAGGGGAGCAACCCGATTGGGCGCTGATCGAACGGCAACTCGACAGGCTCGGCCTCGGCCGAGCGACGCGCGACGGTTCAGCTCCGGAGGAGAAAGAATGATGTTGAAGAAACGCGAGGCAATCGTGCTGGTGAGTGCGCTCGGGGTGGGTGGCCTGCTGGTCGGCAAGCTGGTGGCAGACTGCGCCAAGCCAACGCCAGGAGTGTCACAAAACCAACCGGCATCGAAGATCAAGGTGATTGCCGCGGACAATGGCGGCACCCTGTGCCAGAGCTGTATCAACTCGGCTGCCGCAACGTGGAACAACTCTTGTGGCAGTGGCACGAAGCCGGAATTCGTCGGCGTCTCACAGTCGGCGGATATCACGGCCTTCGTGCGGTTCATGGGGGGCGCCAACCCCGGCACGTTTTCCAACTGCTCGGCGTCGAAATGCGCGTGCGCGGATGTCGACATCGACCCGAGCAACGGCAGGATCACGCTGGCAACGGTGCGCATTTGGGAGACTGCTCCCGGCCAAAACTGCACCGCCAGCGCTACCGATATTCTGACGCATGAATTCGCACATTTGTTGGGGATCGACGATCCACCTCCCGGCTGCAACGGTTGTACGAACATCATGGGAAGCGTCACGGGGGCGATCGACAATCAGGTCTGCGACCAGGCGGATTCCAACTTCCGCACCCAGGGAGAGATCTCGCCGCCTCCTTTCAATCATCCTTGCCGTCCACCGGTCGTCTGAGTCGAGGAGGAATTATGTATCCAACAACACGCCAAGTGGTGAGCGCGCTGCTCGCGCTGGCCTGCACGACGCCGTCGTTCGCAAGCCATCCGTGCACAAGCCCACTGATCCTCGACCTCGATGGCGACGGCCGCATCGCCACCACCGGACTGTCACGATCGGTACGTTTCGACATCAATGCCGATGGCCATATGGAGGATATCGGCTGGACGTCCGAATACCACGAAGAAGCTTTCCTCTGGCTCGACCTGAATGGAAATCGGATGGTCGATAGCGGGCGGGAGCTGTTCGGCAATGCTACGGTCCTCCCAGACGAGACCCTGGCGAAGCATGGCTTCGAGGCCCTTGCAGCCTGGGATTCCGAGGCGCTCGGGGGCAACAAAGACAATGTGATTTCATCCAAAGATCGCGTATGGGACCGGCTTCGCTTGTGGGTCGATCGCAACCACGATGCCCGGGCGCAGCGTGAGGAGGTTCATACCCTGCCGTCGCGCGGTGTGCAGGCACTCGGCCTGAGCTATCGCAAGCTCAACCGGTTGAGTGGCAACTCGAATCTCCATGCCCTCGAAGGCTACTTCGTGATGGAGACCAGCGTGCTCGGCGAGACCTATGAACGATTCGGGCTGATGGAAGATTTGATCTTCGCCTTTCACTTCGAAGACCACGATCACGACCACGACACAGCCGGCGAGCGCTGAGGCGCACAGGTCCTCGGGGCAGGGCCAAGGCGGGCACGGGCTACCTTTCCGAAGTCCGTGCTCGCCACCCCTGCCGTTCGTTCCCACTCCGCCGACGCCCTCCGTGGTGACGATCGACCCCGCTGGCGCGACCGTTCAGGCGGCCGGGCTCAACGGACCAGCTCGACGAGCTCCTGGTTCGGATTCCGTGGCGTCCGCAGCTTGCCGAGAAAGGTCAGCAGGTACTGACGCTCATTCTCGGGCAGCGCCAGAAAGGCGTCGCGCGCGGCCTGAGCTTCGCCGCCATGAAGCTCGATCGCATCGAAGAGTGTGGTCGCTCGGCCGTCGTGTAGATAGGGAGCGGTATCGGCAATGCCCCACAGCCGGGCGGTGATGAACTCGTCGTTGGGGATCTCAGCACGCTCGAAGGTTTCGGCAAGGCGTGGCCCCATCTTGTGACGTTTCAGATCAGAGAAGAGCGGCACGCGCAAGCCGCCTTGGTTGGTGGGCCGAAAGCCGGCCTTGCGAAGATCGATCTCGAGGTAGACGTTGGCCCATGGATCCTCGGCCACCTCGGGAAATGCCAAGGGGACGCGCTTGCCACGGGTCTTCAGCACACTGCGGTGACAGCTGTTGCAGCCGATCTCGCGGAAAACGGCCTTGCCTTTCCGGCCATCGTCACCAAGCGCTTGGATGCGCGGCTTGGGGTTGGTGACGTCGAAGATATGCAGCATGCTCATCTCGGCGACCGTGACCTCGCCCGCGAGGCCGTCACCATCCTCGTCTTGCTCCTCGCCGACCACCTCGTCCGGCTGGATGCCAAAGTGGAACTGCATGGCGCCTCGATCAAAGTCGCGCATGCTGAAGTTCTCTCCCTTGCGGCCAAAGGGGCGCACCACCAGCACCTCCTCGGCAGGAACACTCGCTCGATCGATCGGACCGATGCCTTCGACCTTGGTCAGGTCGACCTTGCCTTGGCCGAGCGACGTCAAGGAGCCGAACGAGACACCATGGGTGTCGAGATGGATCTCGGTGCCGACAGGAGCATTTCGGGCTTCCTTCAGGAAGTACTGCAGGTCTGCGGTCATCTCTTTGGCAAGCAGCTCGACGCCACCACCGCCGAAGAGGAAGGGGGGGTTTGCATACCGTCCGTTGAAGTCGGCGACGCCATCTTCGACCAGTGGTAGCTCGGGCTCGTGCCCGCCCCGAAACTGCACGCGATCATCCGAAGAATCCCCGACGTCGATCAGGCTGCTGACGATGATCGCGTTTTGCACCACGCCACCAACGCCGCCAATCCCCAGGGTGGGCAAGCGCGAGTTGTTGCTGACGATCGTGTGGCATTCGTTGCAGCTTTGGGCGTCGAGACCGTTGACGCGCAGACTCAGGCCGTTGCCCTGGAGTGTGGGACGGTGACCGAAGGCCAGCCGGTCAGCCTCCGCCGGGTCGTAGGGCCCGTCGCCCATTCCGTCGGCCACGTTGAACGGCGTGGCAAATACCGAGAGGCCAAGCGCTCGCAAATCGTCGAGGGAGCGGGCTCCAGAATCGAGATCGGCAAGCAGGGTGGCGAGACTCGGGATGGTTGGATGGTTCGGCTCGTTGGCAGTCGCCAACGTTGGCAGCGCGAGCAGCAAGCAGATGAAGATGCTGATTCGGCAGGTGGCAGGGCGTCCCATGCGTTCTCTCCTTTTCGTCAACAGGATCGCCTCGTGTGGACCAGCCGTGAGGCGAAAATAGAAAAAATCGAATGAATGTATATCACGGCGTACAAAGGAGCGTCTGGCGAAGCGAGACCGCAGCGATTGCAAGGCACCGGGCCCTCACGACCGACGGAGGGGCACGGCACACTGTCCTGGCAGTGAGGCTGGCAGTGGGGGCTGACAGTGGGGAGGCGGGGGCCGAGGGAAAGCAGAAGGGCGTTGAGAGTGGGCACACAACAAGAAAGGCCGACCCCATGGGGCCGGCCTTCCTACCTCCTCCTCAGGAGGTCCCTCGCCGGATTCATCACTTGATTCCGGGTCGGGCGCGCGGGGCGCGCTCTTACATCATGCCGCCCATGCCGCCCATGCCGCCCATGCCGCCCGGGGCACCGCCGCCATGGTCGTCACCCTTCTCTTCCTTGATCTGGGCCTGGAACCGCGGAGGGTTCCAGGCCTTTTCTTTTGTGCGCCAGGCATGGCGCGAAGCGCCAGGGCTG
>CALFAM010000163.1 GCA_937948815.1 uncultured bacterium
AGCGACTCGAGTCCTTCGAAGACGAATCCCGAGTTGAAGAACACGTGGCTGACGAAGACCAGATCGTAGCGGCGCGCCGTTGCAGCTTCGAGAAAACGTTCCTCGAAAGTCTCATAGGGTTCGGTGGCAACCATCTCGATCGACGCGTCGCCGACCTCTTGCCAACGCGCACCCTGCCGCGCAAAGCTGTGGAACTCGCTGTCCGAGGTGAGAATCGTGACCGGCCGCTCGGTGAAACATGACAGCAAGCGCGTCAGGAACTCGTGGGTATTGGGTGCGAAGGCCACCGTGTCGCCCGCCTGCAAACCGCCGCTCGCCGGTAGCCCGAGGATCCGGGCAATGTGCGCCTGTGCCGTCGGCATCACGTGCTCGAAGACATGGGACCACTTCTCGTCGACCTGGGTTGCAGCATCCTGCCAGGCAGCCAGGTGCGCATCATAGGTCACGTCTGGCCAGTAGTGGTGACTGTGCGCTGCGACGTGCAGAAGGTCGGGATTGGCCTTGCGAAAGCGATCGAAGTCGTTTGCCCAGGGCACCGTCGACGCGTCGGCTTGGGAATCAGAATCAGTCATCGTCTCGGTTCGCATGGCGCTCGGGCTTGAGTGCGGCACGCATGCGCAGATTGTCTTCCCGCTCGCGCTCGGCCAATCGGAATGCCTGATCACGCCCCGATTCGTAGGGGCGCGGCCAGGCATGTCCACGGTAGTCGTAGGCCGCGGCTGCATGAAGGGTGAAGTATGGATTGGTCAGGTGTCCGCGGGCGATGGCGACGAGATCGGCGCGCCCTTGAAGTAGGACCGTATTGATCTGATCCGCGGACGTGATATTTCCCACCGCCATGATCGCCACCGGGTGCGCATCCGCGTCCCGCTCCTGCGCGCCGAACAACTCGTGCTTGACCAGGTCGGCGAAGACGGTCTGATACATCCGACCGTAGACCGGCGCTTGCCATGGCACGGTCTGTCCGGTGGAGACGTCGATCAGGTCGACTTTGGCTTGCTGCAACATCCGCGCGGCCACGATCAGATCTTCGGCCGACAGCCCACCTTCGGCCCAATCGCAGGCCGAGATGCGCACGGACATCGGCTTGTTGCGAGGCCACTGCTTGCGCACGGCGGAAAAGACCGCCAGCGGGAAACGCATGCGGTTCTCGATCGAGCCACCATAGTCGTCGCTTCGCTGGTTGGTCAGCGGCGAGATGAAGCTGGCCAGCAGATAGCCATGGGCCATGTGGATCTCGAGCATGTCGAAGTCCGCTTGCTCGGCGTATCGCGCGGCGTTCACGAAGGAATCGATCACCTGCTCCATGGCCGCTTCGTCCAGGGCGGCGGGAACCTGGCTCGTGCCTTCGAGGTACGGCAGGGGCGACGCCGACACCAGGGGCCAGTTGCCGTCGCGCAGGGGATGATCCATCTTCTGCCAGCCGAGCTGGGTGGATCCCTTGCGCCCCGCGTGGCCGAGCTGAAGGCAGACCTTGGTCGTGGTCTCGGCGTGGATGAAATCGACGATCCGTTTCCACGCCGCGCACTGTGTGTCATTCCAGAGCCCGGTGCAGCCCGGCGTGATGCGTGCCTCCGGTGAGGGGCAGGTCATCTCGACGAACAACAGGCCCGCCCCACCGAGGGCACGGCTGGTGAGGTGCTGAAAGTGCCAGTCCGTGGGCACGCCGTCACGCGCCGAATACTGCGCCATCGGCGATACGACCACGCGGTTGGTCAGCAGCATCTCGCGCAGACGCAAGGGGGTGAACATCGGCGGCGTGTCGCCGCCCACGTCGAAGCCGTGGGTGCGTACATCGTCGAGGAACCACGTACGGACCCGATCGACGAACGACGCATCACGCAACATGAGGTTTTCGTAGGTGATCTGCTTCGAGCGTGACATCACCCCGAACGCGAACTGCTCGGGCGCCAAGTGCCAGTGTCGCGCCATCGATTCGAACCACTGCAAGGAAACATCCGCGGCATGCTGGGTCTTACCCACTTCGTCCCGACGCTGCGACTCGAACGTGGCCAGGCACGCCGGAATGTCGGGGGTTTGCCGCATGGCCTCGAGCAGGCCGATGGCGTCTTCCATGGCCAGCTTGGTCCCAGCACCCACCGAATAGTGGGCGGTAGCCTTGGCGTCGCCGAGCAGCACGATGTTGTCCTTGACCCACGTTTCGTTGCGGATCATCGGAAATTTCCGCCACAGCGAACGGTTGTCGATGAGCCGGTGGCCTTCGAGCTCTTCGGCAAAGATCGACTCGATGATCGGAAGGTGCTCGGCCTGCTCATCGTCCGAGCGATCCAGGCCAAGCCCACGCCAGGTATCCTCCGCGAGCTCGATCACCCAAGTGCTGCGCCCCGGCTCGTACTGATAGCAGTGGGCAACCACCGGCCCATGGTCGGTCTGGCGGAAGAAGTAGTAGAAGGCATCGAGCTCGCGGGTCGAGCCGAGCCAGCAAAACATATTGTTCCGCGTGTCGATCGAGGTGCCAAAGTCATCTTCAAAAGCGGTTCGGATCCGGCTGTTGATCCCGTCCGCTGCGACAATCAAGTGACTGTCCGCGAGCGGCGCGGAAGTAAGCTGCTCGGGACCGCATTCCGTCTCGAAGCGCAGCGTGACACCGAGCGCGCGGCAGCGCTCCTGGAGCAGCAACAGCAGCGCTTTTCGCGAGCAGCCGGCAAAGCCGTTTCCCGCCACTCGAAATCGCTCGCCCTGAAACGCAATCTCGACGTCATCCCAGTAGGCGAAGCTCGCGCGGATCGCCTCGTACGACGGCTCGTCGTAGTCTCGGAAGATGCCCAAGGTTTCGTCGCTGAACACGACGCCGAATCCGAACGTGTCGTCCGCCTTGTTGCGCTCGTAGACCGTGATGTCGTACTCGGGCCATTCTTTCTTCGCCAAGAGCGCGAAGTAGAGGCCCCCCGGGCCACCGCCGATGATCGAAATCTTCATGTCGTGTCTTTTTCGCGCAGGCTACGGCGACTGCGAAGCGGCCAGCAACGTTTGGCGCGCGATGATCAGCCGTTGAATCTCGCTCGTTCCCTCGTAGATGCGCAGCGCGCGCACCTCCCGATACAGCTCTTCCGGAATCGAGCCGCTCACCACGCCCTGGCCGCCGAAGAGCTGGACCGCCTCGTCGATGACCTTCTGCGCGGCTTCCGTGCCGACCAGCTTGGCCATGGCAGCCTCGCGCGAGATGCGGCCGCCGAGCTGATCCTTGGTCCATGCCGCGCGATAGATCATCAATGCGGCCTGGTCGACCGCGACCGCCATGTCCGCCAGCTTGGCCTGGATCATCTGCTTGTCAACGAGCGGCGCGCCGTCGACCATCCGCTGGCCAGCGTACGCGATGCTCTCGTCCAGGGCGCGGCGGGCCATGCCGAGGGCCGCGGCCCCCACCGTCGAGCGGAAGACGTCGAGGGTCGCCATGGCGATGCGAAAGCCGGCGCCTACTTCGTCGATCAGGTTCGCGCGCGGCACGCGACATCCTTCGAAACGGAGCGTGCCGAGCGGATGCGGCGCGATGGTGTCGATACGCTCGTCCGCCGAGAGCCCGGGGCGGTCGGCTTCGACGATGAACGCGGCAAGATCGCTCGTTCCTCGCCTGGACGCCGAATCGTCGGACGAGTCAGCGTCCACGACACGTGCGAAGACCACGTAGTGATCCGCGATACCCGCGTTCGAGATCCACGTCTTGGCACCATCGAGCACGAAGCTGTCGCCATCCGGAGTCGCACGCGTCGACATGGCCGCGACGTCCGACCCGGCCTCGGCCTCGGAGATGGCGAAGGCGGCGATGGCTCGTCCGCGCGCGACAGGCGGCAAGAAGCGGGCCTGCTGGGCTTCCGATCCGAACAGCGAGATGGGTCCGCAGCCGAGCCCCTGCATGGCAAAGGCGAAGTCAGCGAGTGGCCAGTGACGGGCCAGGGTCTCGCGGCACAGGCAGAGGGAGCGCACGTCGAGCTGCGATCGGATTCCGCCGTGAGGTGCCACCACAGCCTGCTCGAGCCACCCGCCATCGCCGAGGGCTCGCACCAAGGATCGCGTGGCTGCGTCGACATCAGCGTGCGCGCCGCCAGCGGCATGCGCGTGGGTGGGCGCATCGTTGGCGGCGGCATCGCGATGCCGCGGCAAAACCTCTTGGCACCAGGCTTCGAGGTCCCGGGCCAGGTCGCGGTGCTCGTCGGCCAGAAAAGGCCACTGAAGAAAGCTCTGATCAGGCATGGATTCACCGAGTCACGAGTCTGGCACAGAAATCTGCTTGCCGAGCACTCGCGATCGCCGGCTCGGCGCATCGGCATCAGGAGTGGCTGCACCAAGAGTAGACTACCCTCCGATGACGATGCTGCGTTTGTCAGAGATGACCTGGACCGAAGTCCGCGAGCTGGATCGCTCGCGCGTGGTGGCGATCCTGCCCACCGGCGCTGTCGAGGCCCATGGCCCCCACCTGCCCCTGGTCACCGACCGCATCATCGCGCAGGCGATGGCCGAGGAAGGTGCCCGTGGGCTGGCGGCTCACGACCTGAACGGCCTGCTCTTGCCGCCGGTCGACTACACGGCCGCGCCGTTCGGCGCCGCTTTTGCGGGCACCCTCTCGGTCCGACCCGAGACCGTAACGGCCCTGCTGGTCGACATCGCCGATGCCCTGGCCAGCCACCAGATCCGTCACCTCGCGATCGCCAACGCACACCTCGACCCCGCGCACCTGGGCGCGCTCTACACAGCGGTCAAACAGATCCGCGACGCAGCCTCGCTCACCGTGACCTTTCCGGATATCGCCCGCAAGCCCTGGGCGCTGCGGCTGACCGACGAGTTCAAGAGCGGCGCTTGCCATGCGGGCCAGTACGAGGGTTCGGTGGTGCTCGCCGCGCGCCCCGACCTCGTGCGCAGCGAGCGCAGCACCCGCCTCGCCCCCAATCCCGCCTCCCTCTCGACCGCCATTCGCGCTGGCCAGACCACCTTCGAGCAAGCCGGCGGCCCGGAGGCCTACTTCGGCGATCCCGCCGCGGCCACCGCGGTCGAAGGACGCGAGACCATCGCAATCCTGGGCCAGATCCTCGTCGACGCCGTGCTCGAGAATGGGCTCGGGGCGACTTCATAAGGCCCGGGGCTGGCGACGCGACGGGGTGTGAGCCACGGGAAACACGAGCACCTGGACACCGGTTCTGGGGAGCAGGCACCGACGATCGGTTGCCGCCAACTGCCGCTCGGCTGCTATCGTCCGCGCCATGAACGCAAAACGACTCGAGGGCAAGCGTGCGGTCGTTACGGGCGGCGGCCGCGGAATCGGCGCGGAGACCGCGCGGCTGCTGGCGTCCGAAGGCGCTTCCGTGGTCGTCAGCGCCCGATCTCGAAACGAAATCGAAGCCGTGGCGGAAGCGCTGCGCAGCGACGGCCACCAGGCATGGGCCGTTCCCTGCGACGTGGCGGACGAGGCACAGGTCGAAGCGCTGCACGACGCGGCGGTCGAGCATCTCGGCGGAGTGGACATCCTGGTCAACAATGCCGGCGTGGCCACCTCGGCCCCCCTGCATCGTACCGATCTCGCGACCTGGAATCGGCTCCTGGCGGTCAATGCCACGGGAACCTTCCTGTGTACCCGTGCATTCACACCGGGAATGGTCGAACGCGGCTGGGGACGCGTGGTGAATGTCGCTTCCGTGGCCGGCAAGGCCGGGGCGGCCTACATCACCGCCTACGTTTCCGCCAAGCACGCGGCCGTCGGCTTCACCCGCGCGGCAGCCGTGGAGCTCGCCGCCACCGGCGTCACGGTCAACGCCGTCTGTCCTGGCTTCGTGGACACTGAAATGACCACCGAGTCCGTCGAGCGGATCGTCGGCAAGACCGGCCTGGACGCTGATGCAGCACGCAAGAACCTCGAGGCGATGAGCCCACAGAAGCGGATTCTCGAAGCCGCGGAGGTCGCCTACCAGGTCCTGGTGCTGTGCGACCCGCGCTCCCGCGGCGTGACCGGTCAGGCGCTCGTGCTCGACGGCGGAGCGCTGCAGGCATGAGCAGGGAATTCGAAGTCGTGAACCCGGTCGCCCTCGGTGCGCCGCGCGGCTATTCGAACGGCATCTTGGCACCCGAAGGCGGGCGGTTCCTCAGCATTGCCGGTCAGATCGCCTGGAACAGCCAGCAACAGATTGTCTCCGATGATTTCGGCGCACAGTTCGCCCAGGCACTCGACAACGTTATCCAGGTGGTTCGCGCGGCGGGCGGCAAGCCCGAGCACCTGATTCAGCTCACGATCTATGTGGTCGACAAGCGCGCCTACGTCGCCAAGCTGAAGGAAGTCGGCGCCACGTACCGCGAGCGGATGGGGCGGCACTATCCGACCATGGCACTGGTCGAGGTCGCGGGTCTCCTGGAGCCACGGGCCGCGGTCGAGATCCAAGCCCTCGCTGTCCTGCCGCGAACCGGCGAAGACTAGCCACCATCATTCGGGAGTTGGACCATGCCCATTCAGCCCAAGAGCTTTCGCTACGAGCACGACGAAGCCACCGCGGTCGCCACCATCACACTCGATCGCCCCGAGCGCTACAACGCCCTCACCTTCGAGGTCTATGACGAGCTGCGCGAGGTTTTCGAACGCCTCGACACGGAGCCTGGCGTCCGCGCGATCGTGCTCACGGGCGCCGGCAAGGCGTTCTGCAGCGGCGGCGATGTCAACGACATCATCGGCCGGCTCTTCGAGTGCGATTTCCAAGGACTGCTCGACTTCACCCGCAAGACCGGCGCACTGATCCTCGCCATGCTGCGCTGTCGGCGCCCGATCGTCGGCGGCTTGAATGGGCTGGTCGCCGGGGCCGGCGCCGTGATGGCAAGCGCCTGTGACGTACGCATCGCAGCCGACGACGCTCGCATTGCCTACTTGTTCACCAAGGTCGGCCTCTCCGGAGCCGACATGGGAGCATCGTGGCTGCTGCCGCGCATCGTCGGCATGGGCCGTGCCATGGAGCTGCTGATGACCGGCGACTTCGTGGCTGCTGATGAAGCGCACCGCATCGGCCTCTACAACCGTGTGGTGCCCAAGAGCGACCTGCCGGAAACCGCCCGGGAATGGGCCGAGCGTCTGGCGCGTGGACCTTCTTTCGGCCTGGAAGTGACCAAGAAGCTGGTCCTGCGTGAGGCGTCGATGGATCTCGAATCCGCGATGGAGGCGGAGGTCGAGATCCAGGCGGGATGCATGCTGGACCCCAACTTCCGCGAGTCCTACGACGCCTTCGTCGAGAAGCGAAAGCCTCGCTTCCAATAGAACGTCAGAACGGGAACCAGCGCGGGAAGCCTCACACCTCCCGCGCAGGTCAGACCGTGCGATCACCGGACTGCCGCCAAGCAATCGCACGTTGTTCAACAGTCACGAACGATCACGTTCCGCCGACATCGAAGCATACGGAGACAATGTCTTCCGACTCGTCGCCCGCGTTGGTGCGCCGGAACGGCGGTGAGCTCATCTCCTGCCAGAATACGCCATTGGTGGCCGTCGGCGGGCTCTGACACGTCGTGCGGCAACGTTTGTGGCTGTTCACACCGTTGACCCAGTTGCGACCCGGGTCGGTGGCCGAGCGACCGTCGGTATCCGGAAACTCCTGGCTACCCTGCTGGAAGCCGAGAATCCACGAGCCGCCACTCGAACCACCGGTCAGATCACTGCCGATGATCTTCGAGATCTGGCCACCGCCCGTAAAGTGAAAGCTGTACCACTCCGTGGATGCCGTGGTCTGAAGTCGCCCGCCGGAGAATGGCGCGGCCTGCGGATAGCCGAACGTCCGCACGGCTTGCGCGGCTGGCCAGTTCCACGAACGCCCGAGCCAGCCGACCGCGTTGCCGACGGGACGGTTGTTGACGGTACCGGTCGGGCTGGTGACCAGGCACGCGTAGTCATAGTCCGGATCACCATTGTTGTGCCACCCGGCCGAGGTCTTGCTGTTGACCACCGTCCAGCACCCACGACTCGAAGCGCCGTCCTTCCAGCTCGGGCAGAACAGTCGATTGGTCGCGAAGGTGCCGTCACCGTCCGAGTTGCAGTGGCCGGCAGTGATCAATGTGTTGCGATGAATTACCGTTGCTGAGCAGACGAAGTTGCCGCCGTTCAGCGAAAAGAACAATTTCCCATGCGTAGATTTAGGATAGTTCTTGATCGGTTCGATTAGCGTCCAGCGCTGAAAAGGACCGTACGGCCCCGTCTGCGGGTTGGACGGCGCGGTGCCGTGCTCGGGCTGTCCGACGGCCTTCAGTGGTGACGGCACGCCGTCGCCCGTGAAATCCGCGAATTCGTACGCTTCGTCGCCCTCCGGCTGCCGCCCCTGTCCGGGTGCCCAGCCCGGCGCGAAGCCCGGCTTGGCCAGATCGTCCGGCTCGTTCGGCACCACGGCCAACGGCGACAGCAATGCATCATCAACGACGATGGCTGGCGTTGACATGGGCTGGGCCCCGGCCATCCGCTCCTCCGTCCAATATGCCTCGATTGCCGATGCCAGGCTCAGCGCCTGTGCCCGTGAAAGGTTGGGTTGATCCGGCAGATGCGGCCTGTTGGTCTGATCTTGTGCTTGGACGCCGCCAGCCAACGCAGCCAGCGCGACCACGGCCCATACCGTACATTGCTTTCTGTTTTTCATGTTCGATCCCTTTCCACTGTCGAAACAATTCATTCCGAGCCGCGCACCTCGAACACACCGAGGTACGCCATGAGACAAGATTGCAAGGGCCGGAACGGCTACGGGCCGAGCGCCTGATACAAACGGCGACCAGGTACGGGCCTCCGCTCGAACCCACTGCGATGTTGGAAAGGGGTGAGTGCAACCTCCATGCCGACCTCGACCGACGTCTCCCCGAGAAGCTCCCGACGATCCGATCCAGCGCGCGACATTCCTTTCAGAAAGCCTTTCGTAAGCGGGCACGCCAACCGATCGGTACGTGGTCGACTGAGCGCAAGATCGACGGCCTGCCTGCACGGGATACCGGCAACCACGGACCGCAGTTGGCGCCAACTGACCACGACGTAGGCAGCCGTCTTGATCAGACGCTTCGAGAGAGGCGGGAACGTTCGAACGGGCTCGGGCTAGACGAGAATCACCTGTGAGGCACGGACTTCTTGCTGCGAGTAGTCGCCGTAGGGATCGTCTTCTTGATTCAGAAAGGTCACGATCACCAACCCGAGAGCAATGACCAGTGGTACCAGGGGAAGCAGGATGCGGCCCGTGCCGTGCTGGTTGGCAGGAGCCAGAAGCACAAAGGAAAGCACCAGCAGAACGCCGGGCCAGGTACCGAGCCCGGCGTAGAAATAGCCGATTGCGAGCAGGCCCGTCAGCACCGTGACGGGGACCAATGCATCAATGCCGCGCCAGGGTGTACTGCGGCCCAGTAGGGCCACGATCTCGACCGCGGCCATGCCGCTCGCCAGCGCGCCGCCCAACTGCGCGAGTTGGGCGCTTTCGGAAAGGCCCAGCATCAGCGCGGTGCTGCCCACCAGGGCCAGTCGCACCGCGGCCGACAGCCATCCAGCCGAACGTCCGCTCGGGGCCGTCTCGGGCGCCGCGAGATTCCGCTCGAACGCCCATCCCAGGGCCCGTGCGCCGATCAGTAGACCGATGAGCCAGAGCGCGGCTTCGCTGACGCTCCAGCGATTCTTGATCTGACTCTGGAGCGTCAGCCCGAGAGTTGCCGCCGAGAGCAGCCCGCGGACGACCCAAGGGCTCTGCGACCGCCCGAGGCGTCCGAGAATCCATACTGCGATCATCGCAACGATCACCAAGAAGAAAAGGCGCTGGATCGCTGCGACCGGCGGCCAGTGAGGCCAGCCCGTCAGCGCCACCGAGGCCGCAAGGTAGGCGGCAGCCACGGCTAAACCGCCTCCCGCGACCGGTTTCCCTGCACGCTTCCCGGCCCACTGAGCCACGACGAACGCCATGGCGGCAATGGCCACGGGAACCAGCACGCCGGGTATCAGGAGTTTCTGGAGCAGCATGGATCGACCCTCGAACGACGTGCAGTCTTACTTTTTCTTGGCGGCTTCGAGGGCGAGGATGAAGTGAACCTCCTCGCTCAAGGGCCCGGCCATGAAGTTCATGCCGAACTCGGTGCGATCGACCGTGAACTGAGCCTCGAAGCCAACCATTTCGTCGCCGTTGCGTGGATTCGGGCCCTGCCCCGTCTTTTCGGCCGAAATCGTCAGGTCCTTGGTCACGCCGTGGAGCGTCAGCTTGCCCGTGATCTCGAAGGTGTCATCACCGGTCGGCTTGACGCTGGTGCTCTTGAACGTGATGTCGGCGAATTCGGCCGCGTTCAGAAAGTCAGGGCTCTTGATGTGACCATCGCGACGGTCGTTGCGGGAGTCGACACTGTCGGCCTTGATGGTGACCTCGATCGACGATGCAGCGGGCTTGCTCGCATCGTAGTTGATGGTGCCGGCAATGCCATTGAACGTGCCGTAGAAATTCGCGACATTGAAGTGCTTGACCCGGAAGACGGCGGAGGAATGGCTGCCATCGATGGTGTAGGTCGCTGCCGTGGCAGGCAAGGCGAGTAGCAATAGGGTGGCAGCGAAGAGGCACGTACGACGCATCAAGTGATTCATGCTTATCTCCTGGCGAGAGCAAGTGAAGTGGTGGAATCGACCGGACGTGACACAGGGATGCATCACGTGACGCGTGAATCCTACCAAAGAAAACACGTCGCGACAATAGATGATTCGACAAGCATTAAGGCGACCACGCTCGACCCAGCACTCGATCCGGGCGCTTCGATGCGCCGCCTTCAGCGGTCCGGAAGGAAGGGGAGCGCCTCTCGCGTCTTCCGAACCACGTCGGCGCGAAGATCCGCGACCAGGAGCCCTTCCTGGCCGGCCGCCGACACGATCGTCTCCCCCATGGGATCGAGAATGCAGCTATCGCCGACGTAGGCCAAGCGGCCGCCCATGCCCACCCGGTTCACGCCCACCACGAAGGCCTGGTTCTCGATCGCGCGCGCGCGGAGAAGGGCGCGCCAGTGATTGCGCCGCGTCTCGGGCCAGCTCGCCATCACGACATAGACATCGGTCTGCAGCGCGCGATCCCAAAACAGATCGGCAAAGCGGAGGTCGTAGCAAATGAAGAAGGTGAACCGAACACCTTCGATCTCGACGGTCAGGTCTTCGTCGCCCGCGGCGTAGTGCTCAGCCTCGCCACCGTAGGTGAACGGTTTGCGCTTACGGTACCGATGGACCGTGCCGTCGGGCCCCGCCAGCAGCAGCGTGTTGAACGGCCTACGGTCGCCGTCGCCTCCCGGATCGTCCACCCGCTCGGGCACGGAACCCGCCAGCCACATACCGTGGGCCGCAGCCTGCTCGCGCAAGAATTGCTCGCTGGGGCCACCGGGCGGCTCGGCGATGCGATCGGTCGCCATCGAGAAGCCGCAGGCGAACATCTCGGGAAGGACCACCATGCGTGCGTGCTGCGCCGCTGCGGCCGCGATCCAAGGCCGCAGCCGCGCAAAGCTGGCCGCAGGGTCTTCCCAGGCCATGTCGTACTGCAAGCCAGCGACACGCATCATGCTGATCCCTTGGCGGCACGCCCGGTGGCGCTGCTGCCGGACGTGTCGGCGCTGGTCAACGTGGTAAGGCGCTCCAGCGCCTGCTCGAGCGCCGACCGGTGCTTTGAGAATGCGAAACGCACGTAGTGCCGGTTGGATCCCGGGTCGACATGGAAGACTGAGGTTGGGATCGCCGCGACGCCGACTTCCGCTGGCAGCATGCGGCAGAACGCGATGTCATCGTCATAGCCGAGGGAGCGGATGTCGGCGAGCACGAAATAGGTCCCCTGGGGCCGCATGACGTCGAATCCCGCGGTCGTCAAGCCGTCGCAGATGACGTCGCACCGGCTTTGATAGGCCGCGAGAAACGGTTGAAAGTACGCTTCGCCGAGACCCAGTGCATGCGCCGCGGCAAGCTGGAAGGGGGCTGGCGTGCAGAAGGTGACGAACTGGTGGGCCGCGCGGATCGCGGCCGTCAGCTCGGGTGGCGCACACGCCCAGCCGACCTTCCAACCCGTGAAGCTAAAGCTCTTGCCGAGCGAGGAGATGGTGATTGTCCGCTCGGCCATGCCGGGGAGCGAAGCCAGCGGCAGATGCTCGCCCGTGAAGACCAGATGCTCGTAGACCTCATCGGATAGTGCGATCAGGTCGTGGCGCTGGCAAAGCGCTGCCACCGCACCCAGCTCGTCGGCATCGAATACCCGGCCCAATGGATTGTGCGGTGTGTTGACCACGATCATCCGGGTGCGCTCGCAGATCGCGCGCTCCAGCGCCTCGGCATCGATCCGAAAGTCTGGCCCCGGGAGCGTGACCGGCCGCACGACGCCACCTGCCGCGGCCACACCCGCGGGATAGGCGTCGTAGAACGGCTGCAAGACGATGACTTCGTCGCCCGGCTCGAGCAGCCCTTGGAAGGTCGCGAAGAGCGCTTCGGTGGCACCACACGTGATGGTGATCTCGGCGAGGGGATCGTATTCGAGCTGGTAATGCTCGGCTTGGTGCCGCGCCACCGCCTCGACCAACTCCGGCAAGCCGGCACTCCGACAGTACTGATTGCGCCCGGACCGGATGGCCTCGACCACCGTTTCCTTGAGCTCCTCCGGCCCCTCGAAATCGGGAAATCCTTGTCCGAGGTTGATCGCGTCGTGGCGCAAGGCCAGCTCGGTCATCTCGGTGAAGATACTGGTCGAGAAGGCTCGCAATCGGCTGCAGATCGCCATGGGCTCAGTTTGCCATAATTGTCCGTTCTCGGCCTGTCTCGTCATGGTTCTCTTTGCCCTTGAGCACTGCCCTGGCGCTGTGTCGGCAGGGCAGTGCCGCCATGATTTGGCCACGAAGCCTGAGTATGCTGGACGCGATGAAGGAAGAACGAGCTCAGCCTCCCACCCACAACCGCCGGCGAGGCGCAGTCGTTTCGCCGCGCATGGCGCTACCGGTGGCCTGGCTGCTGGCCGCCTTGCTCTCGGCATTGGGTGCCGTGCCGGCGCTGGCCTGCGGCCCCTACGACCTGGTTACCTTCTTCTGGAATCACCGCGGCCAGGATCTTCCGCTCGCACGGCTGGCGGCGGGCGAGATCACGCCGTTCGAGCGCCTTCGCCCGCTCGAGGCGTTCGTGGTCTACCGGCTGCTGCGCGACCGCCCACTCGATGCCCACGAACAAGCACGCGTCGTCGCGTGCTGCGGCGAGCTCCACGACACCGAGCCCGAGGCCAGCCTGCGGACCTGGCTCGACGCCCGCAGCCAGGTTGCGGGGGCCGAGCGCATTCACATGCTGAACACCTACCGCAATGGGCCGGACTACAGCTACTACGCCAACTGTCTCGACGATGCGTTTCGCACCGCCACCCACACCCTCACAGCCCACCAAGCGCGCTGGGGCAAGGACTCGCCCGAGGTGCGCCAGTGGCTCGACGCCCAGGACCAGGTTTTCGCCAACTGCCACAAGGGCACGACCATCCCCGAACCGCTCGCAGAGTCCGACGCGCCGCGCCTCCGCTTCGATCGGGCGTATCAGATCGCCGCCGCCCACCTCTACGCCGGCGCCTGGGCCGAGGCCGAGCAGCGTTTTCTGCGCATCGCAGACCAGCCCGAATCACCGTGGCATGCGGTCTCGGGTCTGGTCGCCGCTCGTGCCATGGTCCGGCAGGGCAAGCTCGAAGCCGCGGTCGCGCACCTCCGCACGATCATCGAGACGCCCCACCACGCGGTCGATCGCGAAGATGCCGAGGGCTACCTGCGCTACACCCGATACCAGCTCGAGCCGGCACGCCAGCATGCCGAGACCCGAGCGGCGCTCCTCGGCGAGCGCCTGCCCGACGATTTCGAACGTGTGTGGACCGACTATCTCTGGGGCCTCCGCGCCACCCCGGACTACGATCACGAGCTCGACCTGTGGATGACTGTCATCACCAGCAAGCGGTACCACGGCGACTTCACGGGGAAACAAGGCCTGCGCAAGCGGCGCGCCGACGCGCCGAATGATCGCCTGTGGCACCTGGCCGCCTTGGCGCGCAGCGAGGCGGACTGGCCGGAGCGCGACGCGCTGGTGCACGAGGGCCCCACGGCGCCGGCTGATGCGCCCGAGGCCGACGCCGTGCGCTTCCACCAGGCTCGACTGTTGCTCGCTCAGGGCGATGTTGCCGCGGCACGGCCAATGGTCGACGCCTTGGCGACCCGATCCGAGTCGTGGCCGGACGCCGCGCGAAACCGGCTGCAGACGCTTCGCGCGCTGGCCGCACCGGACCTCCGCACCTTCGTCGAGACGGCGCATGGCAAACCAACAGCCGTGGCTTGGGGTGGCGATCACGAGACCGACCTCGCCTACCACGAGGTCGATCCAGACGCGCCGCTGCTGCTCGACATCGCCCAGCCGCTCGTCCAGCACCTTCCTATCGAGACCCTCCGTCGTCTGATCACCGAGGCTCGGCTGCCCGAACTCTCCCGAAACCACCTACTCTCGGTCACGTTCTCGCGAGCACTGATCGTTGGCGACGACGCCACCGCTCTGGCACTGGCGCCCGAAGTGGCCGAACGCCTGCCCGAGCTCGCGGGCGGTGCCAAGAGCCTCCTCGCCACTTCGCCCGATGAACGCGAGATCACCGCCGCCCTGATCCTCCTGTGGTCACCGACGGCAAGCCCCTTTTTCCACTATGGCGCCCAGCCGCCCTGGCACTGGGGTTGGTGGTGCCAGCCGCTCGAGCTTCCGGTGGCCGGCCAAGGCTGGCTCGACCCCGTGCGCCAAGCCTTTGTCGACGACTCACCGATGCCCGAGGCCGAGCGCAACGCGCTCACCGGCATGCGCACGGCCCCGGAGCATCTTTCCGACATCGTCTTTCAGTGGGCCGAAGCGCGGCCCGACCACCCACGCATTCCCGAGGCTTTACACCGGGTCGTGGTCTTGACGCGTCGCGCGTGCGGAACGCTATACGGCACCATCTCGAAGCGAGCGTTCGATCTGCTGCACCAGCGCTATCCGAACGACCCGTGGACCGCCAAGACACCGTATTGGTTCGGCGATTGATCCGCCAGATGGGCCACGGTTCGGTCCAACGCGTGCCACCTTTCAGCCCACATGTTCCCGTACCGTCCTGTGGATGAAAGAGAGATCGACCTGGCTTCTGGCGAAGTGGTCCTGACCCGCCGTACCTGCCCCTGGTTGACGTTCGGTGAGGTCTCCAAGCGCGCGTTCGACCTCCTGCACCGTCACTACCCGGCCAGCCCCTGGACCGAGAAGACTCCGTATTGGTACGGAAACTGAGGCCAGCGTGAGACGCGCAACCAAGCTCAGTTGTCCTGGCCTGCTCTGTCCTGGCCTGCTCTGTATTGGCTTGCTCGTGACGCTAGCCTGTGCGCCGACCAACGAGGCGGGTTCATTCGCAGTCGCTGATCTTCCGGATCGGGTGTTCTGGGCATGGGATCGACCGGAGGACCTGCGCTTCCTCGATCCTGAGCACGACGCCGTCGCGGTCTTCGAAGCAATCGTGACGATCGGTGAGGCGTACGGCATTCGAGCTCGCCCCAGACTGAATCCGCTGCAGGTCGCCGAGGGCATGACGTTGATTGGGGTGGTTCGGGTCGAGGTGGCGGCCGGCACCGCTCTCGACGACGCGACGATGCACGATACGACCGAAGCCATCTTGGCCTACCATCGCGCGGATCGAACCGTCGGCCTGCAGATCGACTTCGACGCGCGACGATCAGAACGAGACTTCTACCGCGGTCTGCTGCACGAGCTTCGAGCCCGCCTCCCCGCATCCGATTCGCTCACGATGACCGCGTTGGCGTCGTGGTGCGTGGGCGATACCTGGCTCGATGACTTGCCGATCGATGATGCCATCCCCATGTTGTTTCGCATGGGTGTCGATGACGGGAATGTGCGCAACTTTCTTGCCGCCGGCCAAGATTTTCGCAGCCCGATCTGCCAAAGGTCCTTGGGACTGTCGACGGACGAGCCCTGGCCGACCGTGCCTGCCGGGCGGCGCCTGTTCTTGTTTCACCCGCGGTCGTGGACGGCCGAAGCCGTGACAGGGCTGGAGGAAGACCTCACGCGAAGCGCTCGATGATGATCGCGATTCCCATGCCACCGCCAATGCATAGCGTTGCCAGTCCGGTCGAGAGGTCGCGACGCTCGAGCTCGTCGACCAGGGTGCCGATCAAGACGGCTCCGGTTGCTCCGAGGGGGTGCCCCAGGGCGATCGCGCCGCCGTTGACGTTGACACGCTCGGGATCGAGGCGCAGGTTGCGTATGGTCTGGAGCGGTACGGCGGCAAAGGCCTCGTTGACCTCCCAGAGATCAATGTCCCCCGCCGCCATGCCGAGCTTGCGCAGGGCGCGTTCGGAGGCAGGCGTCGGGGCGGTCAGCATGATCATCGGCTCACTGCCAGCGGTCGCCGTCGCCAGAACGCGTGCGCGAGGGACGAGCTGATGATCACGGGCATAGTGTTCGGACGCCACCAACACCGCTGCCGCGCCATCGACGATGCCGCTCGCATTTCCCGCCGTATGAACATGGCTCACCGCCGGCCCCGCCTGTGGATACCGCGCGAGCACGAGCTGATCGACCGTCGTGCCTGCTGCTTCGGGCAGGCCGATCGCTGTCACCGGCGACGCACCGAGCCGCGCAAAGGCGGGATCCAGCTCGGCCAGTGAAGCCACGGTCGTCCCGGGACGCGGATGCTCATCGCGGCCGAGCACGACCTCTCCAGATCGGTCCGTGATCGGCACCAGGCTGCGATCGAAGCGCCCTTCGGCCACCGCACGGGCCGCGCGCGCCTGCGATTCGGCCGCGTAGCGATCGAGCTCTTCGCGCGAGAAGCCCTCGAGGGTCGCGATCAGATCCGCGCTGATCCCTTGGGGGACTTGCACGACCCGCTCGCGCAGCGCCGCGTTGCCACCATCGAGGCCGGCGCCATCGGACATCATCGGCACCCGCGACATCGACTCGACACCACCCGCGACCACCAGCTCCTGCTGGCCACTCATCACACCCATGGCCGCGAAACTGACCGCCTGGGCCCCGGACCCACAGAAGCGGTTGAGGGTGACGCCGGTCACGCCCTCCGGCCAGCCAGCAGCCAGAACGCTGTTGCGCGCGATGTTCCCGCCCTGCTCGCCGGTCTGGCTGACACAACCGACCACCACATCCTCGACATCGGCGCAGTCGACCTTGGTCCGCGCAGCCAGGTGGCGGAGGGTCTGCGCCATCAGCTCCTGCGGGTGGATGCCGGACAGGGCTCCCTTGTCCTTCCTGCCGCGCCCACGCGGGGAACGAACCGCGTCGATGATCCAAGCTTCGGGCATATCTCGCGTCCTTTCGGCTTCCTCTTGGTGCCGGCCCCGAAACGCGGAAGCCATGCCAAGAAACGACTTTGATGATCGGCTTCGGATGGTTCGCCCGGGCCGGTCCGGAGAGAGTAATGGACGTCACACGAACGCTGCTTTCGATCGCGAGAACAACGCGGCGACTCGAGCTACATGCGCCAAGGAGCCTCTCATGAGTCACTTTCGAATCACACCATTGACCGACCACCAGATCGCTCCGATGCACGGCGGCGCGACCACTGCTCACGGCAATCCCATCGAGCGGGTGCGCGTCGAAGCCCAGCCTGGATATCCCTGTCGGGTATCCCTCGAAGATGCGCCAGTCGGGACGGAGGTGCTGCTGCTGTCCCACAGCCCGTTTGCCGGACCGAGCGCGTATCGCGAGGTGGGGCCGATCTTTGCACGGCCGAATGCCCACCCCGCACGCCTGGCCCCGAACGAGCTTCCGGCTGCGGTACGCGCTCGCCAGGTGTCGGTGCGCGCCTACGACCGGCGCGAGCACATGATCGACGCGGTCATCGCAGAAGGTGAAGACTGCGGCACCACGATTCAGACCTTCCTGGCCGACCCCTCGGTCGCTTTCGTGCATCTTCGCGCGGTCGCGACTGGCTGCTTCCTTTGCCGAGCGGATCGCATCGACGCAGATGCGACGCCTCACCACCATGAGAAGCTGGAGGAAGGAGCATGCTGATGGCCGACCCCACAATCGAAAGCGCGACACCGCCGAAGAGCATTCTCACGACCGATGCCGCCTGGTCGGCCGTGGAGAGCCGCGACGCAGATTTCGACGGTCGCTTCGTCTACGCGGTGACCTCGACGGGTATCTACTGTCGACCGTCTTGCCCGTCGCGCCGACCGCGCCGCGATCGGGCCCGGTTCTTCGACACCACCGACCAAGCCGAGGCCGCCGGGTTTCGCGCCTGTCGTCGTTGCCGGCCCGAGAACGCGGCGCGCCCTTCTACCGATACCGTTCGTCGCGCCTGCACCTACATCGAAGCACACCTCGAGGAGGGCATTCGCCTTGCAGATCTGGCTGACACGCTGGGCCTCAGCCGGCCACACCTTCAGCGCCTGTTCAAGGCCGGAACGGGTCTGTCGATCAAGGCGTATGAACGAGCGCGCCGTGTCGAGAGGCTGAAATTCTGGCTGCGTCAGGCCGAGAGCGTGACCGATGCCGTTTACGAAGCGGGCTTCGGCTCCGGCAGCCGCGTCTATGAACAGGCCAACGGCCGCCTCGGCATGACGCCCGCGGCCTACCGCCGGGGCGGGACAGGCACGTCGATCCGCTACACGACCGCCGCCTCACCCCTCGGTCGACTCCTGGTGGCCATGAGCGAACGGGGCGTCTGCGCGATCAGCCTCGGGGACGACGACGAGGCGCTGATCGCTTCGTTGCATGAAGAGCTTCCCGCGGCCGAGATCACGCACGACGACCGCGCGCTTCGCCCCACTCTCGAAGCTGTGATCGCGCACCTGAACGGAGCGCAGCCAGATCTCCATCTCCCGCTCGACGTGCAGGCAACCGCGTTCCAGGAGCTTGTCTGGCAGTGTCTGCGGGCAATTCCCTACGGCATCACCCGATCCTATGGCGAGGTAGCCGCCGCCCTCGATCGCCCGGAGGCCGCGCGCGCCGTTGCCGGAGCCTGTAGTCGCAACCGATTGGCCCTCGCCATCCCCTGTCATCGGGTCGTGGCGGGCAGCGGCGCTGCGGGCGGCTATCGTTGGGGCGCCGAACGCAAGCAAGCTCTGCTCGACCGCGAGCGAGTACAAGCGTCCGACGAACGATCAGCCGAGCCGGCTCAGTAGTCGATCACGAACTGAAGCCGGAAGGCATCGTTTTCCAGGTCAGGGCCGCTCTCTTCGACGAACTGATACTCGGCCTTGAGACGAAAATGGTCGTAGATCAACGCATTGATTCCGAAGGTGAAGGCATCACGATCATCGTTGCCCGCCACGTCGCCGTCCAGGTCGAGCTGATCGAGTCGGCCCACCAATTTGAGCTCGGGCAGGAACTCGCGATCGAATTGGAACGCGTAGGCGAGTTGCGCGTACCAGCCATCCTGGCGTAGATCCGCCAGGCGGGTCAGTGCACCGTCCGGCGAGACGAGCCCGCGCTCTACCTCGGCGTCGATGTACTCGGCGCGCAGCTCGAAGCCTTTGAAACGGGCGGCGAAGTCCAGGCCGAAGAAGGTCAGATCGAGATCCTGATCACTCGCGTAGCGTTGTCGATGGTAGGAGGTGCCGATCTCGATCCTCGGCCA
>CALFAM010000164.1 GCA_937948815.1 uncultured bacterium
AGCCCAACTTCCGCAGTTTGCCCTTCGGGAGCACCAATTTCGGCCGATTTCGGCCCGTAAGTTGTTGATTCCAGGTAGAAGGAGGTCCGAAAACCGGATGTAGTGCCGACCAACCCCCTTGTTTTCAGCGGGTTGTCTGAGAGGAGAATGTGTCGGAGCCGATCCGATGTACCTTCGTCGCAGTGTGACCTTCCCGGGCTATGCGGAGCTTTGCATAGCCCGGGCAAGATCACTCGATGCGCTCGCGCTTCGCTGAGACATGCGCCATCGCGCGGCGCAGGATTTGAAACCGAATCAAGGTGTATTGGATGTGGTGGGCAGCGCGATCGTCGGCAGCGCCGAGAAAGGCCTTGGCCCAGAACGGTCCCTGGGCCCGCCAGGCCACGCCGCACAGGAAGGCCAGGTCTCGCTCAGCTTCAGAGGGAAGGTGCTTGGCCTCGCGCCGCAGATTCGGTACCAGCGCCGCAGACCCCGTGTCGCATCTCGTGCACCCGGGCCTTTCTGCAGGCGTGTCGGGATCACTCTGCCGCCGGGACGGCTCCTTCGTCAGGGCAGGCGGGCGACGGGACGCCGAGGGCATGCTGCGCGGTCGGCGCCTCACGGTTCGAGTGCTCACGCCTTGGTCCTGGCGCTGCGGGACGATTCATTTCGCCGGCCTGGTCGCGTTCAGGAATCGTCCATGCGGAGGTCTTGCCGAAGTGCTGCGATCCGGGCGCGCGAGACGGGCACGTCGGTACCGTCGTCGAGAATGATTCGGTGCTTGCCACCGCCGTGGCTTTCGAGGCTTCGGACGCGCGCCAGATTGACAATGAACGAGCGATGGACGCGGGTGAACGGACTTGGCAAGAGCGTCTCGAGCGCACGGAGGCTCTTGGGGTGCAGCCGACGCTGACCGCCGACCAGGTGCAGGGCGGTGTAGTCGTCGGCGCCTTGCAGGTAGCGAACGCGGGCGACGGGTACCAGGTCGATGCCGCGACGGGTCCGAACTGCCAAATTTTGAAGCTGCTTGCGCAGGGCGGGCTCGCGGGTTTCGAGGCGGGCCAGGCTCTTCGCCAGGCGGTCGCGCCCGAAAGGCTTCGGCACGAAATCGGTGACACCGAGCTCGAAAGCGCGCAGGGCCTGATCGTGGTGCGCCGAAACGACGATGGTGGCGAACGACGACGCCAGCGCCTCCTCGAGCAAGCCGAAGCCGTCGCGACCGTAGAGGTCGAGATCGAGAAACAGCAGGTCGATCGGGTGCGTCGCCAGATGCTCGCGCGCCAGGGAGAAGCGATCGAGCAGGGTCAGGCTTTCGAGGCGATCGCCGACGATCTCCGTCACCAGCCGGCGCAGCCGTTCGGCAATCATTCGCTCGTCTTCGACAATGACGATTCTCACGCTCGTGTGCTCCGGATCGTCACGATGCGGGAATGGACCACTCGGCGATCCAGCGATCGTCCTTCGGCCCGGCCTGGAAGGTGAACTGCTCGCCGAATGCCTCGGCCAAGCGCGCGCGCACGTAGCGAAATCCCGTGCCCGAAGTCTCGGCATCGCGCGGCGGGTCAGCCGGTGCGCGCAGGGGCGAGGTGAGCCGATAGCGGCGTTGGCCCTCGTGGAGCGTGCTGGTGAGCGAGACTCGGATCGGCGTGTCGGCAGAGCCTCCATCCGGCGAGGGCCCGTGCGTGACCGCGTTCTCGACCAAGGTGTGGATGATCCCTGGCGGGCACGGTGCCGTGGTGTCGAGATCCGCGGCATCGAGTTGGTAGGCGCAGTCGCGGCGCAGGCCCATGACCGCCAGGTGCGCGTGACACAGCTCGAGCTCACGTGCGAGGGGAACCGTTCGATGATCTGCCAGTGCGCCGAGCAAGCGGATCTCCGCTGCCAGCGCTTCGAGACCCTCGGTCGCGCGTTCGGGCTGGCGCTCGAACCACTCCGCGAGGGCGGTCAGGGTATTCATCAAGAAGTGCGGTTGGATGCTCTTCTTGACGAGCTCGAGCTGGAGGCGGGTGGCGCGCAAGCGGGCCGCTTCGAGGGCGTCGCGCTCGCGGCGGACCTGAGCGGCCTGGGCGATGAGCAGCAACATTAACATGGCATCGAAGGCCAGGAAGACGCCCTGGTCGAGGAAGCGAAACGGACTGGCCGCGAAGCCGACGAAGCAGAGGCCGACGCCTGCGGTCGCCAGACCACTGTCCGGAGCGGCGCGCACCAAGGCGCCGATGCACCAGCCAAAAGCCAGGCCAAGTCCGAGCAGGAAGAAGAGGGCCACCCGGCCATCGAACGAGGGCTCGACGAGCAACACCGCCATGCTGGCCACGGCCGCGGCGATCCCCAGACCCCGCCGTCCGCGCGCCGGAAAGCGATCGAAGACGAAGCGTACGAGGAGCGCGTTGGAGAGCCATGCGAGGCCCAGGATCAGCAGCAGGCGCGGCACGTGCCAACCGTACGGGTAGCCGAACAGCGGTCGCCAGGCCTCGGCGATCAGCAGGCCAGCGGTGGCGAGGCTGAGCAGACCGAGATCGAGGGTGGCGCGGTCGCGGCGGCCGATCACGAAGAGCGAAAGGAAGAAGGCGGCCGCAACGAACTTGGCGGTCAAGCTGGCCATCGCCAGGCCGGCATAGGCGAGGGGGGCCTGCAGCATGGCGCCGTAGAAACCGACGGCCAGTGTCTGGAAGCTCCCGGCAAGCTCGATCTGACGGTGGTGGGTCGAGCAGCGTGCGGCGAGCACATGGAGCCCTTCCTGCGCGCGGGCGTGCGGCAGGTGGACCAGGAGGTCGATGGGGCCCGCCTGCTCACGATCTCGGTCGGGCCCCGGGCGGCCCTCCCCGGGCAAGGGCGCGCCGTCCCAGAAGAGATCACAGCTCGCCAAGGCCGATACGCGGACCCCGAGCGGGACGGCTGCGTCGGCGTGGCGCGGGCCCAGCTGAACCGGTGTGCGCAGCCAGAAGATGCCATCCTGTCCCACGAGATCGAGGAGATCAGCCGTGGGCCAGGCAGCATCGTCGAGCGCGGGCTGTGCCCACGACGGATCATCGCCGAGCTGCCACCGCACACGCTCGATGGAAAGGGTCGGCACGTCGGTTTCGGACGATCCTGCCTCGTCCACGCCAGGCGCGCAGGAGAGAACCACGCCGAAGGTGCTCAGCCACCACGCCCAGCCACCGCATTGCCGCCGCCTCATCGGGATTGCCATTGCGAAAAGTGTAGCCCGGACAGCCGGCTGACCCTGGTGCAGCTCACCGTCGATGGGGTGCAGTTGGCCGATCATGTTGCCACCTGGAGACCTTTGCGGCGTAAAAGGGTGCTGGAACGGCCGGTCGGCCCCAGGGGTGCTTCCCAGTAACTTTCCGAGGAGGAAACCGATGATCCGATTCACACTGTCTGCGTTGCACACTTGGCGTGCGCCCTTCATGCTCGCCATAGGGTTCATTGCCGCAGGATGGGTTGCCGGTGGTGCCCGTGCGCAGCAAGCCCTCGGCGAGGTGTCCCAGGCGCCGGCCCGTCGATCGTCCGCCACTCCGTCGCCCACGCCGGCATCGACCGGCTCAGCCGAGTCCGGTGCTGCGTTCGAAGCGATGCTCGAGGCCGCAGCAGGCCCCTTCGCTGGCGTCTCGGCAGGGGTCGGGCGCGGCGGTACGATCTCCTGGGCATCGAGCGCCGGTCTGTGCGATCGCGAGGCACAGAAGCCGTGCACGCCGCAGACGCTCATGCGGATCGCGTCGATTACCAAGCCGATGACCGCGGTGGCCGTCTTGCAACTCCACGAACGTGGCCTGCTCGACCTCGACGCACCGCTGTCGACCCTTCTTCCTGACTATCCGGCCGACGCGGCGCGAGCGATGACGACCCGTCAGCTCTTGTGGCACACGGCGGGTGTCGACGGCTACGGCTCGACCAAGGAACGCGAAACCGTCGAGACCTTTGCCACCCTGGCTGACGCGGCCCGCGTCTTCTGGGATCGCAAGCTCCTCTTCGAGCCGGGCACCGCCTACCAGTACACGACCTATGGCTACGTGGTCCTCGGCCTGGTGATCGAGGCCGTCTCGGGCCAGTCCTACGGCGCCTACTTGCGTGAGCACGTCTGGGAGCCGGCGGGCATGCAAAGCACCGGTGTCGAGGAATTCGGCCAAACCTACGAGAACAAGTCGGCGCTTTACACGCGAACGAAGAAGGGGCGGATCAAGAAAGGGGCCCCGAACAATCTCAGCAACCGGATCCCCGGGGGCGGTGTGTACTCGACGGTCGAGGACATGCTCCGCTTCGGCATGGCCGTGCTCGACGGCACCTTGGTCAGCGCCGACGCCCTGGAGCTGATGCTCACCGCGCCCGAGGTCGAGCGCGGCGACAACAACCCCTACGGCATGGGGTGGTTCATCTACCAGCGCGGCACCGGTTCAGACACCATCTTCGGTCATAGCGGCCAGCAGACCGGTGCGTCCGGGCAGCTCATGCTGGTGCCCGAGAAGAACCTCGTCGTCATCGTGCTCTCGAACACCAGCCACGCCTGGCAAACTGCGATCGAGCTGTCCGTCGAGCTCATCCAAGCTGCCCTTGCATCGGAGTCGCGCACCAGCCCGCGTGCCGGCTAGCCGCCAAAGCGGATGCTGAGGCGGGCGCCGAGCTCGGCTTGATCGAAGTCCTTTTCGGCGCCGATGTCGAGGTCGATCGGCGCGGAGGAGCTGCGAGTACGGCTTTGGGCGAAGAGAGTGAACGCGTAGCGTTTGCCCAGGTCGATCTGCCAGGACGCGTAGAGGCGCAACAAGGTATCGTCGCGGCCGGCGTGGAGGGGTGCGAGGTTGGCGGGCTTGTCGGTGGTGTAGTCGCGCAAGCCGAGCTCGGTCTGGAAGAAGAGGGTCGAGCGGCGCGCTCCGGGGAAGCGGTAGCGGGCTGCCAGCATGATGTCCGACTGGCGATAGGTGGGGTCGGTGTCGTCCGAGGTGACGCGAGTCTCGCCCGGCTCGTCGAAGCCGCGGGCGGCGGAGACGTGCTGCTCGAATCCGTAGGATAGCCGCCAGCCGCGGGTGAGCTGCTGATCGAGGCGCAAGCCGGCAGAGAAGTTGGTGCTGTCGAATTCGCGGAACGCTTCGCTGTGGCGCAGTGTGGCCCAGCCCAAGTGGTAGCGCAGGCGGAGCGAGGCGCCGGCCGCGTGGGCATAGGTGGCGTGCAGATCGGCCTGGTCGAAGGAGAAGGCGCGAAAGGGATCGGCCCGGGGCTGACGCCCGGTGAGGTCCGAGTCGCGCAGGTGCCGGACGTAGAAGCTCGGCCGCCAGCGCGAGGCGATGTGTAGACTTCGCCCGAGGCCCAGGTCTTGCCACCAGGAAGCGTGGACCCGTGTCGAATCCTTGATGCTGTTGCGACTGTAGGCACGATGCTCGACGCCGATGCCGACGCGCGCCGGGCGATCGCCCAGGCCGGCGAACCGACGATGGATATCGAGGTCGATTCGTTGCACGATGTCGTCGAGACTGCGCACCCGGAATCGTCCCGGATCGCGACCTTCGGCGAAGCGCTGAATGAACTTTTCCGAGTAGCGCAGGATGTTGTCGTCGTAGAAGAGACCGAGACGTCCCCGCAGTGCCCAGCGGGCTTCGGCGGGTGCAGGCAAGCCACGATCACCCGGGACAGCGGTCTGCGCGCGCAGCAAGATGGCGAGGCCGGGGCTTGCTTGTAGACCGAGGCGATGGCGGCCGGCGGGCACGGGGAAGACCACTTCGCTGGCTCGGCCGACGCGGTCGCCAGGAGCCGCTCGATCGATCAGCTTCGCCCGACGCGAGGGCGTGCTGCGGAGGAGGTAAGCGCGGTGGGTTTCGCCACCTCGCGTAACGTGCAGCGCGTGGCTCATCGGCACGTCTTGTCCGAGCGGTCGCGCCAGCACCCGGACCCAGGCCGGCCCGTCGACCTCGATGGTCAGATCCTGGTCGGCATCGAGCCGGTGGTACGGAACGGTACGGCTCCCGACCTGGATCGGCTGGATCGGGGCTCCGATGACGGCTGTGGCATCGTGCCAAGGACGCTTGGTCGCAGGTTCGATCGCGAAGCGGACCCGGACCGCTACGTGCTCGGTCGTCGAGCGCGGCAGGGCAAGCTCGACCGTGTGACAGCCGCGGCCGAGACGCAGCCTCGTGCGGCGCAACGCAGCGGCGGGGCGAGTCATTCGATCATGGTCCACGAACGCTCCCCGGCTCACGCGGCGGACCCGCGCCACCAACTCGTGGTGCGGCCGGGCGCCGTCGATCGTAGAGGTCAGCACGTAGCGCGCCTGGCGCATCCCCTTTTTGAGAAGGGCCCGGCTCGAGACCTCGAGCTCACCCTGGCCACAGAAGAGATAGTGCGCGCGGTCGGCGCGGCGGAGCATCGTGTAGCGGTGGGTGAGGTTTTCGTGAGTGAAAGCCACTGATGGCAAGGCTTCACGGGGCCGCAGTGTCTCCCAAGGATCGGCCGCTTCGGCGCGGGACGACGAAATCCCGCCAAGCAGCGCGACGATGGAGAACAACGGCAGCAGGCGCAGGGAACGCGGAGCGGTGACGCTGAGAAGAGTGAGACGAGGTCGAACATGCATGGTGCTAGTCCGCGGTCAGGGCCAGGTCCTCGCGCGGCAGGAAGAAGCGAGCGAGGAAGGTTGATTTGTCAGGGTCGAGGGGGTGGATCGAGATCTGGTGCCGCCCGGCGGCGATCGGGATGACGATCTCCACGGCCCGCCCAGGAAGGAGGCTGTCGTCCGTGTGGTAGGTCGCGACGTGTGACCGCCGACTGCTGAGCTGGAAGGTATTGGTGATCGCACCGTCCGTGCGCACCTGCAGGCGGTAGTGAATGCGTCCGCGCATGGTGGGCGCGTTCTCCGTGCGGGTAAAGATCCGGAGCTCGGTGGGGCCGATGACCTCGAGATCGAAGGCGCCGCCGGCAGGATTTCGGAAGTAGGTGACCAGCTCTTCGCGCACCACCAGATCGACGGCGTGCGCGGAAGATCGCGGCGTGATCGCGACCCACCGGCGCTGGCGGGCGCGACGTGGCTCGAAGAGCACCCGATGGAAGACTTCGGGGCCATCGGTTCCCGGCGTGATTTCGATGTTGTGGTAACCCCGCGTCAGCTCGATGCGGTGACTCATCAACCGTCCGGGAACACCGAGCGTGCCATCGCGAAACAGGGCGCGGCGCGACCTCTCGACCTGCTCATAGATCACCGTTTGCGGCGCCCCGCCATCGATCCGGATGTGCAAGCCGTAGCGGAGCACATCGTCGTGGGGTGCGAAGCGCGCGCGGCTCACCACCCGCAGCTCGCCGGGTCCGCGAACCGTGGTGGTGGTGGGTGAGTCGGCGTCGAGCCGCGTGTAGCTGCGATCGATGCCGGAAACGAAGATTGGAACACCTTGCGCGGGGTCGCCGCTGGCAAGACCCGGTGTGGCCCCGCCAGCGAGACTCGAGAGCACGAGCAAGAGCAAGGTCGGGTGCTCGAATCTGAGCCGCGTCGATCTCATGAGGTCGGTTCTCCTGTGGGTGAGCCGCCGGCGGTGCCGAGGCGGTGCAGGTGCTGGTCCCAGGTATAGAGGGCGATCAGCACAGCCAGCAGGGCGAGCGTGGCGACCAAGGTTTCGCCCACGCGGTAGCGGACCTGCCCATAGACGCCGCCGCGACCCGGCGGCTGGGCTTTGTCCAGCGCCGGAGCCAGGCCATAGGCGGCGCGGAGCTTTCGAATGCCGAGTAGGTGGATCACGGGAGCTCCCTCGTCCGCCAGCCGTAACAAGGCGCCGCGGGCCGGGTAGTTGTGATGGGGAAGCCGCTCTGAGGCGCCGATCGGAATCAGATCGGCGTTGAAAGCGTGGCCCAGGCTGGCGATGCCGCCGCCCACGTTGAGGTATGCGGCGACCGGCTGCGGTGCGCAGCGCTGACGGAAGATCTCGACCCGAGCGCGAATGCTGTCCTCGAGCCGACGCTCGGCGAGGAGCGGCACGTTGTTGCGGGCGATCGCTTCGTGCAGGAGCGCGCGTCCCTTGGGTGCCAGACCCCGGCCGACGTCATTGCTG
>CALFAM010000165.1 GCA_937948815.1 uncultured bacterium
CCCCGACTCACTCCCGATTTGTCACGCCGTGCCGAGCAGTTGCTCTGTCAGCCAGGCCCGTGCGAAGCGCCATTGGCGAATGACGGTGGTGCGACCGACGTGGAGGGTCGTCGCGGTGTCCTCGATGCTCAGGCCGGCAAAGAAGCGGAGCTCGACCACCCGGGCCGCGGTCTGACGGATCGCCGCGAGATCGGCCAACGCACGATCGAGCGCCAGCAGGTCGAGCGCCCACGGGTGGTGCGGCAGATTCGCTTCTGCCAGGGAGACATGGACGGCGCCGGATCCCCGCTTGCAGCTTTGCCGGCGGCGCGCCTGGTCGACCAATACGCGCCGAATGACGGTCGCGGCCATCGCAAAGAAGTGGTCGCGGCTTCGCCAATCGATCTGACGTTGGTGAACCAGGCGAATGTACACCTCGTGGACCAGCTCCGTGGCGTCCATCGGCCGGGCCGAGACCTCTCCGCGCAGCTTGCTGCGCGCAAGACGGCGCAGTCGCGGGTACATTTCGGCGAACAACGCCGCTTCGGCATCGTCATCACCTGCTGCCCAGGCTCGGAGGAGCACCGTGAGCTCAACGGCTTGATTCATCAGGTTTTGCTCCAGCGATTGCGTGACCTGCTGTGGTGCGGCCACACAGGAGGGCATAGCAAGCAGAGTGCCGTCGCGCACGGACCCGCGTTTTTCCGCGCTTTTGCGGGGGCCGCGCCGTGATCGTGCAGAAAAGGCGTACAAGGTCGAGGCAGTACGTCGCCCAAAACTTGGGCAGCGGGCGTCGCGCCCGCTGCGTGCTACATTTCCAGCGATCTCAACCAGGAGCCGGCAACGCGTAAGGGCCGGCTGCATTCAGGAGACTGTTCATGACCGGTCGAACCTTTCCACGCTTGTCCCTCGCCCTGGCTGCCTGGATTTCCTTGGCGGCAACGTCCGCGGTCCACGGCGCCGAAACGCTGCCACTCGAGAAGATCGAGCTGCCGCCTGGCTTCGTCATCGAGCTGTACGCCGACAACGTGCCCAATGCGCGGCAGATGGCCCGCGGCGACCGGGGCACGATCTTCGTCGGCAGCCGGATGGACGGCAAGGTCCACGCAGTCATCGACAGCGATGGCGACCACGAGGCGGACCGCGTCGTCCTCCTGGCCGAAGACCTCTTCATGCCGTCGGGCCTGGCCGTTCACGAGGGCGATCTCTACGTCGCCGAGGTTCACCGCATCTGGCGCTTCGACGACATCGAGGACCACCTCGACGCCTCGCCGAAACCGACACTCGTCACGGACCGGTTGCCCGAGATCCGCCATCACGGATGGAAGTTCATCGCCTTCGGCCCGGACGGCTGGCTCTACGTGCCGATCGGCGCGCCTTGTGACACCTGCGAATCGGAAGACCCGGAGTTCGCATCGATCGTGCGGATGCGCCCGGACGGCACGGGCCGTGAGATCGTCGCCCGTGGCGTCCGCAACACCGTCGGTTTCGACTGGCACCCCGAGACGGGCCGCCTGTGGTTCACCGAGAACGGGCGCGACTGGATGGGCAACGACATTCCGCCGGACGAGCTGAACGTCGTCCGCGAGCCGGGAGAGCACTTTGGCTATCCCTATTGTCATGGCACCGGCATCTCGGACCCGTGGTTCGGCCGCCAGCGCCCGTGCTCCAACTTCACCCCGCCCGCGATCGAGCTGGCACCGCACGCCGCAGCCATCGGCATGCGCTTCTACGACGGCACAGCCTTCCCAGCGGCCTACCGAAACCAGGCGTTCATCGCCGAGCACGGCTCGTGGAATCGCGACGACCCCATCGGCTACCGGATCACCGTCGTGCACATCGACGGCGACCGGGCCACGAAGTACGAGACCTTCGCGGAGGGCTGGCTCGAAGAGCCGCGGGCATGGGGGCGCCCGGCTGACGTGCTGGTGATGCCCGACGGTGCCCTGCTCGTCTCCGACGACGAAGCCGACGCGATCTATCGCATCAGCTACCGTGGAGAGTCAACGTCACAGACCAGCCCGTAGGAGGGACCGCGGCACGCCGACACGGCGATCCGCCACCCACGGGAAGCGGGGGGCGCGTGCCGTCAGTCCGGCAGACGCCACCGGATGCCCGCCACGATCTGCTGCGGCAGGCCGACCGTGACCAGGCCGTTCGCGCTACGGCCAACCTCGATCGTCTCGTCGGTCACATTGTCGACGCTCAGCCAGCCATCGAGCCCGCGGCTCAGCGGGCGGCGCAGGAGCACCCCGAGGGTCAGGGTGTCATCGAGCCTGCGGGTGCCCAGGTCGTCTTCCGGTTGCGGTCCGGCATAGCGGAGCTCCAGCCGAACCGCCAGGCGTTCGTCGCGCAACGCCCCGCCAGCACCCTGCTGCCACTCGACGCCCAGCGTGGCCTGATGGCGCGGCACCTGGGGCAAGCGCAGCCCGGCCAGCGTGCCGGTGTCGCCTGCGAAGCGTGCATCCTGCAGGGTATAGCCGAGATCGAAGGAGAGTCCCTGGCCGAGGCGCACGTCGAGAGCGGCTTCGACACCTCGAACGCGCACGGTCCCGACGTTCGAACGCACTCGGCAGGTGCCGCCCGTGGGCACGAAGCCGCACGGCGCGACCTGCCCTGGACCGAAACCGATCGTTGCATTGGCGATGGCATCCGCCACTTCGTTCCAAAAGGCAGTGGCACGAAGCTGGGTCCGTCGACCCCGGGCGCTGAGGCCCACTTCACCGCCGCGAAGACGCTCGGGATCGAGCACGGCGTTGGCCGCCGTAATGTCATTGCCCACGCGGAACGGGCGATACAGCTCGTTGGCGCTCGGCGCCCGGAAACCACCGTACGCTCCGGCCAGCAGATCGACGTGCTCACTCATGGCCCAGCGGACAGCCAGCCGAGGTACGAGCTCGGTATGGTCGCGGTCGGCAAAGCGCTGCACGAGCAGGACCGTCCCGTCGCTGCCTCCAGCCCCGTCTCGGGCAACCTCGCGCCGCAGACCATCTCGCTGCGCGAAATGGTCGATTCGCAGGGCGGCTTGCAGCGTCAGGCGTGCCCCCAGCTGCGCTTCGTGCTGGACGAAAGCACCCAGCAGCCGCTCGTCGCCACCGGCCCGGCGGCGGCGCAGAAAGCGGCCTTCTGCCGCACTGAAGAAGAAGTCTTCGCCCACGCCGGCGTCGTTCAGGCGTACCTCGATACCGCCGGTCAGCCGGTGGTCGGCCACGAGCTGGCGCCCGAGCTGAGCATCGACACGCAGGCTGTCTGAGAAGACGTCGAACTGGTCGAGCACCGGGCGCTCCGTCCCTCGCGCATCGTCGACCGCTGTGAACTGATTCTCGAATCGGTTGCGCTGCGCCGTCGTCAACACGCTCCAGGTGGTTCGCGCGTTGGCGATGGCCGCCAGTCCAGCGGTCACGGCCACCGAACTCGCCTCGTTTCGAGCCTGTGGCGTACCGTTCACCCGGCGCTCGAGCGAGCCCAGGGCACGCAGTCGCAAGACGGTCGCGGCATTCAGATCGCGCGCGAAACGACCGTAGAAGCTCTGGTGCTCTGAGCGTGCCGGCACATCGATTGTGCCCCGCTGCTCGGCAGCGACCGTACGGTAGCCCTCGGTGGCCAGGCCACGGAGATCGAAGAAGGCATCGGACCGCTGCCGACGAAACCCGCTGGCCAGGTCCAGCCGCACCGTTTCGCGATCGCCGGCACTGGCTTCGAGGGTCAAGCGGCCATTCGGACGGCGCGTCACGAGGTGGATCGCGCCAGCGAGCGCGCCGCTTCCCCACAGGCTGCCGGCGGCTGCCGGCGCAATTTCGACCCGCGACAAGGTTAGCCGTGGCAGGCGATGCCAGGGAACCCACGTTCCGAATGGATCGTTGACCGGCACACCATCAAGCAGCACCAGGCTCCGGCTGGCCGCGGTCGCGCCCAGCCCGCGCAGCGAGACACCTTGCACCGTCGGGTGCGCAACCGTGCTCGAGGCGCGCCGAAACAGTCGAAAACCGGGATTCCTGCGTAGCTGGTCGTCGAGGCCGACGCCCGGCGTCCGTGCCAGCTCTTCGGCCGAGAGCACGGCCACCCAGGCTGGAACCGCGTCGCGCGGCTGCGGTGTGCGCGTCGCGGTGACGACGATCTCTTCGCGCCAAGCTGCATCGGCACGCGCTTCGGCGGGAGAACCGAGCGTGAAAAGCGCCAGGTAAATCAGCAGGTCGATCACAGCCGCGGAATGTACCGTGCCCAGATTCTGCACGCCAGCATCTGGTACGATCAGCGGGAAGATGTCGCGTAAGTATCGGCAGAGCGGCTACCAAGAGTCGGACGAGCGAGAACGAAGCTCTGGCCGGCAGCCGCCGCAACGCAATGACGGACCTCGTGGTCCCCGCGGTCGTGGTCTCGGTAAGCCGACCGCGACGGTGTTCCGTTGCTCTGTTTGCGGCGAGCGGCAGACCGCGGACAGCGTCGCATTGGACGCGACGTGCGCCGGCTGTAGCGCAGACCTTCATACCTGCACCCATTGCGCCCACTTCGACCCAGCCTCACGCTGGGAGTGCCGCAAGAGCATCACCACTCGGGTCGGAGGCAAAGCCAAGCGCAACGCCTGTGAGCTCTTCGCAGCCAAAGCAACCCAAGAATTCGACGACGGCCCAAGCTCACCGGCCGACGCCAAGTCCGCGTTCGACGCCCTCTTCAAGATCTAGTGCTCAACCGACCCCAGCGAGGGATCCATCAGGCCGCTCGCCGTGGCGCTTCTCGCGTGGCCAGTTGGGCTCGACCCGTCACACCTCGGAGGATGCTTCCTTAATGCCCAACCGATACCCGCAAGAGGCCGCGCTTCAGGACGGCCGCCGCGTCATGATTCGTCCCTTCAACCGGCGCGATGCCGACGAGCTCTATGCGTTTTTTCAGCGCCTGCCGACGAGCGTTCGCCGCTTTGCTTGGGACCGCATCGACGATCGCGCCCTGATCGAGCAGTGGGCTCAGAACATCGACTACGCCAAGGTCTTCCCCTTGCTTGCGGTCGACGGCACCCGCATCGTCGCGGATGCCACCCTGCATCACCGTGACGGTGGCCCTCTGCGCCTGGTCGGCCGCCTCAAGTGGCTGATCGATCCCGAGTTCTACGACGTGGGGCTGGGAACGATGATGGTCAACCACTTGATTGGTGCAGCGCGCACAGACGGTCTCCGGCATCTCTCCTGCATGCTGATCAGCGACCTCGAATCGGCCGCCATCACGACCTTGGAAAAGATGGCATTTACCAGCCATACGATCAAGGGCTATGGCGCCGATCCCGATGGCAATGCGCACGACATGACCAAGATGGTGCTCGAGCTCTGATCGGCTCGTCTCTGTCGTCGCGGCCGCATGCCCGCGCGCGCTGACCAAAGCGCTTCCTGGGCTACCGGCCGCCACGGCGCGGTCACGGGTACATGCCATGCGCAGGCGATGCGCGCTGGGCTCGACGCGCTTCGCCACGGCGGGTCGGCAGTCGACGCCGCCCTCACCACGGCTTTGGCCCAGGTTTCCCTTGCCGCCGGGTCCTGGGTCAGCTTCGCCGGCATCCTCACACTCGTCTACTACGACGCGGCAACGGCCGTCGTCCACAGCCTGAATGCAGGGTTCGACACGGTTCGCGACGAGCACGAGCCCGCATCGATCCCCACGGCCAACGTCGGCGCGCTGACACCGGGCGGTGATCCTTGGTCCGGCACGCCGAGCGGTCGAAGTGCCCTCGTCCCGGGCTTTCTCGCCGGCGTCGAGGCGGCCCACGAACGCTTCGGCACCCTCCCTTTTGCGCACCTATTCGCTCCCGCGATCCGCCATGCCGAGGACGGCTTCTTGGTCTCGCCTCTCCTCGCCGAGCTGATGGTCAAACGTCGCGACGTGCTGACCCGCTTGCCGGCAGCACGGGCGATCTTCACGCGGCCGGACGGCGCTTTGATCGCCGCCGGAGACCGCCTGCGCCAACCAGCGCTCGCTCGGACCTTGCGCCAGGTGGCAAAGGATGGCGCCTCCTACTGCTACACCGGCGCCTGGGCGCACCGGTTGGTCGACGCCGTGCGCAGCGAGGGTGGCAAGATGACGCGCGACGATCTTGCCGCCTACGAGGTAATCTGGAGCGAGCCCGTCCGTGGCCGCTATCGCGGTTTCGAGGTCGTGTGCCAAGGCTTGCCGTCGCTGGGTGGCATCAACCTCGTCGAGGCACTCCAGATCTACGAAGCAGCGGGTCTGCGTGCCGACGGCCCTTTCGCCGAAAGCGGCGAATGCCTGTTCTGGCTGGCCCAGATCCTCAAGCTCTACAACCTCAGCTTCTTGCCCCCTGCGTGGCGATCGATCGTGGCGCCGGGGGTCGATCCGTGCCCCGAGCAACGGGTTGCGCCGGCAGCCGCCCACGCCCTCTGGCAGCGGATCGCGAGCGGCCAGCTACCCTTGACCCAGGCGGCGTCCGCGAAGGCGTTCACAGACCCGCGAGAGCCTGAGGCGCCGAAGCACTCGGACGCGGTCGTGGG
>CALFAM010000166.1 GCA_937948815.1 uncultured bacterium
ATCACGCCCTTGTCGAGAACCCGTTCGCGTGGGACGACGAGGACGCCGAGGCCGAGAACAAGTAGGCCGATCCATGCTCGCCTCGAGGTGAGCTGCGCCACGGCCGATCGTACGCCCGGCCGTGGCGCGTTTCCGATCACACGTGTGTGCGACAGGGATCGATCATGAAAACCTCCGGCCTCGACGCCACCGCGGATCAATCAGCTATGAACCGGCATCGCCTCGCCCCAGGGCACCACGTGTTCGAAACCCCTGACGAAGGTTGGCTTCTCTACGAACCGAGTGGCGCCTTCGTGCGTCTTCACGCTCCCGCGGAGGCGCTTCGCGCCCTGACGGCGCGTCTGCGCGGCGATGATCGATCCGATGTGTCCGAGGCGGTGGTGGAGGATCTTCTGGCGCGCTTCGAGGCACGTGGCGCAATCGAGCGACAGCCCATCGGACGAGACACGCCCGGGCGGAGCTCACTCGGGGAGGCCACCTCTCATCGGGACGTGGGCGCCATGGGTGATCCAGCGATCGCGACCAAGGCGACCGAGGAAGGGTCGCGGTGCGTCCGCATTGTGGGCTCTGGCCCGATCGCGGTCGCGCTCGGCCGTCTTCTCGAGGGCGAGGATGGGCTCGAGATCGCCGCCTGCCGAGATGACGCAGACTTGGCCGAGACGGAGTCGCCAGCGACGTTTGTGAGCGATGAGGCCGACCTGGTGATCGTCTGTGCCGGCTGGCTGCAAGACGCAAGCTGGCAGGCGCTTGACGAGCAAGCGCGGCAACACTCGATCGCCTGGCACAGCTGCTACGCCGAGGGCGATCGCTTCTACCTCGGCCCGCTCTGGTCGCCGGACGATCCGACCACCGTGAGCTATCGTGACGTGCGTGCGCGGCGCCTTGCTTCAGCCCCGTTTCCCGAGGGGCTCGAGGGCTATTGGCGCCACCTCGACGAACGCTTGTGCGCAACCCCGGTTCGTTGGCCGAACGCTGGTGGCGTCGCGCAGCTCGCGGGTGCGCTGGCGGCGGACGTGACGGCCTGGGCGCGCGGCGAAACACCGCCGAGTCACGGTCATCAGCTCGCCTTTGCGCCCACTTCGGGAATCTGGACACGCCACCCCGTACTGCCGGTACCGCGCGGCCTGATGACCGAGCGCACCGATCTCGCTCCCGAGGCCGCCGAGGCGGCTCGGTGAACCCAGCCAGCCCAGCCGGTCCAGCGAGCTCGGCCAGCTCAGCCAGCGCAGTGAGCCGCATCCACGCGGCTGGCCCAACGCGACACGCTTTTGGCGAGATCGCCTGCATCACCGACATTCGCGTATCGGTGGCAGGCGGCTCCGTGGCTGGCAAGACATCGCTCGCGACCGATCTCTACCGTCCCAATGTCCAGTGTCCGCGTCCCGGGGTCCTGTTGCGGACCTATCTCGGCCGAGCCCGGCATCGCGACGAAGCGCTCGGTTGGGCTCGCGCAGGCTACGTCTGCTGTGTGCAGGACGTACGGGGACGCTACGCCTCGGATGGGCAATGGCACCCCTATGCTTCTGAGCAAGCCGACGGGGAGGTCGCCGTTCGCTGGTTGGCGAATCATCCCTGGTGTGACCGACGGGTCGTGGTGGCGGGCGCGTCGTACGGCGCCTTCGCGGCCTGGGCCGCAGCCGTGAGTGGGCAGCCATACGTGCATGCCGTCATCTCGAGCGTGCCGTCGATGCGGCCGGTCGACATGGCGCCAACCGGCGACGGTGTCGTGCCCCTGCTCGGGCACCTTGCCTGGTGGATGGCCCATGGAAGTGGGCGCAGGTCGGAGCTGGCAAAGCTGGAGGAGCTCCTGCGCGCCGACGCCACGCTGCTCGAGCATCTGCCGGTAGCGACTCTGCCCAAGCGTGCCCGTCTCATCCGTGACGGCCTCGCACGCGAGGGCCTTATGCTCGAAGAGCTCACGCTCGATGGTTGGCTAGACGCGGCCGACAGTGCCTTCGGGCCGGATCCGATTCCGGACGCCGTCCTCGCCGGGCTCGATGTTGCCGCCCTTCACATTGGCGGCTGGCACGACCCCTTCGTGCGCGAGACGCTGCGTCTTCATGCACTGGTCGGTCGGGATTACAGTCCGCGCCCGCGGCGGCAGCTGATTCTCGGCCCCTGGGGGCACGATCTACGCTGCGCCGCGCCGGCCCGCTACGGCGACCGCGACTATGGCCCGGCTTCGCGCCTCCCGCTCGGCCGCCACCAAGCGCAGTGGCTGGATACCGTGTTCGACGAGGGGCCAGACAATCGGGCGAAGCTCTTCGTAACCGGCGCCAACCGTTGGCTCGACATCGGGTGGCCCTCGCGATCGGTCGCCGAGACAAGACTCTTCGCCCGGAGCGACGGAGGTCTTGCGCGAGCGCCGGACGCCGAGGCCGGCACGTCCCGATTCCGTTACGACCCGGTTGATCCGTTTCCGATGCGGCGTTCACCGGTCGATGAGCGCGCGCTCGAAGCCCGCGGTGACGTGGCTCGCTTTACCACCGCGCCCCTCGACGAGCCGGTGCTCTGGCTTGGTGGTGGCATGGTCGAGTTGTTCGCGGCGAGCGATGCGGCAAGCACCGACTGGGTGGTGCGCTTGCTCGAGGTCACCGTGGATGGTCGGGTGCTCTTTCTCAGCTACGGCATGGTCGATGCCGAGCGTCACCAGCGCCTGCACGGCGCGGATCATGTGCCTGGCGTGGTTGCGCGGCACACCATTCGGCTGGCACCGATGGGCATCCGCATCCCGGCCGGGCACCGTCTGCGTCTCGAGATCACGAGCAGCGCCTTCCCGTCCCACGTGCGCAACCTCGGCGGCAAGGACCGCCTGCGCGACGATCAGCCACGAATCGCGGAGCAAGTCGTCCACTGGGGCGGTCCGTGCCCGACCCAGGTTCGGTTGGAATGCGTGGTCGCTTCAGATCGAGACGTCGATTCGGAAGGGCATGCCGACCCGGAAGGGCATGCCGACTCCGATGGTGCGGAGCCACTGCCATGAGCGCTCCCGTGGCGAAGCTCTACGATGCTTGGTCAGACCACCAGACCCGGCGCCTCGAGGCCTTTCCGGTCGAGCGAGCGGTCCACAGACTGGCCATGCGCACCCACCTCGAACCGAATAGCCGCGTGCTCGATATCGGGGCCGGGCCGGGCGACTACACCATCGATCTGGCGCAAGCTGGGCACCGCGTGGTCGCCGGTGACGTGTCGCGCACCCAGGTCGAGGTGGCGCGCCGACGGGTGGAAGCGGCCGGGCTGGCGCCGCCGTGGTCGCCCGATGGTGGCTTGGTGGAAGCGGTTCTCACGCTCGACGCCGTCGACCTCGGCCGCTTCGACGATGCCTCGTTCGACGCCGTGGTGGCCTTCGGCCCGTTCTACCACCTCACGGAAGAGAGCGACCGCACCCTCGCCGCGCGCGAAGTGGCCCGCGTGCTGCGGCCCGGCGGCCGGCTGTTCGCGACCTTCATGCCCCGAACCTACTGGCTGAGCATGGCACTGCGCAGCTTCGTGGTCGCGTCGGCGGGCAAGGGCGCGCACCTGGCGCACCTCGAGACCGCGCTCGATTCGGGCAGCCTGGCGGGCCTGCGCTCACCGCAACTCAAGCACACGTGGCTGTGCCGGGTCGACGACATTGCGCCGCTCTGGGCCGGTGTCGGTGTCGACGCGATCGCCCTGCTCGCGTCGAGCGGCATCGCCGCACCGTGGTCTTCGATCGAGACCTGGCAGGCCCTGGCGAAGCACCCGCGCGAAGTTGGGGCGCGGGTTCTCGACCTCGTGGCGCGTACGGCCTCCGACCCCGCGATCCTCGGGATGAGCGATCAGATTCTCTACGTAGGAGCTAAGCGCTGATGGCCACGACGATTACCGATCCAGCGAGCCGTGATTCCGCAACGCGAGACGGAGGCGTGCGTGCATCCAACACGACCGTCCCGATGGCATCCACATCTGTCGAGGCGGACTACCAGCGGCTGGTCGACCCGCGCTTTGGGGTCGTCGTCGGTCTGCATCCCAAGGTGCCGGACATCGACGAGCCGGCGGCCTTGGTGTCGTTCCACGGCCGGGTGTGCGACGCACGCAAGCTGGGCCAATGGTACGGCGATCGCATCTCGCTCGGCACCGCCTTCTACGACGCCGAGCAGGCACGGCGCGCGGCCATCGGCGAGGCGGTGGAGCGCTACTGCGGCAACTTCGTGCCGCGCACCCTGCGCAAGGCGTCCTATAACGCGCTCCGCGCCGCCGGGGAGGACGCCGTTGATCCCGCGTCCCTGGCCCTCTACGCCGACACGCAATACGCCGCACGTGGCTTTCCGTTCGTTCGCTTTACGCGCTCGCTCGAAGTCTTCTGGGCCCCCGGTCGCGCGCTGACGCGGGGGACGCCGGCCTGGGTTCCAGCATCGCTGGTCTACCCGAACTACTTCGTCGATGCCCTGGCGCACGAGCCGAAGACCCACTTCGTCAATCTCGCGGGCATTGCCGCAGGAGTCGGACGGGAGGATGCCGAGCGGGCCGCCCTCGAAGAAGTCATCGAGCGGGATGCCGTGACCCTGTGGTGGCTCGCGGACGGTCCCTGCCGCCCGCTTTCCATGGACGAAACGCGGGTTCGGGCGGCCATGCTGCCAGCGGCGACGGAGGATCCGAAACCGCTTCGGTACTTCCTCTTCGCGATCGATAATGTGTTCGGCATTCCGGTGATCGGTGCGTTGATGCGCGACCCCAAGCACGATCTCGTGGCGGTCGGCTTTGCTTGTCGTCCGAATCCGGTCGATGCTGCTCTCAAAGCCCTTGCCGAAGCCGTTCATTTGCGCGGCTACAGTCGCGAGATGCTCGAGCCGGACGGCAAGATCTGGCAGCTCATCGAGAGTGGCGTGTTCGATCGTCGGGTCTACAAGCCCTACCGGCGCGATCGCCTCTACCGCGACGATTTCCGGACCGACTACCGCGACATCGTCGACCTCGGCTGCCACGCGCAGATCTACCTCGATCCGCGCATGGAGGAACACCTCGGGCGCTTCGACACAGCGGGACCTGAACAGCCCATCTCGTCGGTTCCAGCGCTCGATTTCGGGCTGGAGATCGGCACGGATCTGCGCGCGGCCTACCTCGACCGCTTGGCCGCCCAGGGACTCGAGGCCTATTCGGTGGATGCGACGACTCCCGATGTGGCGTCGTCGGGCCTCTCGGTCGTGCGGGTGATCGTGCCCGGCATGGTCGGCAACGCTCCGGCAGCGTTCCCGCCGCTTGGCGGCGCCCGCCTTTACCAGGACCCGGTTCGCCTCGGCTGGCGCGATGATCCCTTGCCGCCGGAAGACGTGGTCCTGGCACCGATCCCCCACACCTGAGCCATCGTCGTGGAGCACAGCCCGTCCATCGAGGTAGCCGGCATCGAGGTGCCGCCCGCCTTTCGGCAGCTGGTCGATCCAAGGCTCGGCATCGTGCGCCACGTGGTGCGGCTGGAGGTACCGGCACCCCTGCCACCGAGCTTGGTGCGGGTCGAGGCCGTTCTTGCGGACAGCAGCCGCTTCACCGCCTGGCGTGCGGACGAGCGCGCGGCCGGTTTCGCGTGGCGTGACCGCCCCGGAGGTGAGACCGCTGCAGCGTCCGCAGCCTTGGGTGAGGCGGTCGAGCGCTACTGCGGAAACCTGGTCGGTAGCGATCTCGAACGGGCGTCATGGCATGCGCTTCGCCAGCGAGGCATCCGGGCGGTCGATCCGGAGCGCCTGGCGCTCTTTAGCGCCGAGCAGTACCGCGTCCCCGGTTTTCCGTTCGTGCCCTTCGTCCGCGATCTCGAGGTGCTGTGGAAGCGGGGTCGAAACCTTGTCGACGGTGAAGCGGTCCGTGTGCCGGCATCCCTCGTCTGGGTTACCCTGCTTCGGGATGGACGGGCGCGTGGCGAGCCGGTGACCCATGCCACGCCCTACGCCGGCATCGCCGCCGGCTCCAGCCCGGAGCAGGCGATTCGCAGCGCGCTGCTCGAGCTCGCCGAGCGCGATGCGGTCAGTCTGTCGTGGTATCGCGGCGACCGGCTCGCGCGCATCGCCCCGCCGGACTGGCTGCGCGCCATCGCGGCCACCGGTGAGCTCACGCTGTCCGCCTTCCTCTTCCCGAGCGATCTCGGCATCCCGGTGATTGGTGTGCTGGCCGAGAATCTCCTCAACGGCACCCTCGCCCTGGGCCTGGCCGCGCGACCCGACGCCTGTGAGGCGCTGCGCAAGGCCGTTGCCGAGGCTTGTCATCTGCTGCTCACGGCCGGCATTCTCGATGATCCGGAAAGCGCCTTCATGCGTGACGTGGCCCGTGGTGCGCCGGGCCTCGGCCTCAAGCCCTGGCGCGCGGATCGGGCCTATCGCGGGGACTATCGAGAAGACTGGAGGGATGTCTGGGATCTTCTCAGCCAGCTCCAGCTCTACCTCGATCCGACTATGCGACCCGCTCTCGAGGCGCGGATCGGAGATGCCGAGATCCGGTCGCTCGCTTCGATTCCGGCGGTCGAAGGAGACTGCGAAGCCCTGGTGCAGCGCTTCGCATCGCATGGTTTCCCGCCGATCGCGGTCGACGTCACGACGTCCGACGTGGCGCGCACGGGTCTCTCGGTGGTCCGGGTGGTTGCGCCGGGCCTTTACGGAAACGCCCCGGCTGCCTATCCCTACCTTGGTGGCGCTCGCATGCTCCAAAAGCCGATTGCCACGGTATCGGGCGCCACCGCACGGAACGCCCCAACACTGAGCGACACGTGCTGTCGCCTGCCGTTGCCCTACGCCTGATCATGCGCGTGCCCTTCTTCCAGAATCATGTGGTCGGGACCGAGTCCGCGTTGGTCCAGGAGGCGATTGCTTCGGGGCGGGTCGATGGTGATGGGCCATTTACACGCCGGGTCGAAGGCCAGCTCGCTGCGCGCAGCGGCGCTCACCGCGTGCTGCTCATGGACTCGGTCGACAGCGCGCTCGAGATCGCCTTGGCCCTGGTCAGGGTCTCGCATGGCGACGAGGTCGCCATGCCGTCGTTCAACTACATGTCGGCGGCAAATGCCAGCCTGGCCCGTGGCGGGCGTCCCACGTTCGTCGACTGCCGAACGGACGGTCTCGACCTCGACCTCGAACACCTCTCAGCATCGATCGGACCCCGCACACGGGCCATCGTCACCACCGCGTACGCCGGACGCTCGGCGAACCTCGACCGTGTCCTCGAGCTTGCCGCGCAGCACGGGCTGGCGCTGGTGGAGGATGCGAGCTTCGGATTCGGCGCCACGAACGCAGGGCGCGCGCTCGGAACGGTGGCTGCGGTCGGTGCCTGGTGTTTCCACGCCAAACGGCACATCCACGGTGGGGAAGTGGGCGCCCTGGTGATTCGAGACCCTGCGCTTGTGCCCGCGGCCGAAGAGCTGCGCGAGCGCGGGACCACCCGGCAGCGCCTGCTGCGCGGCGAGACCGCCGACTATGCGTGGGTGCGCGCGGGTCGTGCCGCCCTCGCCTCGGACCTGGCTGCCGCCTTTCTCTCGGCCCAGATCGAAGCGGCCGACGCCACGCTCGCGCAACTGCGCAGGGTTTGCGACCGCTACCGCGAAGAGCTCGCCGATCTTGCCGATGCCGGGCGGTTCAGGTTGCCGCCTTCTGACGATGCTCAGGCCGAGACGTCGAGCAACGGAAGCATCTTCTACCTGTTGCTTCCGGACGGCCCTGACCGCGATGGCTCGGAGCGTGACGGGCTGGTGCTTCACCTTGCCGCGGACGGAATCGTGGCCGCGGGCCACTACGGGCCACTGCATCTGGAGCCCCTCGGCCGAAGCCTGGGCGGCGTGCCTGGAACGCTGCCGAACATTGAAT
>CALFAM010000167.1 GCA_937948815.1 uncultured bacterium
CTAGGTGACGTCGCGAGACGCTACTCGAGGTCGCGGAGCGCTATTCAAGGGAGACGTGGGCCTGGCCGACGCCGAGATCGACCGTGACCTCGGCATTTCCGTCGCCTTCCCGCCAGCGTACGGCGTTGCCGAAGAGCAGGAATCCAGAGCGGCGAGAAACGCCCTGAGAGGGATCGATGGTCGCCAGGCCGACGCCGACCTCGAGGTAGACACGGGATGCTTGCTGCCGGTCGAGCGCCACGAGCACCTTGCCGACACCGAGGTCGACATCGACATCCGCGTCCAGGCCGGCAACGGTCACCTCACCAACTCCCATCGACACCGCCACGTCCATGCCCGGTGGCGCCTGGATCCGTAGGTCCACCTGGGGCACGCCACCCAGGCCGTTGCGCGGCAAGCCGCGCAGATCGACCGCAATGGCAGCGGATCGCGCGTCCACATCGAGCTCCAGGCGCTCGGCCTGCCGTCGGCAACGACGGTTGAACCGGCTGCAGAGAAGCTCCGCTTCGACCGTGACCAGGTCGGCGGTGCCGGCCTCGATGCTCACGGTGCCGACCGAGACATCGATGGCGAGCACCCTTTGGCCGTCGACGGCCACGCTCTTTTGGAGTGCACCCACCTGTTCAGCGGCTCCGCTCGGCGCGGCGCCGAGCCACATGGCGCCCCCGAGAACGAAGGCAGCCAGCACGGTGCGCCGCGCGCGACGCGCGGATGAGCCGGGCAGCCAGGGGCCGCGTGTGTACGGCGGTTCGCCTTTCAATCTGTGTCGCGTGCCTTGCCCTGACGTCGTCATGATCTGCCTCCGGTTGGCCCCGCATGCGCGGCGCGCTTTCATTCTCTCCTTGTACTTACGTGTCTCGAAGCCCGCGCGGCACCACCACTCGCCGATACAATGCCGCCATCCGCTGACTTCCGTCTCCATACGGATGCTCGGCACACACCCAGTACCGCAAGAACAGGTACCCATGCTTCGGACCACCTCATGCATCTGACCGGACTCGACTGGGCCATCATCTTCGGCTACCTGGCCATGGCCATGGCGCTCGGAATCTACTTCTCGCGCCGCGCCGGCCGCAGCGTCGACGACTACTTTGTCGCCGGTCGGTCGCTGCCGTGGTGGCTGGCGGGTTTGACCATGGTGGCGTCGTCTTTCGCCATCGACACGCCCTTGGGCATCACCGGCATGGTGGCCAGTAACGGCATCCAAGGCGTCTGGTACGCGTGGTCCTTCGTCTTTGGTGGCGCCGGCGCACTCGGTGCATTCGTTTTCGCTTCGTTGCTCCGGCGCTCCGAGGTGATCACCACCGCCGAGATCACGGAGCTGCGCTACTCGGGCAACGCCGCAGCGGGCATGCGCCTGTTCAAGAGCCTCTACTTTGGCATCATGCTCAACGCCATCTCCCTCGGCTGGGTGATCAAGGCGGTGTGGACGGTGTCCGATGTGGTTCTCGGCTGGAATCCTCACCTGACCCTCGGCGTGATCTTGGCGATCACCCTCGCCTACACCACGGCATCGGGCATGTGGGGCATCGCGGCCACCGACACCTTGCAATTCTTCATTGGCCTCGTCGGGCTGATCGTGCTTCTCTACTATTCCTTGGACTCGGTCGGTGGCATGTCTGGCCTGCTCACCGGCTTCGAGGAACGGTACGGCGAGGCGACCGAGGAGCGACTACGCTTCATCCCACGCCCGGGCTCGGGCTTCTTCGAGACCTTCCTGGTCTTCTTCTTGTTCCGCTGGTGGAATAACCCGCCGTCGGCCATTCATCAGCGCATCGTCTCGTCCAAGGACGAGAAATCGGCCTCGTTGGCGACTTTGATCTTCGCGGTCGTGCAGTTCGCGCTCAACTACTGGCCGATGATCCTGATCGCGATGGTGTCACTGGTGGCCTTCCCAGAGCTGGCGACGGCCGATGCCGAGCGCGGCTACCCCATGCTGATCGTGCAGCTCATCCCCAACGGGCTGCTCGGCCTGCTACTGGCCGCGATGCTCGCGGCGTTCATGTCGACCGTCGACAGCCATCTGAACTACGGCGCGTCGTACATGCTCAACGACATCTACCGACGCTTCATCAAGCGTGACGGTACCGACGCCCACTACGTGCGCGCTTCCCGCATCTCGACCGTCATCATGCTCGCCGTCGCCGTGCTCGTCGCCTACCAGCTCGAGTCGGTCAACCAAGCGTGGTATTACCTGACCCAGCTGACGGCGGGCTACGGATTCCTGGTGGTGATCCGGTGGTTCTGGTGGCGGGTCAATGCCTGGTCCGAGATCACCGCCCTCGCTTCCTCCGGCATTTTCGGCAATCTGATGTCACCGCGCGTCGCCGACCTGATGGGCTACGGCGACGCCTTGCGCCAGCTCTCCTACGGATGGCGCTTCTCGATCGTGCTGATGATCACCACGACCATCTGGGTCACGGTGACGTTCCTCACAAAACCGTCGGAAGAAGAGCATCTCGTACGTTTCTGTCGGAAGGTGAAGCCCTTCCCCACGTTCTGGGGTCCCATCTACGAGAAGTATCCCGATCTCGGCTGGAACCCCTACTTCCGGCGTTCCGTGCTGCAGTTCCTCTTTGGTTCGGCCGCCATCTTCGGTATCTGCTTCGGCGTCGGCAACATGATCTTCGGTGCCATGGCTTTGGGCGTCAGCATGCTCGTCGCCTCTCTCTTGACGTTCTGGGTGATTCTCGCCACCTGGAAGGTCGGAGCCTGAGACCCATCATGTCCGCATCCCGCGACACATCCTCGAAGTCGGCAGCGGATGGGCAGGCTCGGGAACAGCCCGTAGGCGACGCCGGGCGCCCGGAACGCCCTTCCCTGCTCAAAAGGCTCTCGTCAGTCATGAGCCACCCAAAGCTCTACGCCTGGTGGCAGGCGCCGTTCGCCGCGGCCAAATTCGCCCCCATCGAACGTCACAACGATCTCGCCTCCGTACGGCGGGTGCTCGACGTCGGCTGCGGGCCGGGCACCAACGCCCAACGCTTCGCCAACCAAACGTACTGCGGGCTCGACCACAATGCCGACTACATTGCCTCGGCACGGGCGCGATTTGCCGGCACGTTTCTGGTCGCAGACGCGCGCACGTTCGAGGCGCCGGGGGAGCGCTTCGACTTCATCCTGGTCAACAGCCTCCTCCACCACATTGACACCGGGAACGTCCGCAGCATTCTTCGCCAGCTCGCGACCCAGCTTACGGACGACGGCCACATTCACATTCTCGACCTGGTGCTGCCCGCCAAGCCGAGCATCGCTCGTTATCTCGCGCGCTCGGACCGTGGTGACCACCCACGTCCCCTCGAGACCTGGTCGGATTTGTTCACCGAGCATTTCGAGGCGGTGCGCTTCGAGCCCTATGATCTCGGAGCTGGCGGCCTCGCACTGTGGAAGATGGTCTACTTCAAAGGCCGCGCCCGTGACGTCCGGCGTGCGGCAAGCTGATCGACACGGCAACGTCACCCAAGCGCACGATTCCGAACGCTAGGACACTGCAACGCGAGGAACGCCCATGGCCAACACCGAAACCAAGACCCGGCGCGATCTGGCGAAGATCCTCGCCCAGACCAACACCCTCGAATCGCTGCTCGCGGACGAGAAGACGGCAGCAGCCTCCCGCCCAAACATCTCGGGCTGGGGAGTTGGCGAGCACGTCGAGCACCTGTTGATCGCCGATCGCGGCACGCTCGAGGCGATCGACCGCATGCTGACGGGCTCCCTCGACTCAGGAGGCTCGCCGACCGCGGCGGGGCGCCTGATTCTGGCGGTCGGCCGCATCAAGCGCGGCATCGGCAAGTCACCAGCACCCGTGCGGCCGCGTGGCACCGACTTGGCGACGGTTCGCGACATGCTGACGAACATCCGTAGCAGCCTCGACGCACTCGGCAACCAAACCGAGGCCATCACCGCGTGCCGAGCAACCGCTCCTCACCCTGTCTTCGGCCATCTTCGTCCGGCGCAGTGGCTACGCTTCATCGATTTCCATCATCGTCACCATCTGCGCATCATCGACGACATCCTCGCCCGCTGATTGCTGGCCCCGAGCGATGGGCCTCGGCAGCTCATTCGCCAGCCGAACGAACCGGCTGCGACGGGCCAGTCCTCGATGCGGAGCGACTTCTTACGGCGTCATGTCCGACCAGGCGCTGGTATCGCCGGATTCGAAGCCGTCTACAAATAGCGAGTTGCCGCCCACGATGTCGAGGAAGACCGTCGTCGGCACACCGACGTTGCCGTCGTCGTCTACACCGACGACCCAGATCATGTGGCGTCCGGCTCCGAGACCGGTGGTGTCGATCGACGCGACGGCATCTTCGACCGTTCCGTTGAAGGTCCCGTCAGCCGGCGCCATCGGCGTCGGCGCAACCACCCAGGGCGGATCGTCGACGGTGTAACCGACACTGGCGATCGGCTGCTGAGGCTCGGTGCCGAAGCCATTGCTGTCGTAGCGCGTGTCGTCCGCGGTCGCGGTCAGGGACACGGGCGTGCCGGCAGCCACCGAGGCGGTCGCCACAGCAGCGGCGGTGACGTCAGGCCCGGCCGGGTTCTGGTAGGGCCGACGGGCCGCCTTGGCCGCATAGACCAGCGCCGGAAGGTTGTCCGGGAAAATGGTGTTCTCGAACGTCGTGCAGCTCTGGAAGAAGGCCGTGCCGAGCTCGAACGTGTAGCCAGCCACACCGTACTCGCCATAGGCCGCGTCGACGGTCGTGCCGGAAGCCGTTCCCAGGCAATCCTGGCAGACGGAATAGTCGTTGAAGAAGCCGAACTTGCGACCCAGCGTCTGCAGCTGCCCATGGTTCGGTGAGTCGGTATTGGTTCCTTCCCAGGGAAAGAGCACCAGCTCGGAGAAGCTGTGGAGGGAAATGAAAACGCCCTCGGCGGTCGCCGGCGCTGGGTCATTCATGTCATCCCCCCGCTGATCCGGGAACACCTGCGCCATGTACGTCTCAATGGTCGAGGTCTCGGGCTCGGAAGCAGCCGAAGGCCCGCGAAAGAGGTCGCTGCACTGGTCACCGCTCGACGCGCCACCGCCAAAGAAGAAGGTGCTGTTGCGGTTGAGGTCGATGCCACGGGAGCTTGTATTGCTGCAGAAGTCGTTGTCGACGTTCTTGCGCCAGAACGCACCGACCTCGGCTTCCTTGCGCCCATCCGGGTTGAGCTGAGGAACGATGTGGACCTCGTGGCGATCGAGAATCCAAGTCAGATTCGGATCGCTGCCGTAGCCCGCTACCAGGTGCTCGGCGAATCGCGTTGCCAGCTCGGCGGTCGTCAGCTCGCGCGCGTGAATGGCCGCGATGAGCAAAAACACCGGCTTCGGCCCGGTGATTGCCTGGTTCGTCAGGACCAGCACCGGGATGTCGAAGCCGGCACCCGGGCCGTTGAGCATCTCCCAAGAGTCCCCGATGTCGACCCACTGAGCGATCGTCGGGTTGGCGGCCGCCAGGGCCTGGAGATCCGCGAAGGTCTGCTCGACTGTGCGGTAGCACGGGAAACCAGCGATCGTTCCGCCTCCACGGGTGATACTCCCGCCGAGGCTCTCCTGGACCACCCACATCGCCTCAGTCTCTTCGACGTCGCGTTCGAGCCGCAGTCCCCGCGCGCGGAGCTCGACCACTTCCTGGGGGCTCAGAAGGGCCAGGACGTGCGGATCCTCGCCTTGTTCCCTTCCGTGTCCCCGGCCCCACACATCGTAACTTGCTCGCAGAAAAGTCAAAGATGTCGGATCTGTCGTGTGGACACGAAAGACCGCTGATTCCGACTCTGCGCCTGGGACGGCGCCCAACCAGGCCACACAGCAAAACAAGCCACCAATACAGATCAAAGCAATGCGGGTAGATTGCACAACGAGCCTCCTCGGATTCCCTGGGCGAATTGTCCGTCGCCAGGTCAGATAAGAGTCTTCATGGTAGCGCGATCCTTCGCGAATCGTAGATCGGGGCCACCAAAGATGGGCACCCACGGCAATTTCCGACATGTTCCGGCGATGGTGGCAGGCAATTTGCTACGTACCTTTTCGCAACGGAGCGGGCCAGTACCGGCCCCTCGTTGGGAGGTTTTTCATGTTTGTTCTTCGTACACTCTTCGTAGCGGCGGTCATTGGCTGGACCGTACACACACCCATCTCTGCCCAGAGTCGGGCCTATGTTACAACCCTCGATGATGTGGTCTATGTCATCGACACCGTCAACCTCAACGTCCAAGGAACGATCACCGTCGGCGCCGACCCGTCCGGCGTGGCCATCTCGAGCACGGTCCAGGAAGCCTACGTGGCCGACCAAAGCGACGGAACGATCACGGTCATCAATACGGCAACCAACTCCGTCGACCAACAGATCGTCATCGGCCTGCAGCCCGTTTCGATCACGGTGACGCCTGACAGCACGAAAGCGATCGTCGGCCTGTTCGGCGATACCGCACTGGGTTTGATGAACATGACAGGAAGAACCCGGACGGTTTCGAACGTTGCCCTGGCCAACAAACCGATCGGTGTAGTCGCGTCCAACACCACCGCCTATGCCACGGATCTTGGAAACTCGGTCTGTGCCATCGATCTGAGCAGCAATACCGTGACGGACACACTGGCCCTCGGAACGGTCGGGACCGGCCTCGCACTTTCTCAAGATGGACTGGCGCTCTACGTCGCGCTGCTGTCCAACAACCAAGTCGTCAAGATCGACACTGCTACGTTCATGATCACAAACACGTTCACCACCGGAGTCGGCCCCTTCGGTGTTCATCTGTCGCCGGATGATCAACGTTTGTATGTATCCAATCAGCTCGCCAATACGGTTTCCGTCATCGACACGACGACCGGTGGCGTGCTGGCCACCATACCGGTCGGCGTTCGCCCGACCGGCCTGGCCACGACGCCCGCGGGGGAACGACTGTTCGTTGCCAACCAGGGTTCCAACTCGGTCACTGCCATCGACACCACCGACTTCTCCACACTTGCGACCATCCCGGTCGGCAACACGCCGATCTCGTTCGGCGACTTCGTCGAGCCGGTCGTCAACCGCTCACGCCGAGCGCGCCCCTAAGTTGCTGGCGCCACCGCCGCGACTGGTTCGCCACGCCGGAAAACGGACCAGTCGCCGCCGCACCGGCCACCACGCTGCCTTCGCTACCCCCCGCCACGTCTCCCCTTCTCCGACCGACGGACCGTCCCCCTCCCACGCTCCGCGCCTTCGCGCCGAGGCTGCACTCGGCTGCTAACATAGCGGCCGTGAACAAGCCCCAAGAACAACCACTCGACGTTTTCAGCGCTGCGTGGGCGCAAGCGCTGCATGATCGCCTGGCGACCGATGACGGCTACCGTGAGGCCGCTGCCCACTGGGAGGGCGCGGTGGTGCTCGAGGTCGCTGACGACGACCGCGGAGTCTTCCTCGATCTCTGGCATGGCGAATGCCGCCAGGCACGCCCACCGAGCGGCAGCGACCGGGGCGACGCGCGATACATTATTCAGGCGAGCGAAGCCGTCTGGCGCCAGGTGCTGGCCGGCGAGGTCGACCCTTTGTTCGGTCTGATGTCCGGAAAGATGAAGCTCACCCGCGGCTCCGTAGCCGCACTACTTCCCTATGCCAATGCCGCCAAGGCACTGGTCACCGCAGCCGCGAGCCTCGACAACCACTGGCCCTGAATTCGTTCACGACGCCCTTTTTCGTGGGATCACGCATGGGTCCAGCCAGCCCTTTCTTGAATCCGCACATCGCGCTCATCCGACCAACCTCAGAGGACCGATGATGACCGAGACCGTATCTCCGCGCGTCTTCCAGTCCACCAGCCAGCGCGGACTCGACGCCGAGCTCTTTCCGATGCGCCTGTGGAACAAGTCCAAGCAGGTCGGCATCTGGGATCCCCAAGCCATTGACTTCTCGCGCGACGCCGAGGATTGGCGGCGTGCGAGCGATCTCGAGAAAGAGGTCATTCTCCATCTCACCAGCCTCTTTCAGGCCGGCGAAGAATCGGTCGTCCTCGACCTCTTGCCCTTGATTCAGGTGATCGCGACCGAAGGACGGCTCGAGGAAGAGATGTATCTCACCGCCTTCCTGTGGGAAGAGGCCAAACATGTCGAGTGCTTCCGTCGGTTCCTCGACGAAGTCACGAGCGACCGCAGCGACCTGACGCGGTTTCATGGCCCGAGCTATCACGCGGTGTTCTACCAGGCACTTCCCGAGGCTATGGGACGCCTGCGCGACGACCCTTCCCCCGTGGCACAGGCTGAGGCATCGGTGGTCTACAACATGATCGTCGAAGGCGTCCTCGCCGAGACGGGTTACCACGCCTACTACCAGATGCTGACCGAAAACGATCTGATGCCCGGCATGCAAGCTGCCGTGGCCAACCTCAAGCGCGATGAGTCGCGCCATCTGGCCTATGGTGTCTACCTGCTCTCTCGTCTCGTTGCCGAGCATGGCGACCCAGTGTGGCAGGCGATCGAGGCACGCATGAACACACTCTTGCCGATGGCCATCGGAACTGTGGGGGAGATCTTCGCGCAATACGACTCGATGCCCTTCGGCCTTGAGCTGGAGACCTTTACAGGCTTCGCGATGAATCAATTCCAGCGGCGCTACGCGCGAATCGAAAAGGCACGTGGAAAGGACATGAAAGACATTCTCTACGGCTCGGCGGTGGAAACATGATCGCAAACGGCGCCAGCCTGCTCGACCCACAGATCTTGAACGCGCTGCCCGAATCGGCTTCCCGACGGCTACTCGCTCATGCACTCGCGCACCCGATGCCGTCCGAGAATCGACGGGTCTTCGTCAACCGCACGTTGCGTATGGAGACCATCCGCTTCGTCGGCTTCGACCTCGATTGGACCCTTGCCGCCTATGACCATGACGCGCTTACCGAGCTGATCTTCAGCCTCGGCCTCGAGCGAATGGTCACGGCGCACGGCTATCCTCGCGCCATTCTGCAAGCCGAGGCCCGCCCACAATTCGCTCGCCGCGGCCTAATGCTCGATGTGGAAGCCGGCACCGTGATCAAGATGAGCCGTCACCGCTACGTCGGCCGCGCCTACCTGGGACGCGAGTACCTCGACGTGGCCGAGCGCGCACGCCTGTATCGTCACGAGCCGGTCAACCCTTCGAGCGACCGTTACTACATTGCCGACACGTTGTTCGAGATGCCCGAGGTGAACATCTTCTCGGAGCTGGTTCATCTGAGCCGCTCGAATCCCGAAGTGCTTCCGCTCGACAGCTACCGCCAGCTTGCTCAAGATGTACGGCGTGCGATCGATGCGATTCATGCCGACGGCACACTGAAAGCGCGTATTCTCGCCGATTTGCCGCGCTACCTGCCGCGCGATGACGAGCTCTTGCTGGCACTTCGGCGCCTATCACTCGGCGATCGCCGGCTTCTCTTGATCACCAATTCCGAGTGGTTCTATACAGACGCACTGTGTAGCTACCTCTTCGACGAAGCCCTGGGTGGCAGTTCGACCTGGCGCGACATCTTCGACCTGGTGATCGTTTCGTCCGGGAAGCCCGACTTCTTCCGCAAGAACCGACCGTTCACCACCCTCGACGCGGCGGGAAATCCACAAGGCGAAACCCCGACACCGGATTGGGGCGGCGTCTATGCCGGCGGCTCGCGCGAGGGATTGATGGGATTGCTCGACGTTCCAGGGGAGCAGGTGTTGTACGTCGGCGACCACATCTATGGCGACATTCTCTCGACCAAGGTTTCCTCGACCTGGCGAACCGCCCTGGTCGCGGGCGAGCTCGAGGACGAGCTCACCACCTTGCGCCAGATGTCGGCCCAACTCCGGGTCATGAATGCCCTGCGCACCGAGCTCGGAGATCTCGGCGCGCGCATGGACGATCTCGGCGACGTACTTTCGCTCTACAGCGGCCTCACCCAAGGAAACGACGTGACCACGGGAGACCATCCCGAGCTGGCACGAATCCAGACCTTGCTCGGCGATCTACGCACCGAGCACAAGGGCCTACGTCGACACGCTCGTCGCGTCCAGAAGCGCATTTCCAATGCGCTCAATCCCTACTGGGGCTCTCTCTTCAAGCAGGGCGCCAACAAGAGCTTCTTTGGCGCACAGGTGGATCACTTCGCATGTATCTACACCAGTCATGTCGCCAACTTCGCCAGCTACGGATCGAACCACTACTACCGTGTCATGCGTGATGCCATGATGCACGAATGGGGGCTGTAGCGGACGATCCGCAGCCGCGAAGACGAACGGCGTGATCTAACGGGGAAATCCTGGCGCGCACGCCCCCGCGTCGCGCACCAGGACAACCACATCGCGGATGTCCACTCTGCCATCACCGTTCAGATCCCCACGCTCATCCGTGCCACCGAACAACCGGCGCAGGCGTAGGAAATCGCGCAGCCCCACCCAGTCATCACCGCTCAGATCAGCAGGACAGGGCAGGACGTTGCCCGCGATCACGTAGGCGCGACCATGATCGACACCGGCGAAGCTGAGCCCTGGCGCGGTCATCAGAAAGTCCGGAAGCCCGTCAGCGTCGACGTCACCGGTGCCGATCACGTCGCCGCCGAAGTTGTCGTTCGCCAGGGTCGCCGTGAACGTCCGGAGCAAGGCGCCGCTCCGTCCGGAAAAGAGATAGGTGGCACCTGCCGCCGGCGCGCCGATGCTGTTGGTGATCGCACCGACCAGAACATCCGGGACCCCGTCACCGTTGACGTCTTCGATGCCGCGCCCCAAACCGAAGGTCTCACCGGGCTCGAGGCCGCGAAACACATGAATGCGCCGGCCGGTGCGTCCCGAGAAGATGTAGGCCGCGCCGGTGTTCTCGCGTTCGCTCATGCCGGCGGCAAAGTCGCCGATGTAGATGTCGCCGACACCGTCGCGATCGAAGTCGCCGGCACCTGATGCGAAGAAGGCACCGAACTGACGGGCAGCTTGCTCGTCTGCCGGCTGCAGGGTGTGGATCAGCGCCCCATCGACGCCACTGAGCACGAGCGCGCGCCCACCGTCGAAGGGCCCCGCCCCAGAGGAGCCCACCACGACGTCCGGTACACGGTCGTGGTTGACATCACCGACCGCGCCGACCGCCGAGCCCAGCAGATCGCCTTCGGCGGCGCCATCGCGGGTCCACAGCACACTTCCGTCCGCCCCTGAGACCGCGGACACACGTCCGGCGTTCGGGGCACTGAACGATGCGGCTTGCTCACCGATGAGGAGATCGGCGTGGCCGTCGCCATTGACGTCACCCGCGCCATGAACGCCGTCACTGAAGGCCGCGAGCGCGCTCAGATCGTGAATCACGTGGTGGTCGGCGCCCGAGAAGACGAGGATCTGACCGCCGCCGGCAATGTAGTCATCAATGCCGTCACCATCGACGTCACCCGCGGGGCCGAGGGTATAGCCAAAGGCCGTACCAGGTGCACCGACAACGTCGTTGAGAACGGAGCCATCGCTGCCCGAGAAGAGCGTCACGCGGCCAGCAAAGCCATCAAAGGCAATTGCGGGAACCAGCGCCTCGTCGACCCCATCACCATCGAGATCCCCGACGTTGGCGGCAATCCAGCCGAAGTAGTCGCCGTCCTGCTCGCCGGAGAGCAGCCGAATGACATCGACATCGGGCTCCACGAACTGCCCCGACGCAAGCTGTGGAACGGCAAACGTGGCCATGAGGAGCGCGCAGGTAAGGCGCGTCGATCGGAGAGGATTCATGGTGACTCCTTGGTTGTGAATGCAGCAGCCTGCATCGAGCTCTGATGGATGGCAGCGGCGTTGACGTCGTCGTCGACGCCGCCTCGTCGAGCTCAGGTTAGGGCGGGATTCCTGATGTCACCAGACTGCGAGGGATCGGCGCGAAAGCGTGAGGGGCGAGCGCGGACGTTCGTGTGATCAGCGCTTCCGGAGGAACGTGTGCCGAGACGAACGGACGTGTGCCGAGGCCAACGGGCGTTCGGGACCATTGGGAAGAATCAGCCCTCGCCCAGGAGCGTGGCGAAGACGCGGGTCTTGAAACGTTGGGCGATTTCGAGCTCGGTACCGTCGCGCAGCACCACCTGGTAGCGCCCGGCAGCCGATGTTCTGAGCTCTGCCACCTGGGCGCGATGGACCAACGTGGATCGATGGACCCGAACAAAATCGTCTCCGCCGAGGTCACGCTCCATGGACGCGAGGGTCGCTCGGTGCAGGTAGCAGGCGTTCGCCACGTACAGGCGCACGTAGTTGCCCGCCGCACCGATCCAGTGCACATCGTCGACCGGCACCAGGCGAACCCGCCCCACTGACTTGACCGACAGCACCCGGCCCGACGAGCTCGATGCGCCACGTTCCCTCGCGCGATGTCCAGATGCGTGACGCCCAGATGCGCGATCCAGCGCCTCAGGCGCACGGCCGAGACGACGTTCCAGACGGCAAACCGTTTCGAGAAAACGCTCGAGCGAAAAGGGCTTGATCAGGTAGTCAGCCGCCTCGACTTCGAAGGCCTCCAGAGCGTGCTCCTCGAATGCCGTGGCAAAGACCACCAACGGACGGCGCCCGAGGCCCGCGAGCTGGCGGGCCACGGCCAGGCCACTGAGACCCGGCATGCGAATGTCGAGGAAAACGACATCCGGCCGCCACTGCCGGATGGCCTCCGTCGCCTCGGGCCCCGTGGTCGCTTCGGCCACCAGGGTCCAGCCCTGCTGCCGGGCGAGCAGGGATCGCAGATTCATCCGAGCGAGATGCTCGTCATCGACCACCAGGGCGCGGATCCGATCGTTGGCTACGCTGTCGCCGGGAGCGGTGTCGCCGGGAGCGGTGTCGCCGGGAGCAGTGTCGCCGGGAGCAGTGTCGCTCGAGCCGCGATCTTTCACGGCAGTGTCGCCCAATGCGGTGTCGATGAGCAGAGCGGGATCTCCTGAGGCACAATCAGCTCGGCATCCACTCCGCCACCCGATTCACTCAGCCGAACGTCGATGGGCTGACGGTAGATCAACGCCAACCGTTCGCGGGTGTTGGCCAGACCGACCCCGAGACCCGAAGTCAGGGCCGCCAACGAGCCGGGAGCGTTGCGTACCGTGACGATCAGTGCCTGCTGATCGAATGCGGCGGAGAGCCATACCTTGCTCGGCCGATCGATCTGCTCCACCCCATGTCGAATCGCGTTCTCCAGCAGCGGCTGGACGATCAGCGGAGGAATCTCGAGCCCGCCGACCGCATCATCGAGATCGATCGCGCAAGACAGCCGATCGCCGTATCGGAGCTGTTGAAAGCCCAGGTACGCCTCCGCAAAGTCAATCTCCTCTGCGACTGTCACGCGGTCACGCGTGCTGGCATGGGTGGCGTAGCGCAGCAGCTCACTCAAAAGCCCGACGGCCCGCACCGCCGTCTCGGGCTCGTGGCAGCGAATCAGTGCCGTCACGGCGTTGAGCGCGTTGAAGAGAAAGTGGGGTTCGAGCTGCGCTTGCAACATGTGCAAACGAGCATCGGCAAAGCGCGCCGAGAGCTCGGCATGCTGCACCGCCAGCTGCGATGCCTCTCGCTCCTGTTGCCGAACGGCCCGCGAACGATCGCGAGCGCTGGCGACACCGAAGAGAGCGATCAGCAGCACCGAGTCGAGCACCCAGGCATTGAGCGGAATGCCGGCGAAGGCCTCGCCAAACGACCGCAACGTGCCGTGGATGACGAGGCTGTAGAGCGCCGCCTCGGTGGGCATGTAGACGGCCAGCCAACCAGCCATGAAGAGGAGGTACTTTGCGCCCTGACGATGCCATCCGCCACGCGCCAGCGGGTAACGGGCGACCCACCAAAACACCAAGGGGGTCACGAAGAGCCACGGCAGGTAGAAGACCAGGTATTGCGTGAGAATCTGGCCCCACGAACCTTGCCGCCCCGCTCGCCACAAATCGGCGTAGATTGCGCTCGTGTTGGTGACCGCGAAAAGGCACCAAGCGGCGCCGTTGAGCAGCCAAAATCGCGGTCCCCACACGCGGCCCGCTCCCGCCTGCTCGGTGGCTGTCATCGCAGCATCCTAGGGGACGGGCAACCCGTCACCAAGACCGTTCATCCCTCCGAGCGCGTCGCTGGCGTCAAGCCTGGCGCGCAAGACCGACGGCACTGCGGCGCCTCGTTCAGTCGATGAGTGCGCGCCGCAGATCATCCAGGCGGCTCAGGTCACGCTCGAAGGCGACGGCGGCCACCGGGATCCTCTCGCAAAGCATGGCGCAGGCATCGAAATGGCGATCCAGCAACGTCGGCCAGAAGAGCTTGGCGGCCACGGTATGGCGAACCAAGGCCAGGGTCCCCTCGGTGACTGACATCATGGTGCGCTCGACCTGGTCGCGAACGGGCGATTCGTGGGTCAGCACGACGATCTGATCGAATCGCTGGGGCTGCGCCGCGGGCCCGACCTGTTGCGCCGCAACGGCAAGCTTGAGCTGAGGATAGTCCGGTAGAGCGCGTGCGGTCCCTCCGCGGCACGACCAGGGCAGGATGTCGTCCGCGAGGCGTGTACAGGGGTGGCCGCGACAGGCTGACAGATCGGCGACCAGCGTCGACTTCCCGACCCCGGAATGGCCGAGAAAAACCCGAACCTGCCCGCCCACCGATACCGCGCTGGCGTGAAAGCAGAAGATTCCACGGGCCGCCAAAGCCAGGATCAGTGCCGGACCGACCACCAATGCATCGAGCAGGCCGTCTTCCGATACCGGGTCGTCGAGCCGCCAAATCCACCCTCCCGATCGAGCGATGGCAACCGAGGCACAAGAAGCTGTCGACAGGACGGTCCAGTCGTCCGACTCGCGGGCGATGAGGCGGCGATGCGCATGCGCCAGCCACACCTCATCGTGGAAGCGAACGGGCAGCGATGCGAGCTCGTGGAGCGCAGGCAGCGCTGGCGCGTGCCGATCCGGCCGTGGGCAACAACCCGACGAAGCTTCTTCGGGCGGGATCGAGAACGGTTCGAGGCTCGGTATTCGCACGTCCGAGCAGATTGCCTGCCCGGCGACTCGGTAGTAGTTGTCGTCGAGAGGTTCGGGCGCGGAAGGATCAGCGCTCGTAAACGCATCGGCCGCGCGCCGCAGGACGATCGGTGGCGAGCCTTCCCCCGCCGACCATGCATTGGCAGCCACAGCCCGCTCCACTCAGCGCCGTGGAGGAGCCGATGGTCCGACACCAGCACGAAACAAGAGAGGCATGCCGCTTTCGCCAATCCCGTCCGATGGGCCCAGCGTGAGATCTCGGACGTCGCCATAGACGATCAGATGAGGCGACCGATACGGAAGCTTGCGAGAGCCCGCTGTGTCGGTCTGCGTTGGCAGCCGATTGGATTGCGTCATCGATCCCTCATCAACCCGAGACACGAGCCTCATCAGTGTATTCCGTGGCCAACGCATCTCGTCCGGCGCGCGCGGGGCACGGCAGTCCGACTCACCGTCGCGTGGCACTTTTCGCCCGTTATCCATACCAGCGCCCGGGAGCCAAGGAGAGAACGAAAGCAAGGAAGCATTGTCTGCATCGCAATCGCGCACATGCCAAGACGGTCTCGAATAACCGTTTCTTGGTCACGAGATGGCCCCCGAAGCGACGTACCGTTCGTACCAATAGCGTGCGAACGGTACCGCATTCTGCTTCTCAGGTCCAAAAGTCGACGTGCCGCCAGACTTGTCCTGACAGGAAACAGGCGGACCAGCCGAAGATCGAGCCGTACCTGCATCACACCACCCAGGTGTGCCGACACGCCCACCTGATGTTGCGCGATGCCATGCTGTTGCATGGATCATATCTTCAGTCACCACGAAAGACGATGGCCGTTCGTTTGCCCACACGACTCACCTCTCTGGTTCGATCATCAAGACTTGTTGACGCTCTGCTTCAAGGAAGAACCTCGAGGGTCGGGTCACCGAGCAAGGTCCAACCGATGAGCACGTCGAGCAAGCCCTCGGTGCCGGCATCGAATGCCAGATCACGTTTCGCTTCGATGACCGCATCGCCCAAACGGCGCCCAGGTACCCTCAGCTCGGCAAAGAGGCGCAGACCGAGTCGACGCTCGCTCTCTGCCGTGGTCAATGTCGACGCACCGAGGACAGCGGCCGCTCCTTGATCGCCGCTGGTCATCAAACGATGGCCCAACGTCTCGCTCGATGGCGACACGTAGTAGGTGTTCCAACAACCCCACTGGGTGACGACGGCGGGGCGGCCGACATTGCCCAAGTTCGTTGAATCGGAAGCACGGAACAGACCCGAGAAGCTCCACACGGTCGGCCCCGAGTGGCCGAAGAAGCTGACCAGCGCCGCTCCTCGATCGAACGCGTCGAGCAGCTTCGTGCGGGCATCCGCCAGGCCGAGGTCGTCCATGTAGGCACGCTCGATCGTCCAGCCTTCACCCAGCAGAGCAGCGACCGCTTCGCTGTCTCGCCGGAACGAGTAAGCAGCGCCCCGATCGAACTCGTCCGCGGCCACGATGGCTGTACGGGCCGGCGTGGCTGTGGCATACGCCAGGGTCTTGGCCACCACACTGTCGAGCTCGGCCGCCGTGCGAACGGGGAAGCGGCCGACCGCGACCTCCGGAACACCATCGCCGTCGACGTCGCCGAACAGACTGTCCGCCGGGGCGAAGCGGACGATGTCGTCCGTCTGCGCATAGAGCGTGGGCACGAAGCTGATGGAGCCACTGGCGCCGAAGTTACGGTAGTCGTAGGTATCCGAGCCGACGAGCAGCACATAGCGGGTGCCCAGGTGCGCGACCGCATCAACCACCAACTCGCGAATCGCGACCGGGTCGAACACCCCGTGCCGATAGCGACCGAAGACATCGGCAACGTCCACGACACGTACCGTCAGTCCTTCCGCCCGGCGCGCCGCGACGAGAGGCGCGAGGCCATCGAGGAAGTCGCCATGACTGATGATCAGCAGCTCGGCGTCGCCTTTCAGAATCTCGCCGCCGAGACGTGCGGGTACGACTTCGGCCGTCCGCGCCTGATCGAGCGAGGTCACCACGTACCGCGCGGTCTGCCCGAACGCGAGGCCAGGAACGTTGACCCGGTAGCCGAAGGCCGTCTCCGTCATCTCAGGATCGGTCAGCCTGCGCGTGCCGTCCGGGGCTTCGACCCAGATCACCACGTTCTCTCCGGTCAGGCCATCCACCGCCAGACTCCGACCGGCCAAGGTAGCGTCGAGCAGGCCGTCTCGTGCCCGTGTCAGGCGCGGATAGCGCACACTGAATCCCTCGAAATAGACCAGATCGACCGGCACGCCCGTATCGTGGGGAAGCACAACCTCGAGAACGTCAGTTCCGTCACCCGCCAGCAAGGCATCGCTCACCTCGAACGTATACGAGCGCGCGGTCAGCCCGTCGAAGACCTCGTCGGCCATGGTGATGCCGTTGACCCGAATCTCGACGTGATGGTCACCTTGCTGCGGCCAGTTGGTGACACCCCAGACGTCCGCCTGCACGGTCACGGGATGGCCACCCGGCTGCCAATCCTCGAGCACGAGGGGGAAACTCACCGCCACCGGTCCGCCAGCCGCCCGCAAGGATGTATCGAACCACGGATCACCATTGGGTGAGCCGAAGCTGTAGGACCGCTGGCGAGCAAAGCGATCCGTCTCGACATAGAACGGCTCGGGTCGGTGAATCGCCTGCGACGCCACCGCGGTGAACACCTCGATTGCGGCCGATGGCTCTTCGGAAAGCCGATAGACCTCGGTCTGAGTGTAGAGATCGTCGCGTGCGTCCGCGACCCACTCGATCACCGAGCCTGGGCCGAAGATCGCGCCACCGTCTACGAATCGCGGTACGGCCGTGCCGCCACGCGTCATCGCCAAGGATTCGCTCGGCACGCCGGCGAGATCGAGCCCTGCCGCAGCCAGGTCTTCGTAGCGGACACGATACAGGCCTGGTCGGTCGACCCGAAGATCGACGGCCGCCACGCTACCGACTTCGGGGCGACGCGCGTACGCTTGCTGACGGGCGCGATGAACCGCGGGCCAGTCGATCGGCGCCGACCGCACCTTGGCGCCGTGAACCTCGAATGCTTTGAACGGGCCATGGAAACGAGACCGACCACGAATATCGACGTCCTCGAGCAGATAGGCATCGGCGGAGGTCATACCCGAGACGAAACGATAGGACTGCGGCAGCACTGAATCGACCACGGGTGAAGGCACCATCTCCGGGTTGATCCGCTGCCACCGCTGGGCTTCGCTGTCGAAGCGATAGAGATGGAAGCCGAGGTTGCCGACCTCGGTCTCGGTGCCCCACTCGAACACTTGGCCATCGGTCTCGAAGTACGCCAGGGTCACCGGATTGGTGATCGTGCCGCCGTCGAAGAAGCCGAAGTCATTGTCGACCGAGTCCGCACCCGCCAAGGTAACGGGCTGAACGCCACCACTCCCGGTCTGCGTCGTCTGCCGATAGCCATCCACGGACGAGCCTCCCGTGTCGACCTGGACGACGTAGTCACCATCCGGCAGGTCCGTGAAGGAATAGTCGCCATTGACGTCTGCCGTGGTGGTGCCGATGAACACGGTCATGCCATCGACGACCCGGAAGAGGTCGACCGTCACACCCATCACCGGAAGCTCATCGGGCTGGTCGTAGAGGCCATCCTCGTCGGCATCCTCGAAGATCGTGCCCGAGATGTCGTTGCCAGCGGCCAGGAAGTAGCCAAAGTCGGCCGTCTCGTTGTTCGGAGCGATGTCCGTCAGGGTGACCGCATAGGGATCCGCCTGACTCGTGTTGTCCACCCCAGGCATGCCGCCATCGGTGAGTGTGAAGCCGGCTGTCACCCCAGCGGTATCGGTGACGTCGACGATGTAGTCGCCGGGCACCAACCCAGTGAAGGCGTACTCGCCGTTGGCACCTGTGGTCTCGGTACGCAAGAGGTTGTCGACTCCCGGCGTGATGACGCCGTCATTGTCGACGTCGAGCCACAGGTCGACCGTCACACCCTGCAGACCGCTCTCGCCGGCATCGAACGTTCCACCGCCGTCGAGGTCGCGCCACACCTGACTGCCGATCGAGCCGATGCCACCGGATGGCGCGTAGCCAAAGTCCGCCGTATCGAAATCTTGACCGGCAGCGAGCGTGATCATGCCCACCGGTGCTGAGGAAAGATTCAGCCCCGCCAGCACGCCATCGATGTCACTCACAGCCACGGAATAGGTGCCGGCAGGAACGCCGGTGAAGTCATAGCCGCCTTGATCGTCGGTCGTCGTCGTTGCGATGATCGCGCCGCCGACGTCGAGCAGATTGACCGTGACACCGGCGATCCCTGGCTCGCCACCGTCCTCGACACCATCACCATCCTCGTCCAACCAAATGGTGTCGCCAATCGAGCCGAAGGTGCCGCCGGCGAAGCCCCAATCCAGGAAGTAGTAGTCGACGTCCGCTTCGACCATGAGCTGATATGTGACGTCGGCATTGGTCGGCGTGGTGGAAACGCCAGCAGGCAGCGTCGAGGTATCCACCGTTGCGAAGTACTCGCCCGGTGCCAGACCCGGCACCAGCCAGGTGCCGTCAGCACCCGTGGTGACGGTGAAGTTCCCGGACGGCCCGCTCACCGTCACGTCGACACCCGGAATTCCGAGCTCGCCGGGATCCTGCACGCCATCGCTGTCGAGGTCGAACCAGACGGTATCGCCCACGGCACTGCCGGTGGTCGCCTGGTAGCCGAAGTCCGCATCATCGAAATTCTCGCCCTCGGACAGCAGGACCACCGCGGAAGGATCGACGCCCATCGGGTAGGTGGTCTCCGAGAAGCCCGTGGGCAGGGTCGACTCATCGACATCGACGAAGTAGCTGCCCGGCGCCAGGCCGTCGAAGACATAGCCGCCATTGGCATCAGTAACCGTCGTCCCGAGCAAGACATCGTCACCGCCGCCGATCACACCGTCCGGGCCGGCATCGAAGAGCTCGAGGGTGACCCCAGCGAGCCCCGGCTCGGAAGACCCTTCGACACCATCTCGATCCGCGTCGAGCCACAGGACGTCGCCGATCGAGGCCGTGTCCGGATTGCGCGCATAGCCGAAGTCGACGTCCATGACATCGGCACCGGCAATGGTCGCCGGCAGGGCATCGAGACCCGAGGTGAGCTGGTAGTTCTCCAACACGCCGTTCTGATCCGTCACCACGACGCTGTAGTCACCATCCGCGAGATCCGGGAAGGTGTAGTTGCCCATCGCATCCGTGGAGGTGGTCGCGAGCACCACGCCCGCGGTGTTGCGGAGCTCCACAGTCACGCCGGTGAAGCCCGGATCGCCGGCCTCCTCGAGACCATCGGCATCCAGATCCTCGAAAACGGTTCCCGAGAGATCGGGCAGGCTCGCGTTTTGGTAACCGAAGTCGAGACTGAGATCACTCTGATTGAAGTCGAGGACGACTGTCGACTGGCTGTCGGCCGTCCCATCGGGATCACCGGTCAATGCGTAACCGGCCGGCAGCGTCGCCACGTCGACCCGGACCGAATACTGCTCCGGCGCCAGACCTTCGAACAGGTAGTTGCCAGCCGCATCAGTCGTGGTCGTGGCGATGACCATGCCACCACGATCGAGCAACTCGATCGTCACGCCGGGTAGTCCCGTCTCCCCGGCATCTTGAACACCATCGCCATCGGCATCGTTCCAGATGCGGTCACCAAGCGTGCCCACTGCGTTGAAACCGAAGTTGACGCCGGAAACGTCGGACGTTGTGATGGTCACCGACTGCGCGCGACTCTGCGCAGGCGTCGTCGTTCCACCCAGTCCAACCAAGACACCGGCGTTGTCCGACACGGACAAGGTGTACGAGCCCGGCGGCAGCCCTGCGAAGGAGACCGTGCCGTCGCTCGCCGAGGTGGTCGTGGCCACCACGTTGCCGCCGGCGTCCAGCAAGTCGATGGTCACACCCTCGAGACGCGGTTCGTCGCTGTCGAGATTGCCGTCCGCATCGAGATCCAACCAGAAGACGTCATCAACGGCAAAGGTCGCTGTCGGCGCGTCGAAACCAAAGTCGACGTCGAGCACGACCTCGCCAGCTCCGACCGTCAAGGGAGCACTGATCGCGCCACCTTCACTCTGCGGCCCGGTGGTCGCATTGAAGCCTTCGAGGGTGCCGCCGGTGCCCAGCTCGGCGGCCGCGATGCGAACGGTGTACTCACCGGGAGTGACGCCAGCGAAGAGGTACGAGCCATCGCTTCCCGTCGTCGTCGTGGCCACGACCGCGCCAGTGCCGTCGATCAATTCGACATCCACTCCGGCCAAGCCAATCTCACCTGCGTCCTGAACACCGTCCGCGTCCGCATCCGACCACACAAAGTCACCGATGATGGCCGACGCGGGGTCCGCGTTGCTGTAGCCAAAGTCGACATCCAAAAACACTTCTTCCGCCGTGATCGTCACCACGCTGCTCGGATCGGTCGTGCCAGGTGATGTGGCGAGCCCACTTGGCAGGGTCGCGCCATCGACATCGACGTAGTAGGTGCCAGGTGACAGGCGATCGAAAAGGTAGTTGCCATTGGCATCCGTCGTCACGGTTCCCGCCGAGACGTCGTCGCCACCGCCCGGCATACCGTCCGGCCCGGCGTCGAACAGCTCGACGGTCACATTCGCCAGACCCGGCTCACCGAGTTCTTGTACGCCATCACCGTCGACATCCAGCCACACACGATCACCGATCACACCACCGCGGCTCACCGGATCGACCACGGTCGCGACCACCGGGAACGGCTGCTGGATGCTCGACGCAAAGGCGGTATTCACCACCGACGTCGTGTTGATGTCGAGTGGGTCGGCGACCTGAACCTGATACGTGATCGTCATCGCCTGGGCAGGCTGCAGCTCAAACTCGTCGGGCGCGAGCACCAGATTCGTGGGTATACCGTCCAGCAGCGGACTGACTGCCGCCGCGGTGTTGGTCTTCACTTCGGCGACGGTGCTCTGCCCACGCACTACGAGCTGGCTGCGCAAGAACGTTCCGTCGTCGGCGCCGACGAAGGTGTCGCAGATTTCCAACTGCCAGGTACCGGTCACGACCTCGCCGGCGAAGGCTGAAAGCGCATTGCTCGGTTCCACGGAACGATCGAAGAAGGGTGCGGTCGTGTCATCCGCGGAGCCGTCGTTGAGCGCACCTGCACCCGTCGTCAGCAATACGTCATAGTTGTCATTACCGTCCGCGCCAGACGTCGCGATGACGATCACGCGAGTGCCTGCGGGCGACTCGAGCGTGGCCTGAATATCACCTCGGAATACATGATCCGAAGAGAAGCCGAGGTCGAGACTGACCAGGGCAAACGTGTCGGTCACCGCAAAGGTACGCACCAGCGGCGTGGTGCACGGCGTGGCACTGCTGATCACACCTGTTGTCGTGTTGTCATAGGTCGAGCTGAGCTCGCCCGCGATAAAGCCAGACACGGACGTGCTCTCGGCCACGTACGCGACCCCGGTCGGCAACGTGTCCAAGACCTTGAGCCCTCGGTGCACGACACCCGCGGTATTGGAGATCGAGAGCGTATAGGTGATGACATCTCCAGGCTGGACATCACCGCCCGCATCCGACACCTTGGTCAGCGCGAGCTCTGGATCACCGACCGGAACATCCGTCGTATCCGTTTCGACATCCGGTCCCGCTCGCACTTCGACCACGTTCGACAATCCCTCGACGCCACCGGGAAAGGGTGAGTCGACGGTCACGTTGAAGGTCACCACCACGACCTGATCGATGGCCAGCGCACCGAGCGAAATGCCACCTTCATCGAGCGGGAAGACCGTCGTTCCAGTCCCATCGTCCGCCAGCGCGACACCGTCGACTTCTGTGGTCATCGGCACGTAATCGACATTGACATCGAGCCCCGTATCTTCGAGCTCGCTGGTCGGAACGATCGCATCGGACACATTGGTCACCGTGATCGTGTACTGAATCGTCTCACCGGGATCGATTCCGCCGTCGCCATCCACGTCATCGATCAGCAGTCCCTCCTTGACCACGCGCACGCGAGTAATCGGCAAGACTGTCGTACCAAGATCGAGCGCCGGCGCTGCTGGACTGGCGGTGATCGGATCCTGTCCCCATGCGGCCGTGATCAACGTGCCATCGAGGGTGTAGATGCGCGCGCCACTCTGGTCACCGTCTCCGGTATCGAAAAGCTGAATCGACTCGAGATTCTCGATCGGTACGAGCTGGTCGTACCGATTCCCCTGTGCATCAATCAACGTGCCGGTCGTCGGATCCCCGTCGAAGTCGACAAAAAGATCGGTCATGGCATTCGCCGTAACCCAAATCGGACTCCCATTTTCCGTCGGATTGGTCGCAGAGGTCGGATCACGTCCGGGTGCCCACCCCACCACCAGCGTGGTGGTCAGGTTGTCTTCCGGAAGCAACGTGAAGCCCCAATCGTGGGCGGTGGTCAGGAAGTCGACTGCCGTGACGGCGAAGAATGGCTCTTCCGTGGCGGTAAAGAAGTGACCACCCGAGTCGGGGGGCATGGTGAATGTCGCAACGTCGCCCGCCGGAACCGATACCGTTCCCGAAACGACCGTCGGCGCGCCGGTGGCTTGCGTGATGTCGAGACGTGCCCGCTGAAAAGTTCCGTTATCCGAGCCAGTAAACGTGTCACAGACCTCGAGTGTCCACGTCCCTGCTGGGTCTTCTCCGGAGAATCCTCCCAAGCTGTTCGATGGCGCGGCGGTTCGGTCATAGAAGGGCGCAGCCGTGTTGTCCACCGTTCCGTCATTGATCGCGGCGGCCGAAGCACCATCGAGCAGGAGATCGTAGTTGTCGTTGCCGTCACCACCATTGCTCGCGATCGCGACCACCCGCGTGCCGGATGGCGACTCGAGGGTCACTTGAATATCGCCACGGAAAACATGGTCAGCCACAAAGCCCAGCTGAACGGATTCGACGGCCGTCGTCGAGGCAAAGGCAAAGGTTCTCACCAAGGGGGCAGCGCAGGTCGTCGTGCCATCGATCGTTCCCGGAGTCGTATTCTCGACGCTGGTCGTCGCCGTCATCACCTGCAGCGTCTCGTGGGTCACGGTGATCGCCGAGGTCCCCGGGTTATAGAGCGTCACCGTGGTCGGCGTCCCATCACTGGCCGAACCGACCGGGTTGAAGTAGCTGTCGCTCCACTCTTCGGTCGGCACCATGCTGTACCAACGGCCCGCGAAGCTCGAAGCACGGTCGCCCGTCAGGAGATGGGCCTCGATGGGATCAGACGAAGTGAAAACAGACCCTGTGACGACTCCTTGAATCAAGGTGTTCTCGCCCGGCCCGAGCCGCCGAACCTCGTCGACGGTGCCATCACCGTCGAGGTAGATCTCGAGGATGGCACCCAACTCGGCGGCTGTGATGCTCGCGGCGACGAACTCGTAGGCCACGTCGGGCAGGTCTTCCCCGACCGGTGCCTCGAAACGCGTCCCCCAATCGATGGTCGGAAAGACCTCGACCGCGCCTGCTAACAGAGTGCCCTCTTGCAGACGCCAGCCGCCTCGGGTCACTGCAATTTGATTGGAGGCGCCGATGCGATCACGGGCGTCGAAGAGGATGACCCCGGAATCACGCGGATTGGCCGGCACGTCGTTCTCGAGCACCGAAAAGTCTCCGGCATCGAGATTGATGATCTGCGTCGACGCTTGAACGGGATTCTCGAGATCTGCCTCGAAGCCATCCTCCCAATGGTCGTACGTCACGACCGTCCCGTCGGAGGTCGACGAGAGCGAAATCACGGTATGCGCGGTATCTGAAGCAGGCGGGGTGGGCGCCGCGGCGTTGATCGCCTCCGCGAGCGTTAGTACGTGGGACTCGTCTATGGGTACGAAGTAGACTTGAACCGGCTGTCCCAAGAGCGGTGCGGCCGCCAACATTGTAACGACTAGCGACGCCCACACACCCGCATGGAATGCTTTCAAACTTCGACTCCCTCGCCATCAGCTCAGGCATCGCACACCACCATCCCGACGGCAGCGAGCCCCATCAATCATCACGAACCCGGAACGAGTGAGCGGTGCAAAACGGATTCCAGTGGCGAACACCGTGCTTCTTTGACCCATAACGCCTCAATGTGGCGCATGAGGGAAAACGTCTGCCAATCATCCAAGGGAAAACTGGCCCAAGCGGCACCGTAACGCCTAGCCTGGCGCGACCCAGGCAGGTACGCCTTCGGGAACCCGTCGCAACCGCGATGTCCGTCTATGCGTTTCGCCCAGGCAGGCGCTGCGACGACAAGGGGTCAGGAAGGCCAGGCGACGTCGGCCCCGTGAGCTTCGAAAGCTGAGGCGTCGCCGTGGAGGCGAGCTGGGAGGCGAAGACGCGCTTCGCGATGGCGCCGCGCGTCGGTCAGCGGCGGGGCGGCCCGGACGGCCCGACCCCGCTCACCCGAAACAGGAGGGGCATGCCACTCTCGCCGATCCCTTCCGAAGGCCCCATGGTGAGCGCCCGCACATCGCCGTAGAACGAGATGTGCGGTGAACGATAGGGTCTTCGGTCGGTGGCGGCGGAGTCCGCCGAGGCCACGGGCCGTTGTGTGGAATCTTGCTTCATCTAGTCCTCGCCAGGCCGAAAAGGCTACGCCGTACGCCCCTGAGACGAGCAGAGCGTGGTTGCTCGTGAGTGTCGGCGTTGCTGCCACGCTTCCGCGCAGATGCATAGCCAGAGAACGAACAAGCGCGATTCGGACCAGTCGGCCACATCGGCCAAAGGCTTCTCGAGCAGCCAGGCGCGATCGACGAACCGTGGCCACAAGGCATCGGGGGATTGGAGCAGATCGCTGATGAATGCCCGTTCGGCGGCCACGCCGTGACGGAAGAGGGTCGCCATGCTGGTCTTGTCTTGGCGGCAGCGTACGAGCTCGGGAACACGGCCCGATAGCGCACGACGGACGATCGGTCGGCGATGGCCGGGGCGATCGAGCTGCGCCGCCGGAATCTGGAGCATGAACGTGAGCAGGCGTGCGTCACGCATGGGCAACCGAACCTCGACGCCGGCCCGCGCCGCATGCCACGACTCGTGGACGACACCTTGCGACGCGAGCGTTCCCAGCATCGCGCGCGCCTGAATCGGCCGCCGTGCCCAGGAAACGTCTCGTCCTTCCAAGGCGGGCAGCAGGGATCGGCTCGCTTCGGTCAGCCAGGGCTGCGTGCGACGCGTGAGGCGGCGCCCTGCGGTCGCCGCAATCGAGGAGTTGTGGGCGTGCCGCGCGATCAGGTGCTGAGCCAGCGGCCCGGCAACGGCGTGACGCATCAGGGAGACCAACCCGGCTCGACGGGCATGGGTGAAGGCTCCGGTCGCGGCATGGCGCAGCCGCCCATCGCGCAGCAGGGACCACAGGTTTCCCTCACTGCCCAAGAAGAGCTGGTCTCCGAACACACCGCTCAGGACCACCCGCGAGCCGGCTTGGGCCGCTTCGGTGTAGACGGCTTCGACCAGCCGACGGTAGCCATTTTCTTCCGGCGTGTTGGGATTCCGCGGCCAGCTTCCAGGCATCGACAGCGGCCAGCAACGGTCGCCGTTGACGATCCGGTGATCGAGTCCGAGTGCCGCCACCAGGGGCGCGCTCGCCCACCGTTCGTCACAGTCGGTATGGCGGTCGAACCCCCATGAAATCGCGACTGGGCGAGTCGTCGTCTGGTACGCAGCCCCGGCGGCCATAGCGGCCGAGTCGAGCCCTCCCGAAAGCATCAGCGACGGTGGTTGAGAGGCCCGCAGCCGGCACGACATCGCCTGCTCCAGCAGGTCGAGATAGTGGTCGGCGTAGTCATCATCCGACCCGTAGCGCAGGCGCGGCAGCACCGAAGGCTGCCACCACGCCTCGAGCTTGCTCTTTTCGGCGCTGACAGCCAGGCAGTGGCCCGGTGGCACCTCCCGAACATGGCCGAAGAACGTCGCACCGGTCGCCGGCTCACTGGCAGCGAACATCGAAGCGAGGCGCTGGTCGTCGAGCCGATCGTCGACGGCTGGATGAGCGAGCACGGTCTGCGGCTCGGAGCCAACGACCAAGAGACGATCTGACAGGTGGTAGAAGAGGCCTCGCCCACCGACCGCGTCGCGCCACAAGAACAGTCGGTCGCGCCAGCGATCGTAGAGCACGAGCGCCATCGGACCGACCAAGCGAGAGAGCCCACTGCTGCCCCAGGCCTCGTAGACCCGGAGCGCCAGACGTGCATCCGAGAGTTGCGTACGCGCGTCCGCGCCCAGTCGCAAGTCGGCGATCAGCTCGTCTCGATTGTCGATGCGGCCGTCGATCATCAGGTGCAGAGAGCGGCCGTGGGTGCGAACAGGCTGGCGCTCGCCGAGCGCTTCCGGTGTCGTCCAGAAGCGAGCATGCAACAGCCCAACCGGCCCCCGCAGCAGCGACTCGGAACCGTCGATAGCCCGATGCGCCAGGGTTGCGGCCAACGGGGCGAGGTCAGCCTCGTCGACCGGCCTGCCGTCGCGGTGGTACAACGCGGCAAGCCCGCTCAACGCCACCCCTCCCTGCGAGCGTTTGCTCGCACACGCCTTCTGCTCAAGGTACGACCTCGAGCGTTGGATCGCCGAGCAGCGTCCAGCCGATCAGCACGTCGAGCAACCCATCGGTTCCGGCATCCTGGGCGAGATCGCGCTTGGCTTCGACCACGGCGTCACCCAGGCGACGCCCGGGCACCATCAACTCGGCGAACACCCGCAGACCAAGGCGCCGCTCGCTCTCCGCTGTGGTCAGGGTCGATGCGCCGAGCACTGCCGCCGCACCGCGATCTCCACTGGTCAGGAAACGATGGCCCAAGGTCTGGCTCGATGGCGACACGTAGTACGTGTTCCAGCAGCCCCATTGGGTCACGACCGCAGGGCGGCCGACGTTGCCGAGTCCCAACGCATCCGTGGCCGTGAACAAGCCGGAGAAGCTCCACACGGTCGGTCCAGAGTGACCGAAGAAGCTGACCAGCGCAGCGCCCTGATCAAACTCATCGATCAGCTTGGTGCGCGCACCTGCGACTCCGAGATCATCGACGTAGGCACGTTCGACGCTCCAGTTCTCACCGAGTAGCGAAACCAATGCCTCACTGTCGCGGCGGAAGGAGTAGTCGCCTGGGCGGTCGAAGCCATCCGCGGCAAGGACCGCCGTCCGCACAGGCGTCGCGACCGCGTACGCCAGGGTCTTGGCCACGATGCTGTCGAGCTCTTCACGGGTTCGCGCCGGGAAGCGTCCGACCGCGATTTCGGGAACGGCATCTCCGTCCAGATCACCGAAGAGGCTGTCCGCGGGGGCGAACCGCACGATGTCGTCGGTCTGGGCGTAGAGCGTCGGCACGAAGCTCAGCGAGCCGGTGCCACCAAAGTCTCGGTAGTCGTAGGTATCGGAACCGACCAGCAACACGTAGCGCGTGCGGAGCTCGTTTGCGGCCTCCGCCACGAAAGCGCGTATCGCTTCGGGGTCGAAGACACCGTGGCTGTAGCGGCCGAAGACCTCGGCCACATCCACGACGCGTACCGTCAGCCCTTGCGCCTGGCGCGCGGCCACCAACGGCGCCAAGCCATCGATGAAGTCCCCGTGCGAGATGATCAACAGCTCGGCCGGACCGACCAACAGATCATCACCCGTCCGGGCCGGCACGACCTTGGGCGAGCGCGCCTGGTCGAGCGTCGTGACCACGTAGCGTGCGATCTGCCCGCGAGACGTTCCGGGCACCGCGGCAATATAGCCGGCCGGGCCGAAGGCCCCGACCGGGTCGCTGAGCCGACGCGTGCCGTGGAAATCCTCGACCCAGATGACGACATCATCACTCGTCAAGCCTCGAACCGCCAGACTGCCGCCGTCGAGGGTCACGTCGAGCAAGCCGTCGCGCGCCACGGTCGCCCGGGGATACCGCAGGCTGAAGCCCTCGAAGTAAACCAGGTCGATCGGCACGCCCGTGTCGTGGGGCAGGATGATCTCGAGCACGTCGGAGCCGTCTCCGGCGAGCAGAGAATCATCGATCTCGAAGGCGTAGGACCGTGCGGTCAGGCCGTCGAAGACGTCATCGGCCATGGGTACGCCATTGACCTCGACGACCACGTGGTGATCCCCGGCCTGCGGCCAGTTGGTGACACCCCAGACATCGACCTGCATCGACACCTGGCCCGTCCCCGGCTGCCAGTCGTCGAGGGTCAGCGGGAAGCTGATCGAGACCGGACCGGAGCTGGCCCGCATCGTCGTATCGAACCACGGATCGCCATTCGGCGAGCCGAAGCTATAGGAACGCTGGCGGGCGAAGCGGTCGGTCTCGAGGTACGCCGGAACCGGTCGTTCGACGACCTCTCCAGCAACCGCGGTCGCGGTTTCGATGACCTGCCCACTGTCGGTCGAAAGGCGGTAGACCTCGGTGTCGGTGTAGAGATCGTCACGGCCCTCGGCCACCCACTCGATCACCGAGCCTGGCCCGAAGACTCCCGGACCGTCGATGAAGCGCGGCACGGCTGAGCCACCCCGCGTCAGGGAGATGGCGCCGGCTCGCCGACCCGCGAGATCGAGCCCTGCGGCGGCGATTTCCTCGTAGGTCACCCGGTAGAGCCCCGGCTCGCTGACCAGCAGATCGACCGCGTCGAGAACCAGTGACTTGCTGCGCAGTGCCGCATCGCGGGTTCGGCGAATCTCTCGCTGCGCCTGCTCGTGCGCCGCGCGCACACCCGACCAGTCGATCGGCTCGGTCCGAATCGGCTCACCGTGGATCTCGAAGGGGGTGAACGGTCCATGGAAGCGCGACCGACCGCGCAGGTCGACATCTTCGACCAGGTAGGCATCGCCGAGACCGTCCGCCGACTCGTAGTGATAGCGCTGCGGAATCACCGAATCGACCACGCGGGAATCCACCATCTCGCCGTTGATGCGGCTCCAGCGATCAGACGCCTTCTCGTAGCGGTAGAGGTGGAATCCGAGGTTGCCGACTTCGGTCTCGGTCTCCCAGGTGAACGTCTGACCGTCGGTCTCGAAGTAGGCCAGGGTCACCGGATTGGTGATGACGCCACCGTCGAAGAAGCCGAAGTCGTTGTCCACCGAGTCAGCCCCCGCCAGGGTCACCGGCTGCACGCCACCCGTCGTGGTCTGGGTCGTCTGGCGGAAGCCATCGACCGGCGAACCGCTGCCGACCACCTCGACCACGTAGTCACCATCCGGCAGGTCGAGGAAGGCGTAGTCGCCATTGACGTCAGTGGTCGTGGTGCCGATGAAGACCGCCGAACCGCCGACCACGCGGAAGAGATTGACCGTGACGCCCTCCACCGGCAGCTCGTCAGGCTGGTCGTAGTCGCCATCTTCGTTGGCGTCTTCGAAGACCGTGCCCAGGATGTCGTTGCCAGCCCCAGGAGCCACGAAGTAGCCGAAGTCCGCCGTCTCGTTGCTCGGCGCCGCGTCGGTCAGGGTCACGGCATAGGGATCGACCTGACTGGTGTTGTCAACGCCCGGCATACCGCCGTTCGTCAGGGTGAAGCCGTCCACCACGCCAGCCGTGTCCGTGACATCGACGATGTAGTCACCCGGAACCAGGCCGGTGAACTCGTACTCGCCGTTGGCGTTGGTCGTCTCCGTGCGCAGGAGATTGTCGACGCCCGGCGTGATCGCGCCGTCGCCGTTGACGTCGAGCCAGAGGTCGACGGTAACGCCCTGGAGACCGCCCTCCCCGCTGTCGAGAATGCCGTCACCATCGAGGTCACGCCACACCAGGCTGCCGATCGAGCCGATGCCGCCCGAGGGCGCATAGCCGAAGTCCGCGGCATCGAAGTCCTGACCTGCGGCCAGCATGATCGTGCCGACCGGCGGCGAAGACAGGTTGAGTCCGGCCAGAACGCCGCCGATGTCGCTGACCGCGACGGTGTAGTCACCGGCCGGAACGCCCGTGAAGTCATAGTTGCCCTGATCATCCGTGACGGCCGTGGCGATGATCACGCCGCCCGCGTCGAGCAGGTTGACGGTGACCCCTTCGATCCCCGGCTCGCCAGCGTTCTCGACGCCGTCGCCGTTCTCGTCCAGCCAAATCGTGTCGCCGATCGAGCCGAAGGTACCGCCGTCGAAACCCCAGTCCAGGAAGTAGTAGTCCGAGCCAGCCTCGACATCGAGTTGGTACGTCACGTCGCCGTTGGTCGGCGTGGTGTTGACGCCGGCCGGCAAGGTGCTGGTCTGGACGGTGGCGAAGTACTCACCCGGCGCCAAGCCCGGCAGCAGCCAGGTTCCGTCGGGGCCGGTGGTCACGGTGAAGTTGCCCGACGGGCCACTGACCACCACATCGACACCCGGAATTCCCAGCTCGCCCGGGTCCTGCACACCGTTGCCGTCGAGGTCGTACCAGACGGTATCTCCAAGCGCGCTGCCGACGTTCGCGACGTAGCCAAAGTCGGCATCGTCGAAGTCTTCGCCTTCGGACAGCGGGATCACCCCAGACGGGTCGACTCCGACCGGATACGTGGTCTCGGCAAAGCCTGTGGGCAGTGTCGTCTCGTCGACGTCGACGAAGTAGTTGCCCGGCGCCAGGTCCGGGAAGACATAGCCGCCGTCAGCATCGGTCACTGTGGTGCCCACGAGGACGTCGTCGCCACCACCGATAACACCGTCGGGGCCGGCGTCGAAGAGCTCGAGGGTAACCCCGGAAAGGCCTGGCTCGGACGCTCCTTGGGTGCCGTCACGATCGGAATCCAGCCACAGCACATCGCCGATCGAAGCGGTGTCGGGATTGCGTGCATAGCCGAAGTCGATGTCCATCACATCCGCGCCGGCGATGGTGACCGGCAGGGCGTCGAGCCCGGATGTGAGCTGGTAGTTCTCGAGCACACCAGCCTGATCCGTGACCGCCACCGTGTAGTCGCCGTCCGCCAGGTCCGGGAAGCTGTAGTTGCCCGAGCCGTCGGTCGTCGTGGTCGCGATCACCGTGCCGCTCGCATCGATCAAGTCGACCGTGACACCGGCGAACCCGGGCTCACCACCTTCTTCGAGACCATCGGCATCGAGATCCTCGAACACCGTGCCCGAGAGGTCGGGCAAGCTGCTGTTCTGGTAGCCGAAGTCGAGACTCAGGTCACTCTGGCCGAGCTCGAGGGTCACACTCGACTGGCTGTCCGCCGTGGCATCGGGGTCACCGGTGAGCGCATAGCCCGCCGGCAGGGTCGAGACGTCGACCCGCACGGTGTACTCGTCGGGCGACAGCCCTTCGAACCCGTAGTTGCCAGCGGCGTCGGTCGTCGTAGTGCCGATGACCACGCCATTGCGATCGAGCAGCTCGACCGTGACGCCAGGCAAGCCGGTCTCACCCGGATCCTGCACGCCGTCGCCGTTGGCGTCGTTCCAGATGCGATCGCCCAAGGTACCGATCGCGTTGTAGCCGAAGTTGACGCCCGAGACGTCCGCGGCGGTAATCGTCACCGGCAGCTGACGATTCTGGGCCGGGGTGGTGGTGCCACCGAGGCCGACCAGCGCGCCGCCATTGTCCGACACCGAGAGCGTGTACGAGCCCGGCGGCAGGCCACCGAATTCGACCGTGCCGTCGGCAGCCGAGATCGCAGTCGCGATGATGTTGCCGCTGCCGTCGAGGAGATCCACTGACACTCCTTCGAGGCGTGGCTCGTCAGCGTCGAGGGCGCCATCGCCATCAAGGTCGAGCCAGAACACGTCGTCGACCGAGAAGGTGCCGGCCGGGTTGGTGTAGCCGAAGTCGACATCGAGCACGGTCGCGCCCGCACCGACTGTCACCGGTGCGCTGATCGGTCCACCTTCGCTCTGCGGCCCGGTGGTGGCGGTGAATCCTTCGAGCGAGCCACCGACGCCGAGCTCCGGCGCGGCGATCCGCACGGTGTACTCGCCCGGTGCTACGCCAGCAAAGAGGTAGAAGCCGTCGCTGCCGGTGGTCGTCGTCGCGACCACGGCACCCGTACTGTCGACCAGTTCCATGTCGACCCCGCCGAGGCCGATTTCACCCGCATCCTGGGCGCCGTCGCCATCCGCGTCGGACCAGACGAAGTCACCGATGATCGCGGCGTTGGGATCGGCGTTGCGGTAGCCGAAGTCGACGTCGAGAATCTCCTCCTCAGCCGTGATGATCACCACGCTGCTCGGATCCGAGGTACCCGGCGAAGCCGCCAGACCACTCGGCAGGGTGGCGTCGTCAACCGCCACGAAGTAGTCGCCCGGAGAGAGACGGTCGAAGAGATAGTTACCGTTGGCGTCGGTCGTCGCCGTGCCGATCAGCACGTCGTTGCCGCCACCGGGCACGCCGTCGGGCCCCGGATCGAAGAGCTGCACCGTGACGTTGGCGAGACCTGGCTCGCCAAGGTCCTGCACGCCGTCACCGTCGACATCGAGCCAGACCCGATCACCGATCACGCCGCCTCGCGAAACCGGGTCGACCACGGTCGCGACGACCGGGAAGGGCTGCTGAATGCTCGATGCGAAGGCCGTATTGACCACGGCCGTGGTGTTGATGTCGAGCGGATCCGAAACCTGAACCTGGTAGGTGATGGTCATCGCCTGCGCCGGCTGCAGCTCGAATGCATCCGGCGCGAGGACCAGGTTGCCGGGGATTCCATCGAGCAGCGGATTGATCGCTGCGGCGCCGTTGGTCTTCACCTGGGAAACCGAGGACTCTCCACGGACCACGAGCTGGCTGCGCAAGTAGGTGCCGTCGTCGGCGCCAACGAAGGTGTCGCAGACTTCGAGATTCCAGGTTCCAGACGGGTTCTCACCGAAGAACGGGCTGAAAGCGTTGCTGGGCCGGACCTCACGGTCGAAGAAAGGCGCCGCCGTGTTGTCGGCGTTGCCATCATCGAGGCGGCCCGGAACACCGTCGACCAAGCGGACGTCGTAGTTGTCGTCGCCGTCGGCACCCGAGGTCGCGATGAGGGTCACGCGGGTTCCCGTCGGCGACTCGAGCACGATCTGTATGTCGCCACGGAAGGCATGGTCCGCGGAGAAACCGAGCTCGACAGCGGTCAAGGCGAAGGTGTCGGTGACCGCGAAGGTGCGGACCAACGGCGTGGTGCACGGTGTCGTCGCACCGAGCACGCCCGTCGTCGTGTTGTCGTAGGTCGAGCTCAGCAGGCCGACCACGAAGCCGGAAACGGAAGTGCTCTCGGCTACGTACGACGTGCCGGCGGGCAAGGCATCTTCGACCTTGAGGCCGCGGTGAATCACACCAGCCGTGTTGGTGACCGACAACGTATAGGTGACGACGTCGCCAGGCTGCAGATCGCCCACCGCGTCCGAAACCTTGGTGAGCATCAACTCGGGGTCGCCCACCGGTACATCCGTGGTGTCGGTCTCGACGTCGGGTCCGGCCCGCACCTCGACCACGTTGGCCAAAGCGTCGACGCCACCCGGGAAGGGATCGTCGACGATCGCGTTGAAGGTCACGACCACCACCTGATCGAGGACCAGGGCGCCGAGAGAGATCCCGCCCTCGTCGAGCGGGAACACCGTGGCGCCGACGGTGTCGTCGGCGAAGGCCGCTCCGTCGACCTCCGTGGTTCCAGGCACGTAGTCGACGTTCGGATCGAGGCCGGTGTCTTCGAGCTCGGCGGTCGGAATCACTGCGTCGGAGACGTTGGTCACGGTGATCGTGTATTGAATGGTCTCGCCAGGATCGATCCCGCCATCGCCATCGATGTCGTCGACCAACACGCCTTCCTTGATCACCCGCACACGGGTGATCGGCAGGACCGTCGTGCCGAGGTCGAGACCAGGCGCGGCACCGCTGGCGGTGACCGGATCCTGGCCCCAGGCCGCGGTGATCAACGTGCCGTCGAGGGTGTAGATGCGCGCACCGCTCTGGTCGCCGTCACCGGTGTCGAATAGCTTCACCGACTCCAGGTTGTTGATCGGTACGAGCTGGTCGTAGCGATTCCCTTCGCTGTCGATCAAGGCACCCGTGGTCGGGTCGCCGTCGAAGTCGACGAAGAGGTCGGTGGCCGCCGTTGCGGTCACCCAGATCGGACTGCCGTTCTCGGTCGGGTTGGTCGCCGAGGTCGGATCGCGTCCCGGTGCCCAACCGACCACGAGCGTGGTGGTCAGATTCTCCTCGGGCAGCATCGCGAAGCCCCAGTCGTGGCCCGTGTCGTCGATGTCGGTGGCCGTCAGTGCGAGGAAGGACTCATTCGAAGCCGTGAAGAAGTGTCCGCCTGAATCCACCGGCATGGTGAACTCCGAGACACCGCCAGCCGGTACCGAAACGGTGCCGCTGACGATCGCGGCAGCACCCGTGATCTGTTCGAGATCGAGCCGGGCGCGCAAGAAGTTGCCATCATCGGCCCCCGCGAACACGTCGCAGATCTCGAGGTTCCAGGTGCCAGACGGATTCTCGCCGGCGAAGACTCCGAGGCTGTTCGACGGCGCGGCCAGGCGGTCGTAGAACGGCGCCGCGGTGTTGTCCGGACCGCCGTCGTCGATGGCGTTGGTCGACGCACCATCGAGAAGCAGATCGTAGTTGTCGTCGCCATCGCCACCATTGCTGGCGATCGCCACCACGCGCGTGCCGGCCGGCGACTCCAGGGTCACCTGGATGTCTCCGCGGAAGGCGTGGTTGGCGACGAAGCCGAGCTCCACGCCCGCCACCTCATTCGCCGAAGCAACATTGAAGGTGCGCACCAGGGGTGCCGCGCAGGTCGTGGCGCCGTCGACGACACCGGCGGTGGTGTTCTCGAAGCTGGTGGTGGCGGTCGGGGTCTGGAGGGTCTCGTGCGTGACCGTGATCGCGCTGGTGCCGGGGTTGTAGAGCAGCACCGCGGTCGGCGTGCCGTCCGACGCCGAGCCCACTGAGTTGTAGTAGCTGTCACTCCATTGCTCGAGCGGCACGAGGCTGTACCAGCGTCCAGCAAAGTTGGAGTTGCGGTCACCCGTCAGGAGATGAACCTGAACTGGATCGGACGAAGTGAAAGATGCGCCCGTGACGACGTCGAGAATCAAGGTGTTCTCACCAGGGCCGAGGCGACGGACCTCATCGACGATATCGTCACCGTCCAGGTCGATCTCGAGAACGGCACCGAACTCGGAGGCCGACACCGAGGCGGTCACGAGCTCGAAGGCGTTGTCGGGGAGATTCTCGCCGATCGGGGCTTCGAACTTCGTCCCCCAGTCGACGGTCGGGAAGACTTCGACCGCGCCAGCGAGCAAGGTGCCTTCTTGAAGGCGCCAACCGGCCCGGGTGACCGCCACCTGATTGGAGGCGCCCACCCGGTCCCGGGCGTCGAACAAGATGACAGCCGGGTCGCGCGGGTTGGCGGGGACATCGTTCTCGAGCACCGAGAAGTCACCCGCATCGAGGTTGATGATCTGGGTCGTCACCTGAACCGGGTTGGTGAGGTCGAGCTCGAAGCCGTCTTCCCAGTGGTCGTAGGTGATCACGGTGCCGTCGGCGATCGACGAGATCGAGATCACGGTGCGCACCGTGTCCGATGCCGGCGGCGTCGGCGCGGCCGCGTTGACCGCGCTTGCCTGGGTGAGGACGTGCGATTCGTCCACCGGGATGAAGTAAGTCTGAACGGGCTGCCCGAACGCCGGCATCGCCGTGGCGAGAATGAATACAAGGGCGGCATACCGACCCGTTCGCTGTGGACTCATGCTTCCATTCCTTCTAGTTCAGCGTTCCGGATCTGAGCTTCCACTGGCCGTGTCGCCAGTACTTTTCCCCTCAAGTCAGATCCAGTCGACACACGAATCTAAAGCAACGAGCGTGCCACGGCCCCTTCCTGAAGCATCCCCGCTAGATTCGTGCCAAATCCCGGCAACGCTACCAGCTTGGTCAGATTGCCCTGGGTGAACCGCCCACCGAGGCACCAGGATGCCCGCTCCGATTTGGAACGAGCGTGCTGATTCGGCGCACCCATTCAGGGAGTGGTTCAGCGTCGAGGGAGCTCGTCGTGGCGGTCGAGCAGGTCGCCAGATTGCGAGAAATCTAGCAACATATGCGCCTTTGCATCGCCCACCCAGACCGTGCCTTTGGGAGTCACGGCTAGCGCCAAAGGGTTGATCAATTCCGGGGTCGTGGAGAAGGTGGCGCGTTCTGTGCAATGTTCTGAACACCCTATTTGCCAAATGCCCTTCTCACGAGTCGCCACGTAGAGCCGCTCGAGCGCCGGATCGAAGGCCATCGCGGTCGGAAAACCGAGGCCCGTCGCCACCACTTCACTACGCAGCTCGGCGCGCGACAGATCGATGCGGATGATCTTGTCGACTCCGTCAGAGACAAATAGCTGATTCCCGCTCGGTTCATAGTGCAGAAGCGCGATGCTGGCGAGGCCCCCGACGCTGACCAGATGCTTCAGCGTAGGGCGCTTGTCAGCCAGCGAGGCGACCTCGATGCGCGGCGAATCAGCCAAGGCAACGAAGACTTTCTCCTTCGAGACATCGAAGGTGGCGATGGCCAGGCGCCCGCTTGTCTCCAGCTCGTGCCGTGCTTCGACCGCCACGTCATCATCGAGTAGACGCAGCCGAATGACCTCCAAACGTTGGGCAGGCGCGTCCGGCGGCGTTTGTCGGCTCAGGTACAGCACACGGCCGGCCTGTGAGAAGCCCAGGCTGTTCTCGACCGCGCTGGCAGCCGGTGGCATGCAGGCGAAGAACGTGGTCCCGTCGTCGGGCGAAACGCGGTAGATCCGTCGCGATCGATCGAGGAAGAGCACGCTCTCGGGATCGCCGGGCGCCTGAACGACCGCCAGCGGGCGTACGCCATCTTCGCGCACCATCACGGTGCGCACATCGGGCGTCAAGGCTCCGGTGATGACGATCAGCGCACCCATCAGCTCCTGCACCTCGGCGTCGAAGACGCCACCATGGTCCGGCAGGATCGACGTCGGCACGCGCATGATCCAGTACGGCGTGTCATTGAATGCTGCCACCTGGCGCTGGATCGTGAAACGGGTCCGCGTACCGGAAATGCTGAAGCTATCCACACCGGCCAGTGGGTCGTATTGCACCTCGAGACCCGCCGCCATGGCCTCCAAGCTCATCGGCTCTTCACGCACCTGAGGCAGGGGCTGCGCGGTCACCCGGTGGCTGAGCAGCTCGCGGTTGTGACCCGGGGTACGCCGGTAGTTCTTGCTCTGGGACGAAACGGCGTTGCAGTACTCGGCACCGTAGGGTCGAAAGCGCTTCGAGAGTCCCTTGATGCCGAGACCGACCGGAAAGGCGACGCCGGTCGCCTCGTCGCCCGACGAAGTCATCGACACGATCAACGGTCGTTCGAAACGCTTCTGCCCTTCCGCATCGGTGCGATAGAGACGCAGGCGATGACGTTCGAGAATCTCGACGAATTGCTTGGCCTGGATCGACTGCGAGGCGGGATTGACCAAGAAAACGAGGTCAGCCGGGAAGTCGATTTCTTCCTGCTCGTCATTCTGCAGCAGAAAACCGACCAGCGCCTGGCTGAGCGCCGTCTCGAGAATCATGCCGCCGAAGGAGTGGCCGATCAAGACGACTGTGGTCTGCCGGTTGCGCTTGGTGTGAATCAGCAGGCGGTAGATGGTCTCGGTGGTCGACAGGCTGGCCACCCGGGTAGCGGCGCCGCGACGCCCATAGAAGGCGAGCATGCTGAACGGCAGGAAGCTACTCGTCTTGCCTCGCCAGCCGACATAGATCCCGACCACTTCCCGCGGCATGTCGGGGGATCGCACCCGCTCCCCCGCCGCAATGCGCGCCAGCTGCGCGCGAAAACCCTCGACGTTCGTGTCCTCGGCCGAGGCGTTGTGCCCCCAGCCGTGAACATAGAGCACCATGATCGCACCGTCGGGATGGCGATTGGCCTCGCTGATGCGGTCGAGCGCCCGATTGACCTGTGACGGCGCCCAGAGCTCTCCCTGATCATCCAACTCGACGAAAGCGATCGCGTGACCGTCCCCTTCGAGGATGCTCTCGTCGGGCCAGTGCATGCGGTTGCCGATGCAGCCCGTGGTGAAAATTGCGACGCCCAGCCACAGAAGTCCGAACAGGATGAGGGGACCGTGGCGCGTGAGCCGAGAGAAATCCGTGGGCATGCGTGGCGTCAGCGAGCAACGAACCCCTGCGGGACCAACGGCTCGCGCGGTTGACTGTCCAGGCGTTCGAGATGGGTGCTGAGCGGACCGTACCAGGCCGCGACCGGCACACGATCCGGATCGAGGATCAGCCGATCCAGATCTTCGTCCAGCCCGAGCAGGGCGTGAAGCTCCGCAACCAAGGTCTCCGGTACCCGGCTGAGCGGAACCGTACCGTCGAAGAGGAGATGGTGGGCCTTCTTGATCAGCGCCAGATCGTGCTCGCGAAGCTCTTGCCGGTAGCTCACCTGGGCCAGAACCTGGGCGAAGTCATAGAGCGAGCTCCAAAGCTGGCGGGCATCCTCGAGGCTTCGCTCCTTGCCATTGAGCCACAAGACCATCCGGCGCAGCAGCTCGCGCAAGTGAACCCGATCATCGACCCGCAGGAAGGGGTAGATCCGCAGCTCTCGGAAGCCGACCAGCCGATAGAGGACCCTGCGCAGAACGTTCTCGGATACCGCCTCGTCACCCGCCCGACGCGCCAGAATGTCCTCCCGCAGGTTTCGGTAGAGCCGACGAATCTGCAAGGACATCTCGAGATCGACCCAGTGGCGCGCCGGTGCTTCCAGCTCCTCGAACTCGTGCAACGTGCTCTCGAGTGAGACCAAGCTGCGGCGGGCGCGCTGCAGACTCGATTCGCAAGACGATGCAACCAGCACGGGATCGTCGTGGTCCTGGGCCCGCTGCAGGGACTCCAGGGCGTGCTGGAGCTCGATCTGTGCGAAGTAGGCCAGGTCCACCACCTCCCGTTCGGCAGTCTCCGCGGCGATCAGCTTGGCGATCTCCGGCAGGGAGTCAGGCAACGCCTCGGCCCCGATGGGTCGCCGCTCGTGGGCGCTGTCGAAGGTTCGCTCGACTGCAACCATCAGGGCCAGGCTCTCACGCAGGACATGCGTGATCACCGGCACAAGATCGTTGGCAAGGCCGATCAACGCGCTGTCTTCGGGCACGCGAATCCCCACCGAATCCAGGCGTTCGATCAACGAGTCGAACTGAGAGAGAAACAAGCGTCCGTTCATGATGATTGCGGCGAATCCAGGCCGTCGAGGCTCGGCTTCCGTGCCAGAACTGTCGAGCCACCCACCAAGGATATCCCCTCGCGCCGAACGCGGAAACCAAGGTTGCCGCCGCGGATGGAAGCGCGTCAGTCCGCCGGGCCCAGCTCACGGTAGAGCCAAGCCCGTGCCGTCGCCCACCGACGCACGATCGTCGCTTCCCCCATGCCGAGGACTTCCGCAGACTCTCGGATGCTCAGGCCGGCGAAGAAGCGCAACTCGACGATGCGCGTCAGCTGCGGATCGAGCTTCGCGAGGTCGCGCAAAGCATCGTCGAGCGCGACGACATCGATCGCCGCCTGATCCGGCACGCCCAAGGCGTCGTCCAACGTGATCGAGGCGGCACCTCCGCCACGTTTGGCAGCGCGATGCGCGCGACCGTGGTCGACCAAGATGCGCCGCATCGAGGTGGCGGCAAAGGCGAAGAAGTGGGCACGGTCTCGCCAGCTGACCCGCTTGCGGTCAACCAACCGCAGGTAGAGCTCGTTGACCAGCGCCGTCGCCTGCAGGGTGTGCGCACCGCGCTCGCCCTGCAAATAGTGCTGGGCCAGCCGGCGCAGCTCCTTCGTGACCAGCGGCATGATCTCGTCCCGCGCGTGCAGGTCGCCGCTGTTCCACCGCACCAAGAGATCGGTGACATCGTGACGTTTTGCGTCCACTCTCTCTCCTCAGCTCTGATCCTGCGTCTGCGGGCCCAACACTTCGAACGCCTCGAGGCGCTGGCGATACTCGTCTGCCTGCTCGGCACGCCCCTGCCCATCGTAAAGCGTAATCAGGTGTCGAAGTGCCCGCCCCACACGCGCAGGATCGGCGTTTCCCCGAGCTTCTTGCCACGCCAAGTCTTCGACCAACCAGCTCTCGGCCTCGAGCCATCGCTCGAGGCCGAGCAGACTCCGGCCGATGATGCGCGCCGCTGAGCGGGTCCATGGATCATCCACCCCCTTCTCCGCCCGATGCGCCGCGTAGACCTGCTCGGCAAGCGCCAGCGCCGCGGCTGGTGCGCCACCCGAAAGGTGGAGCGACGCCAGTCGCGTTTCGAGCGCCAGCACCGTCGGATCGAGATCACCGAGGTGGGTACGGTAGCCCTCGATCGCCCGTTCGAGCACCTCGATCGCCTCCTGCCAACGTTCGAGGTCTTCGAGAGCGTCGGCCAGGTTGAAGCGCATGTCGGCCAGCTGACGATGGGTCTCACCACGTGTCTTCCGGGTGATGGCCACGGCCTTGCGATACGCCGTCACCGCGGGCTCGAGATCCCGTCGTGCCGCCGCGATGAATCCGAGCCCGTTGTGAATGCGACCCGCTTGGGCGTGCTCGGCCCCGAGACCTTGCTCGATATCCGCCAGCGCCGTGCGAAAGAGCTGTTCGGCGGACGTCAGCGCCCCGCGTTCGGCATGCGCGTAGGCGAGGTTGGCACGCGCCTTCGCCGTATCCGGATGGCGCGGCCCGATCTCGTGCTCGAGCATGGCCAGGGCCTGCTCGTACATCGTCTCCGCTTCGGATGGTTCGCCTCGCGCCTCGAGCACACCAGCCAGGCCTTGGAGCGTCTTGGCGAGAAGGAGATGGCTGCCACCATAGGCTGCTTCTTGCATCCGGATGGCGTCGCGGTAACGGCGCTCGGCTTCGTCGATTCGTCCTGCCGAGAGCGCGACCAGCGCGCGATTGCTGATCGTGGCCGCACGCGCCGGATGGTTGGCCGGAAGGACGGCCTCTTCGATCGCTTCGGCCTCCTGCAGCCGCGCCTCGGCAGATTCGAGGCGTCCGAGATCGGTGTCCAGCACGGCAAGATCATTCAGCAATCGCGCGACCGCGGCACTGCGCGGCCCGTCCGTGGCCCGGGTCAGCGCCAAGGCATCGAGAAACGCACGCTCCGCCGCCTCGTACGCTCCCTGACGCCGATCGTGTCCGGCCGCCAGGCCAGCGATTCGCGCCTCGAGCAGTGCGTCGCCCTGAATCCGGGCTGCCGAGCGCGCCTGGGTCAGCGCCTCCCGCCCCGCCTCCGGCTCGCCGCTCAGCTCGAGCAATCGGCCCTGACGCGCCAGTGCCTCGACCCAGGCGGTGCGGAGACGGAGCGCCGTTTCGGGCTCGGGGCCCGAAGGTTCCACGGCGTCGGCTTCAGCA
>CALFAM010000168.1 GCA_937948815.1 uncultured bacterium
GTACTCGAGGGCCTTGTCCGGCCAGCTGTCGTCATCGATCGAGTTGGCTTTACCAGCCCTCGCCCACTTGGTCCTTGGAGTACCAATTCGCTCGAGAATCGAGCAGATGATCTGTCGCTTGGCATCCCTACTCTCCAGGTCCACCGTGCCGAGCGCCGGCCCCGACAGCTCGTGCACTGGCAAGGGGTCGCTTTCAGGCGCCACAGCATCGAACTGGGCATCCCCTTGATCATGGGCCGCCAGATAGAGCTCGGCGGTGTGCGTTTGGCTGGCGTCTACGGCCGCGTGCAGGCGTTGGTCGTGACCTGCCCGAGGCCCTCCCGCGGCGCGCCAGTAGCTCAAGGGTACGACCCGCGCGGCGATTAGCTCGATCCGTTCGACCTCGCGCCATGCTCTTTGTTCGAAAGCGTGTGCGTGCGCGCCGTCGAGCGCGTCGGCGACCTCGAAGAGCTCTGCATTCGTGCACAGCTCATGGCAGAGCTGCTGGCGATCGAGGCGCGCGAAACGGCTTTGCCGCTGGAGGATCGCCATCGTGGCGTCATCCAGAAGGCCATCGACCCGTTTCTCGCACGCCGCACAGCGTGCTTGCTCGTTCTCGTTGTCCAAGCCGATGTGGCGGCAAAACGCGGGGTCACTATTGATCAGGCAGAGGGTCGATGAGGCGAGCAGTCGCCTGGGTTCGAAACCGTCATCGATGCAGCGGATGACGCCGTAGATCTGTCCTTCGATGATCACCGGCGCGCCGGAGAGACCGAACCAGTCCGGGTAGGGCTCATTGCTTGCTGCGATAAGGGTCGCGATTGGCGAGTCGTCCGGTGAGAGAAAGAAATGGTCGGCATCGCGGCTGAATGCATGGGCTCGGCCCGAGCATGGGTCGAGCGGCGCGTTTGGCCGGCGGGTGCCACCGGCTCGAATCCAGCCCCGCGAGTCCCAGCGCCGGCTGGCTCGGAGCGGCTGGCGCGCAAAACAAGCAAACGACTTCAGAGTCTCGTCCGAGACGGGATCATGCTCCAAGACCGCGACGTCCATCTCCCCGTCGCCTTCCTCGGAGAGTTGGTAGTAAGCGACCTCGGCATCAATGGGTTCTGTCTGCCCGGGCAGGATGATCTTCGTCGTCGAACCGAGATCGCCCACTACATGCGCGGCCGTGAGAACCCGACCAGGCGCGATTCGTCATCCCGTACCGACTCCGTCTTGGACCCGCACATAGGCTTCGGCTCGCATCCGTCCTAGCTCCGCGGCTCAGGCTTGCCGCTCAGGAGGGGTCGCCGCTGTGGCTTGTCAGGGTCGCCTGCCGCTACCAACGGCTTCAAGGTCAGCTTCACTGTCTGCACCCGGCTCGAGCCTGTGGTGCCCTCGCCACCGGCTTCAGCAATCCAGAAGCGCAAGCCCGTCTTGCCTTTGACATCACGGCGCGCGGTGACCTGGGCTTCGAGCGTGACCTCGCCGCACTCGAATTGGAGGGGTTGACCGTGGCCGAGGGCCATGGATTCCATCAGCTCCTCGCGGAGCTGGTCGATCATCGTTGCGAGCCGGATGCCGTCGTCGGTCATGGTTTCCTCCCGAGTCCATGAATCCCTTCCTTGGATTCCTGTCGATTCTGTCGATTCGATCGTATCAAGCAACATGACGCCTCTTGGTACGGCGCCTCCCAACGAGAGAGTGGTACTCCTTTGCTCCCAACGCGAGGATTGGGTTTCATTGGAGGTTGGGTCCCAGGAAGGCTTCGCCGTTACAATCGCCCGATGAGCCCAGATCAGCCTGACGCCGACCCGACCGACGACGCTTCTTCCGACGACGCTGCTTCCCCAAGCACTCCGTTACCCGCGGATGCGCCGCGCCTCTACTTGATCGACGGTTTTTCGAACATCTTTCGTGCCTACTACGCGATTCGGAACTTGTCGAATCGCAAGGGCGAAGCGACCAATGCCGTTTTCGGCTTCCTCCAGATGCTGCGCAAGCTCCTGCGCGACGAAGATCCCCAGTTCATCGGCGTCGCCCTCGACACCGGCCGAGACACGGTGCGGACCGAGCAATATGCTGAGTACAAAGCCAATCGCAAGCCGATGCCCGAGGATTTGCGCCCGCAGATTCCCTGGGTGCGCAAGCTGCTCGACGCCTACCGGATTCCGATTCTCGAGCAGGTGGGGTACGAGGCGGACGACGTGCTCGGCACCCTGGCCAAGAAAGCCCGCGCCGAAGGCTATGAGGTCATCTTGCTTTCGCCGGACAAGGATCTGATGCAGCTCGTCGGCGATGGGGTCTACCAGCACCATACGGGGCGTGAGCGTCGCTACGATGCCAAGGGCGTCGAGGAGGATTTCGGGGTGCTGCCGGAGAAGGTGGTCGACGTGCTCGCCCTGGTCGGCGACGCCAGCGACAACGTTCCGGGGGTTCCGGGAATCGGTGCCAAGGGCGCCCGCACGCTGATCGACCAATACGGCTCCCTCGATGCGCTGCTCGAACGCGCCGACGAGGTGAAGCGAAAGAGCTACCGCGAGAATCTCCAGAACCACCGCGATCAGGCCCTGATGTCGCGCGACCTGGTGACCATCCACACCGACCTCCCCGTGCCCTTCGAGCCCGAGAACCTACGTCGCGATCCGCCGGACTGGGAGATCCTGCTCGAGCTGCTACACGAGCTCGATTTCGAGCATCTGCGCCGTGAGCTGGAGGACGAGCACGGCCGGCCAACGGTCGCGGTGCCGGCGGCACGAGAGCCGGAGACCGCGGCGGAGTGGTCGGCGGCCATGCCGAGCAGGGGACGCATCAGTGTGGCGGTGGTCGGCGATGCATCGCCCATCGGGCTGGTGGTCGGCGTGGCGGTGGAAGAACCTGCCGAGGAGGAGGCCGAGGAGGCGGTAGCGTCCGAAGACACCTGGCTCGCGGACTTTCGACGTCAGGATATGCGCGAAACAGCGCTGGCACAGTTGGCGGCATGGGCTGCCGATGCCGACACGACCTTGATCGGCCATGACGTCAAAGAAGCCCTGCGCCTGCTGTCCACGGGTGGCGTGGTGCCGACGATCGCTTGTCGTCTGGTGGACACCATGCTGCTGTCGTACCTGGTCGAGCCTTCGCGCCGCGGTCACGGCCTTCCCGAAGTGTCGTTCGACCGTCTCCGCCACGAACCCATGAAGCCTGCGGACGCGGGCTGGGACAAAGAGAGCGATCCGATGGTCGGCAGCGAGCATCTGGCGACCTTCGCCGCCGAACGGGTCGTTCTGCCCTTGCGCATGTGCGGCGAGCTGGAGACGGCGCTCGACGAAGACACGCTGCGTACGGTCTATGACGACATCGAAGCGCCGCTGGTGCCGGTGTTGCTGCGCATGGAGGAAGCTGGTATCGCCCTCGACACCGAGGTGCTAGCCGGCCAGAGCGCCGAGCTGGGCAAGGAGATCGACAGCCTGGAAGCCGAGATCTACGAGCTTGCCGGCGAGCAATTCAACATCAATTCGCCGCAGCAGCTCGGGGTCATTCTCTTCGAGAAGCTGGAGTACCCTGTGCTCAAGCGCACGCGCAAGACGCGTGGTTACTCGACCGGTGCCGAGGTGCTGGAAGAGCTCTCCGCCCGCGGCTATCCGTTGCCGGAACGCATGCTCCGCTACCGCGAGCTGAACAAGCTGCGTTCCACCTACCTCGATGCTCTGCCCGCGCTGGTGGCTGACGATGGTCGGCTACACAGTCGCTTCAACCAGGCGGTGGCCACCACCGGGCGCCTGTCTTCGTCGAATCCCAACCTGCAGAACATTCCGGTGCGCACGCCCCAGGGGGAGGAAGTCCGCAAGGCTTTCGTGGCGCCGCCGGGTCGACTGCTGATCGTTGCCGACTACAGCCAGATCGAGCTGCGCGTTCTGGCACATGTTGCGGCGGAGCAGGCGATGATTGATGCCTTTGCCAGCGGCACCGACATTCATACGGCTACCGCTGCCAAGGTCTTCGATATGGCGCCGCTCCTGGTTTCGTCGGACCAGCGACGAATGGCCAAGACGATCAACTTCGGCATCCTGTACGGCATGAGCGGCTGGGGCCTGGCCCAGCGCTTGGGCATCAGCAAGGCCGAGGCCGAGAAGTTCATCAAGACTTACAAGGCCCAATATCCGGCCGTCGCCCGCTTCACCGAGGAGATCGTCGAGACCGCCAAGGAGACGGGGCGCGTGGCCACGCTTTACGGCCGGATTCGCACGCTGCCGGACATCAAGAGCCGCAACTTCAACCTGCGGGAGGGTGCCAAGCGAATGGCGATCAACGCGCCGATCCAGGGCACGGCGGCGGACCTCATGAAGATCGCCATGATCGCGGTCGATCGACGCCTGGCCGAAGAAAACCCGCGGGCACGCCTGATCTTGACGGTGCACGACGAGTTGATCATCGAGGCGCCCGACGCCGATGCGGAAGCGGTCGCCACGGTGGTCAAGGAAGAAATGGAAGGGGCCGCGAAGCTGACGGTTCCGCTCGAAGTCGATCTGGGCGTCGGTGCCACGTGGTACGACGCGAAGGCCTGAACCGATGAGCGACCGACACGCGGCAGCGGTCGCGATCGTACGTCCGCCGGCGGATACCCTCGGCCAGTGTGAGCTCACGCATCTCGCGCGGCAGCCGATCGACCCGGCAGCCGCGCGCGCCGAGCACGCGGCCTACTGCAGGCTCCTCGAACGTGCTGGTTTCGAGGTCGTGGCGCTGCCGGCCGATCCCGCCTTCCCTGACGGCGTCTTTGTCGAAGACACGGCCGTGATCCTCGACGAGGCGGCGGTCCTCTGCAGACCGGGCGCGTCCTCGCGTCGCGGCGAGGTAGCGTCCGTGGCGGCCTGCTTGGCGCGCCACCGCCCGCTCCGCACGTGTCCGGAACGGGTGGATGGCGTCCCGGTGACCCTCGACGGCGGTGACGTCCTGGTGGTCGGCCGCCAGCTCTTCGTGGGACTGGGCACGCGAACCCATCGCCAAGCGGTGCAGTGGTTACGCGAGACCCTGGCCCCTGAGGGCTACGCCGTGTCGGGCGTCGAGGTGCGCGGTGCGCTGCATCTCAAGACCGCGGTCACCGCCCTCGATGAAGCGACGGTGATTCTCAACCCGGCATGGGTCGACCCCGCGCACTTCAGAGGCTTTCGGGTCGTGGTGGTGGATCCGGCGGAGCCCATGGCCGCCAATGTTCTCGACCTCGGTGAGCAGAAGGTCATGAATGCCGCCTGCCCGCGGACGATTCGCCGGGTCGAAACCGCTGGGTTCGCGGTGGCGGCACACGATCTGACCGAGTTGGCCAAGGCGGAAGCCGGCTTGACCTGTTCGAGTCTGCTGGTTCCGGGACTGTGAGAGAGCGTCGTCAGTCGTGACGGTTGAGGCTTGGGTGGGGGCGTTCATCGTCGACCAGCTCGGTCGGCTCCGGGCCGACGCTCGCAGGCTCGTTCAATACCCTTTGCAGCAGGCGCGCCAGCTCGTCACCCCCAAAGGGCTTTCCGAGTAGCGGAATGCCGTCGGCGTGGGCCTCGCTCTCGACCGATGGGTGCATCGTGTGGCCGGACATGTAGACGATCCGAATCTCCGGCCGCAGCTTTCGCACCCGCTTGGCGAGGACCGGCCCGCTGACCCGCGGCATCACCACGTCGGTGAGGAGCACATGGATGGGGACGGCGATCTCTTCGGCGATCAGCAAGGCCTCGCCGCCGTTGCTCGCCTCGAGCACGTGGTAGCCGTAGCGCAGCAGCATGCTGGCGACCGCCGTGCGGACGTGCTCCTGGTCCTCGACCAGCAAGATGGTTTCCGTGCCGCGCAAGCGCTCGGTGTCGGAGCCAGGCTCGCGGTCGTGCTCCGCGCGATCCGGCGCTTCGGCCCGTGGCAAGATGACGTAGAACGTCGTTCCGCGCCCGAGCTCGGTCTGCAGCTCGATCAATCCGCCCATCTGGCGAACCGCACCGAAGCAGGTGGAGAGGCCCAGTCCTGAGTTCTTGCCGCCGTCCTTGGTGGTGAAGAAGGGCTCGAAGCAGCGCGCCCGCGTCACCGTATCCATGCCCGGACCGTTGTCTGTGACTTCCAGCACCAGGTAGTCGCCCGCGTCGAGCTCCGGATAGCGACTCTGGACCTCGGCGGCGGAGAGAGACTTCGGGTAGGTGCGCACCTGGATCATGCCGCCCCGGGGAATGGCATCGCGTGCGTTGACCACCAGGTTGACGAAGACCTGCTCGATCGCCGAACCATCGACCAACACACTTCCGGCCTCGGTGTCGAGGTCGAGCTTGATCTGGAGATCCTCGGACAGCAGCGGTTGAAGCAGCCGATTCGCAATGCCCTTGATCAACGGAGACAGCGCGTGAACCTCGGGCTTCAAGCTCCGTTGGCGGGCGAAGTCGAGGAGCTTCTCGATCAGCGCCTGGGATCCGCGGCTGACCTCGATGACGCGTTCGAGATGGGATGCTTGCGGGTGGTCGCGTCCCATCGCGTGCAAGCTGAGCTCGACGTAGCCGAAGACTGCGGTGAGATGATTGTTGAGGTCGTGCGCGAATCCGCTGGCCAACCGGCCGAGGGATTCGAGGCGGTTGGTCACCTTCAGGCGTTCTTCGGCGTGGAAGCGATCCGTGACATCGATCGAGAAACCGACCAGGCCACGGCGATTGCGCAGAGGCTGGTAGCGAACATCGTAGTACCGGTCGCCCTCGGGAACCTTCGCGCGCGCATTCTGCAACTCGAGCGACTCGCCGGCCAGGACGCGCTCGTAGGTCGCGCGGCGGTCGCGCATTTCCGGATGGATCTCGAACCAGCTGCGACCGACGAGGGGAGCCAGCTCCGACCTGCCGAGGCGCCGCAGGGCCTCCTTGTTGAGCCAACGGACCCGCAGGTCGGCATCGAAAAAGTAGACACCGATCGACAGGTCGTCGAGCGCCGTCAGACGCTCGTCCTCTTCGACGGCCGATGCCTCCACTTCGCCCTGGACTGGCGACGCGGCTGAACTCAGCTCCGTCTCCGTCAGCTGGCCTGGCTCGTCTTGGTTGTCGCGTACTCCGCGAACCGGTGCCATCAGTCGCAATCTCCTCGTCTCGAGGCCGTGGGCAAACACTATTGTTTTGGCGTGGCGCCAAGAGGATAGCGTACACCGCGACCACTGGCACGATCCCGACGCACTTGTCGATTGGGTAGCTGGATTGCCGAGATGAACGAACCCACGGCAGCCGCTTGCACGGTCATGGTGCTCGCGCCGCGCCCCGCGCGGCGGTGGCGAGCCTCAGCATCGGATGGTGATGCCGGCCCGACCAATCGGCCCGTTGGAAGCGGGCATTCCACGGAAGTGGCACGCTCATTTCGTCTGATCAGAAGCGCCTCATCTTTCTCTCAGGACTCCAGGGCTCTCGGGTTGATGGAATCGGCTTCGAGTCGTCCAGAAGCCTCGGCAAGCTGCCGCAGCGGTGTCGGATGACTGCTGGGCGGCGTATGTACGGTCGGACGATCACACTCTGGCTAGGATCTCTTCCACGAAGATGCGGTTGCGATACAGTAGGTGGGCAAATCCCTTACGGGTCTTGGCGGCTTCGAAAACAACATTTGAAGATCTCCGGGGGATTGCCCCCTCTGCTAGTTGGCAACGGGCGGAGGAGTCGGCCACGCGTGAAGGCTGTTCACGGGTGGCTGCCGAAGAAAGCGAGACAGCCGCTGTTCGTTGCCGCAACACGCGGCCGACAATGATTCGAGGTACGTATATGAATTCGCAGTCTCGATCTGCGCTTCTTGGGACGTTTCTTCTCCTCTTCGGTCTTCTTCTCGCGCCCCTACCTGCCGACGGACAGATCGTGCCCCTCAGGTTGAGTGACCTGCGGGCGCGCGTCGGCGATGTCGACGCTGTCCAGCTCAGCCCGGATGGCAGCCATGCGCTGTATCTCGCCGACCAAGATCAGGCGCGAGTGGTCGAGCTCTATGCGGTCCGTTTGGACGGCGGCCCCGCCATCAAGCTCAGTTCGCCGACAGATGGCGAACGGCCGGTGTGGGAGGCCAAATTCTCGCCGGACGGGGCCCGTGTGGTGTTCCTGGCCGGTGGTACGGCGCCGACGTCAGGCGGGCTGTTCAGCGTGTCGATCGACGGTGGTACGCCGATTCGGCTCAACCGGCTCGCTGATCGTGCAGTCACGGTTGCGGACTTCGCGATCAGCGCCGACGGCCAGCATGTGGTCTACCAGAGCAACGAGCTCTCCGGACGCCAGGAGCTGTTCAGCGTGCCCCTCGGTGGGGGCACGATCACGAATCTCAGCAGCGAGGCACCGGGACCCGACGGACTGGTCAAGCGATTCGCCATTAGCCCCGATGGCCGGCAGGTGGTCTACACCGCATTGCGGCTGACAGAAGGCATCGACGATCTCTTCGTCGTGGCGATCGAAGGCGGCGTGGCCCGACGCTTGAACCCGCAGGAGCCGTTCCGGCGTCACGTGGATTCGTTTGCGTTCGCGCTGGGCAGCAGCAGCGTCGTGTACCGGGTACAGCTGCCAGCAAGTGCCGCTGGAAGCCCCACGTCGGCACTCTACGGCGTCGCGCTCACGGGAGGCACCAGCCGGCTCCTGAGCGGGCCTTTGCCGGACGGTGAGACGCATCAGAGCTTTACCGTCACACCGGACGGTCGCAGCGTCGTCTTCCGAGCCGGTGCCTTCGGTGGGTTCGAGCAAGGGCTCTACAGCGCCGAGGTGGCGACGGGTGAGCTGGTTACCCTTGCCGAGCCGGCACGCGCCGTGAGTCTCGACTTTGCGATCAGTGCCGACAGCCGCTTCGCGGTCTATCGTGGGCTGGCCGAAGGGCGAGACGCACTCTTTCGCGTACCGGTCGGTGGCGGGGATTCGCGCCGTCTGAGTGGCGTCGGGCAGCCTGAAGCCTTCGTCACGGACTTTCGGATCAGCCCCGACGGCCAGCAGGTGGTCTTCCTCCACGCCACGGAGGACAATGCTCGCGCACTCTGGACCGTCCCAGTCGAGGGTGGAACGGTCACCCGGCTGGACACGCCAGGGCTGCCCCGGAGCCTGGTCGAACGCTTCTGGATCAATCCGAATGGTCTTTCGGTGATCCATCTGGCGCCCCAGGCGGATGGGCAGCAATTCGACCTATTCCATGTACCCATCGCAGGTGGCCTGGTGACGCCGATCCTGACCGGTGGGCTTGGCTCGGTACCCGACCCGGGTGTCGGGCGGCCTGGCGGCTCACCCGACCACGGCGTCACATTCACGGAAGACGGGTTGGCCACGATCTTCTTCGCTCGAGATCCGTCGACCTCGGTCGAGGAGCTCTGGGTGGCGACAGGCTTCCCGGAGCGGCTTCCTCTCCGTCCGCCCGCATCCTTGAATACGGCGACCGGGGTGCGCTTCTACAAAGGAAAAGAGTAGCCCGTCGTCGACCTTCCGCGTGAATACGAAGTTTTCGTCGGACGTATGCGTGCGGTACGACGAGCGGCGTCGGCAAGAAAAGATTCTGAGAATAGAAGTTGTCAATCTATATCGCCGACAAGTGGCGTCGGCAGGAAATTGATTTGAGGTGATGCTATGCGTTCTTTTTCGCGCACTGCGCTGTGTGGAATCGTTCTCTTCTCTCTCGGGCTTGCTCTCTTGGCGTTCCCGGTCTCGGGACAAATCGAGACGCGCAAGCTGAGTGACCTGCACGCGATTGCCGGTGATGTCGAGTCCGTCGAGCTCAGCCCAGACGGCCAGTGGGCCGTCTATCGGGCGGATCAAGACCAGGCACATCAGATCGAGCTCTACGCCGTTCGCCTGGACGGCGGCCCCAGCATCAAGCTGAACACGCCCTTCGAGGTCTCAGGCCAGGTATCTCAGGCGAAGATCTCGCCAGACGGCTCGCGTGTCGTTTACCGGGCTAATGGGGGAAACCTTGGCGAGAGCGGCCTGTTCAGTGTCTCGATTGACGGGGGAACACCAACCCGACTCAGTGGCCCTCCAGGTCTGCGCCATTTGTATGGCGGATTTGCGCTCAGTGCGGATGGTGAGCATGTCGTGTTTCGCGCATTCGGAAGCTCTGGATTCCCGCAGATGTTCCGGACGTCGCTTTCCGGAGGGACAGTCGAGCCACTCGGATTCGAGGCGCCGGGATCGGATGCCTGGATCCAAGAGTTCTGGATCAGCCCCGATGGGCAGACCGTGATCTATCTTGCTTCTCGGCTGACCGAGGGCATCACCGACCTCTACCGCGTTGCGATGACCGGTGGAGGCGGGGAACGCTTGAGCGCGTCCGAAGCCAATTCGCGGCACGTCGTCGCTGTCGACTTCGCGCTCGGTGGCGACTTGGTCCTTTACAAGACCCGTCCACCGGAAGCCACCCATCCAGCGCTCTTCTCGGTGCCGACTGTGGGTGGGCCGAGTCGACTGCTCGACGCAAACCTCGTCGATCGTCTTTCGGGCCCCGGTTTCACGGTCAGTCCAGATGGGCGTCACATCGTTTATCCAGTCGGTCAGCCAGATTCGAACATGCAACGTGTCTACAGCATGAACCTGCTGACAGGAGAGTCCGTTGCGCTGGATGACGTCTTTGCTTCATTCCATACCAAGGTCACGATCAGCCCCGACAGCCGCTTTGTTTTCTATCTTGGCGAGAGTAATTTTCGGTCGACCCTCTTCCGAATTCCGATCGAAGGCGGAGAGCCCCTTCAGCTCAGCATTCCCGAGACGCAAGGCACGGCCTCGCACCCCGTCGTTGTCAGTCCAGATGGGAAACAAGTGGTTTTTGCCGCCCGATGGCCCGACGGTCGACAGCGGTGGGCACTTTGGAGCGTGCCAACAAGCGGGGAGCCTGGAGCCATGCTCGCCCCATCTGTGCCGATTCGCGATGAGATTCCAGCCCCAATCGTCCAGGCGAGCGGCCAACAGGTGATCTTCTTCGCGGACGGGCCGACGCATGATTCCCTGGTCCTGCTCCAGGCGAGCCTCATGGGCGGTTTGGCAATTCAGCTCAACGCACCGTTGCCTGTGGGTGGATCGGTCCAGCCCATGATCGCCCTGACGCGAGACGAGGAGCAGGTGGTCTACATGGCCGACCAGGATTCGCTGGGTGTGGTCGGGCTTTTTGCGGTGCCCGCCACGGGCGGAAACCCCAGGCAACTCAGCGACGAGATGGTGGATACGGCCGGGGCGATCGAAGGGCTCCAGGTGAGCGCTCGCGGCGGACGGGCGGTCTACGCCGCGGACCGGCGCGTCGAGGGCCATTTCGAGCTGTTGAGCGCGGACCTGGCCACGGGAGACATCTCGCGACTGGATGCCTCGCCCGAAGGCAGTTCGGGCGTGCGCGAATTCGAGCTGAGCCCGCAGGAAGACTGGGTCGTCTTCCTTTCCAGCCGAGACGACCACCGCTTCGCAGATCTCTGGAGCGCGCCGGTGGCTGGCGGCCCGGCAGTCAGGCTGAACGTGCACGATGGGGAGGGCTTTGGGGTCACAGCGTTCCGATTCGGTCGTCGGGGTAAGACCGTGATCTACCGACAAGCCATCTATCCGGGCCATCTCTTTGCGGTTCCCGTTGATGGCGGGGCGCTGCCGGTGCAGCTCACGCCAATGCAGAGTGAAGAGGAACATGGCGGGATCGACAGTTTCTGGATCAGCCCCGATGGCCACCGGGTGATCTATCGGCGGCGCAAGGGAGATCTCTTCAGTGTGCCCATTCTCGAGACAGCCGGCAACAGCTCGACGGGTGCAGAGGAGACGCGACTGACCGAGAATGCGGATGCGCCCGGGTACCGGTCTCTGCTCTTTGCGACCCCCGACGGCTCGCGTGTGGTGTTCGCGACCCGCTCCGACGCCTCTCAACGAACGGAGCTTTACCGTACCGCGGATGGCGGCGGACCGCCGATTCGTCTCAGTGCGCGAGGGCCGAACGAAGCCTCGTTCGCTTCGCCTGTGGGAATCACGCCGGACGGTGAGCGCCTGATCTATCTCCTCGATGCGGACGTGCTGTACGAATGGAATCTCTACAGCGTACCGATGGCCGGCGGCGCGAGCACGAGACTCAACGCCCGCGGAGCTGGCTACGAGGACGTCGGCCAGGCCTTGCTGAGCCCTTCGGGGAAGCACGTGTTGTTCACGGCGCGGAAGACCGATTCCACTGGGGAGTCGATCTTCCGGGTCGGGGTCGAAGGAGGTACCGCAGCGGGGGAGGGTCTTCAGCGGCTGGATGACGTCCCCGAGCCTGCCGGCACTTCCTACAATCCTCAATTCGGAGAAGAGGGTCAAACGGTGGCTTTCCTCCATTGGTCGCCAGACTCCGGGACGGGGTTGTGGAGCGTTCCATTCGCCGGAGGAAAACCGGTTCGGCTGAGTGGGAGCAGCTCCATGATTTCTTCGGTCGACCAATTCTGGGTCAATCCGAACCAAAGCTCGGTGATCTATCAAGCGCGACGCGCAGGCGATCGCAGCACTGGGCTCTTTCATGTGCCGATCGCCGGCGGCCTGGTGACGCCCGTGACCGACGCTGCCTTTACCGTCGGAGCCGAGCATCCTGGCAGGCTCCGTCGCCTTCAGACGAAGTGGAGCCGCGACGGCCTTGCTTTCGTCTTCACCGCCCTGCCGGAGTCTCCGGTGCTCGAGGAGCTTTGGGTCACAACAGGCTTCCCGGAGCGCCTGCGACTTCGGCCGCCGGTATCGTTCAATACGGCGACCGGGGTGCATTTCTACAAGGGGATGGAGTAGCGTTCGGGCATCGTGCCGTCCGCCTTCACCCATGCCATTGCAGGCGCCGCTGTTGCGCAGCTTCTTCCTCGGGATGCGCCGCGCCGGCGGCTCGCCCTGGCATTCGCGGTGGCCGCCACGATGCCGGATCTGGATGTGGTGACCTTCCTGTTCGACATTCCCTACGTGCATCCGCTGGGGCACCGCGGCTGGACGCACTCGATTCTCTTCGCCATGCTCTTCGGCAGCCTCGCGGTGCTGCTCGTGCCACGGTCTGGGCATCGTGGCTGGCAATGGTGGGGGAGGGTCGCCTTCTGCGGCTTCCTCGCCGTGGTGTCTCACGGCGTGCTCGATGCCTTTACCGATGCGGGGCGCGGTGTAGGCTTCCTCATTCCGTTCGACAATGACCGCTACTTCGCTCCGATACGGCCGATCGAAGTCTCTTCGGTCGACCCGCGCCGCTTCTTCAGCGCCCGTGGGCTCGAGATTCTCCGCTCCGAGATTCGCTGGGTATGGTTGCCGCTGGCCGGGCTGTCACTGCTCGGTTGGGCGTTGGCTCGGCGGGGCACGGAAGCAACGAAATGATGTGATCGCGACGGTTTCGGCGCCGCTCGAGATAGGCAGCCCATGCACCTCCCGTGCTTGGGGCCGATTCGGGAGCACCGACCAATGGACGATCATGAAACGAGGACGTGTCCGCCATCGCCCAAGACCAGCGATGACCCAGCTGAACCGCCCCGCTTGCGTGCGCTCGAGCTGGGCGGCTTTCGCATCGTACCCGAGCTGCTGACCATCGAGGGCTCCGCGGGCAGCGTGACCATCGAAGCGAAGGCGATGGCAGTGTTCGAGCTTCTCGCTTCGCGTGTCGGCATCCCCGTTTCGAAGGACGAGATCCTCGCGGAGGTGTGGGCGGGGCGGTACGTCTCGGACGATGTCGTGTGGCGGGCGATCGGCATTCTGCGCAAATCCATGGGCGATTCTGCTTCCGAGCCACGCTACATCGCGACTGTACGCGGCAAGGGGTATCGCCTGCTCGTTGCACCCCGCCTTATGGCCCCAAGGCCCGTTCCCCGTGTACCCGGCACCTGGAACGGCGGCATCCGGAAGGGCAGCGCCGAAATGGCCACCCCGACTCACGGACGGATGGCCTTCGGTGTTCTTCTATCGCTCTGGATCGTGATCATCGTGGCACTGTGCGTTCGCATTCAGGGCTCGCCTTTCGACAGCGATCCCTACCCGTGGGTTGCCGCGGTGGTTGAGCGGCCCGGTTGGTCCATGCGACCAGACCAACCGAGCCTCGAGAGTCAGAAGCTGCAGTCGCCGCCGCCAAGGTCACAGAGACAGTGGTTCATGCAGCTGTTGTAGGCGCCGAAGCACACGGCGCACGAGCCCTGAGCCTGGCAATCGCCTAGGCAGTCGTTCAGTGCAGGGGAGCATGCCGATTCGCAGAACAACACGATCCAGCGGTTGTTCGGCGGTGCCGTGTCGGTCGCTTCCGTGCGCGAGGTGCTCGCGTTCAGAGGACGAAAGCTGGCCAGAATCGCTGCCGGACTGCGGGCATCCCGGAACGAGCTCGGGGCGGCTGCTGTACGGTTCTCAGTGGCCTCCAGCGCGCGACCCGTGCTGCGGGCGCGATTGCAAACACCGCGCTCGCGGGGCTCGACCTCGTTGGCGTCTCCGACACCCGCGGGGCTCGCAAGTGTTGGAGGCGCCTCGTGGTCGGGCATGTCTACGGTGAGTGGGGTGCTGTGTACCGGGACCAGCGCAAGGCAGGCCATGGCGATCCATGCAGCGGTGGACAATGCTCGATGTTTCATCTTCGCCTCCGATGAATGAGTGGAACGATTGGGAGGCCACGTGGCCCCCGAAGGCGAAATGAGCAGAGCACGACAGCGACCTCGTGCGACCGAGGTTTCGCGAATCGATCCCCGAGGTCTGGCCGAGTGGATGCTGATGGGAATCCCTCAGGACACCATCAGGTTACTCGTGACACATTCGCGCTGGTGATTGCGCCAATGTGCGCGAGTCGTGCCGGCGGACTCCGGCACGCGTACGGTACGCCGGCTCGTGCTCGAGAAGCCCTTTTGATCAGATTTTTCGAGCGCCTCGCGTGTGGGGCTTGCGGACTACGGAACGATCTGCGACCACGACGAGGTGTCGCCTGATTCGAAGCCGTCGGCGAACACCAGGTTGTTCTCCGGATCGCAGGCATCGCCAATGCCATCGAAATCACTGTCGAGCTGGTCCGGGTTGGGATCCATGGGGCAGTTGTCGACATCATCCGGCACGGCATCGCCGTCCCGATCGCTCATCAGGTAGAGCACCAGGCCATCGTGGTCTGCTGAGCGAAGCAGTGTGGTGCCGTCGTTCTGCAGCTCCCGCGCGGCGTCGGCGTTGCCGCGTCCGAAGATCACGTCACGCACGAAGGGGTCGGCGGCCTGGCTGGTCAGGACGTGGTCCAGAACCTGGGCATTGCCGTTGAAAAGGAAAGAGTAGCGGTCGGCGGCCGGTACGTCGTTGGCGCGCTTGGTGAGGTTCGGGTCGACCAGGTCAGGGCCCGAGAGCAGGTTGTCGGACGGTGTGAAATCACCCGCCATCTGCCCGGTCACGTCGACGAAGCCGTCGGTGAACTCGAAGGCATTGAAGTCACCGATCACCGCCAGTGGCACGGTGGGATTCGTGGCCTGGAAGTCCTGCACCATGGTGGCCACCGATTGCGCCTGGGTGAGGCGCTTGAAGCGCACGCGCGGGCCGGACCCCGGATCTTCGTCGATGCCCGAAAGGGAACGATTGTGCAGCACGAGCAGTGCGAAGGCGAAGGGCACGTCGCCGGTGTCGTAGGTCGCTTCGAGACGCAGAGGCGGCCGGTCGTGGGTCAAGTCGTCTTCGCCTTCGAAGTTGAAGATCTCGTCCTTGCCGAGCTGCGTGACCGCGGTGATGGTCACGGTGTCGAGTACCAGGTAGCCGACGTCGATCGTGCCGACGTCGTTGCCTTCGATCAGCTCGGCCTCGTAGACCAGCCCGCCATCGAGACCGGTGATCTCGGCGGCGAGATCTTGCATCACGACCAGGCTCTCGATCTCCTGGATACCGACAACATCTGGCCCATCGAGCACCTCGACGATGTAGCGGGCGAGCTTGTTGCGGCGGCGGGCATAGGTCGCGGGGTCGACCACCGTGTCGTTGCGCACCTCGCCGAGGCTGTTCATGTCGCTCGGGTCGTCGACACTGTCGAACAGGCGTTCGACGTTCAGGGTCGCGATGGTCAGCTCGCCTGCGTTCCGACTCCGCACCGCGCGCGGCAGGGTGGAAGGCGAGTTTGTCAGGCTGGTGGCCCACAGCTCGTAGTCGCCAAATTCAAAGCCGACGACGCCCGTGGAGCTGAAGGTCGTTCCACCCTCGAGCGTGACGTTGGGCAGGCCGAGGCGGTCCGGATCGAGCTCGAAGACCTCGGGATTTCCGTCCCACACCGGGATGCCGAGGGCAGCTCTTGTTCTCGCCTTGTTCGGATCAGCCGTGGGCGGGCTGGCGGGCGGCGGCATGAATTCTTGCCCCGGCTCGCGGAAGCAGCGTGTCGATGCAGCGGTGACGAAGGCTTCGGCAAAGGGATCAGAGCCAAAGCGCTGGTTACCCGAGCACACCGAGCCATTGGTGACCTTGACCAGCATGCCTTCGAAGCGCTCGAGCTCGACCGGTGACTGGGGCTGGTTCGGCGACGGTGTGGTGCCATCGAACGTGATCGCGGTCGGTAGCGGCTGGCCCGAGGCATCGATGGTCACGCTCAGGCCGGTATCGCCGATCTGGGTCATCTCGAAAAACTCGACCACCGGCCCGGTCACGTCGACCTGGTCGCCCACGGCCACGGTCGGCGCCGTGTTGGTGAAGACGAAGATGCCGTTCGACGTGTCCGCGTCCACGTCCGCGCGCGCGTCCGGGGTCTGCATGGTGAAGCCGTCCGCGCCGACGCCGGTAACGATGTTGTCGAGGGTCGTCGCGGTCTGGCCGACGATGGGCGAAGTCAGCGCGTTCCCTTGAATCTCGAAGATCTCGACGCTGACCGGTGGTCCGGGATCGCCGAAGGTCTGGCCGACGTTGCAGGCACCGAAGCTGCTCGCCGTCGGGCCGCTCCAGGTGAAGTCCTCGGCCTCGGTGCCCATGCCGATGAGCTGCAGCGACTCGGTCGCCGAGCCCGTGGACGGCTCCGAAACGCCGATGTCTGTGCTGGTCAAGCCCACGGCCGGCCCGTTGGTGGCCGTGAAGCTGCCCTCGTAGCTGAGGAACTGCTGCACGACACCATTGTCGTCGACCAGGGCGAAGCCGTCCGGCCCACCGTTTTGAATCTCCGCCTGCGCGAAGCTCAGCGCACCGAAGCCGTTGCAGTCGTCCGCAATCGTGCCGCTGAGATTCAGCGTCGCATAGGTCGTACCGTTCGAGCCGTTGTAGAAGACCACGCTCCAATCGGTCAGGTCCGTCGCCGCCGGACCCGCGATCTCGACGCCCTCATTCACGTCGCCACTGGCGTTGTCGTAGTGCAGCTCGTTGACGAAGACCGTCGTCTGCGCCGAAGCAGCACCCGCGCAGATCAGCAGCGCGAGCAGCAGAAAGGCAGTCGTCAACCTGCCGAGACCACGCCACGCGTGGCTGCGGTGCCCGAAGGCAGGAGTGGCTCGAGGGGCGAAGGACTTCCGGGACGAGAACGTCCGAGCAACACGAAACATAGAACGGCTCCTGGGAATCGAAAGGAAGGGCTCACCAGGGCCACATTCTATTGGCTCTTTCTGGGGGCGAAGATGAAGATCGTAAAGAGGGCTGCCTCAAGACTCGTGGTGAGGCGCTGCTCTTGCGCTACGACGAGTGGGCCAGGACCTGAACTGGACTGTAGGCAAAGTCAGGGAAGGCTGATCGCAGGCGTCGGCCCACGGTCACCAGAGGCGATCTCGCCGCTTTCGCAACGCTGATGAGTTCGCAATCGTCGGCTGAACAGTTCGATTCGGAGACCAACCGAACGGCCGCTTCATCGTCGCCCGGGGCTCTCTCCTGGTCGCTTCGCTCCCGTTCGTTCGG
>CALFAM010000169.1 GCA_937948815.1 uncultured bacterium
AATCAGCTACTCACCCAACACTACGGCCAGTGGCAGACCCTCGAGGACCGCGCCAACATGCTGTCGCGCTTCGCGACCTTCTTCGACGATCCCGCCGCGGCGGCCGACGAGGCCGGGCGCTATCGGCGCGCCACCAGCGACCACGTCCTCGCCTTCGCCCAGGACCACCTACAACCGACGCAACGCGCAACCCTGACGGTCGTGGGAGAGGGAAGCGAATGAACGCCTCAGTCGATCGCAGCCAGGCTCCGGCCCCCGGTGAGCTAGCACCCTTCCAGTTTCCGTCGTTCGAACGCACCACCCTCGCCAATGGCATCGAGGTGATCGCCGCACATACTGCGGCTGCGCCTTTGATCGGCATCGCGGTGCTCGTCGATGCCGGCGGCAAGACCGGCCCGGTCGATCGCCCCGGATTGGTCGCCCTTCACGCTGCCCTGCTCGACGAGGGCACCAGCCAGCGTGACGCCCTCGCGCTCGCGCGGCGCATCGAGCAGCTCGGCGGCTCGCTCGACAGCGGAGCCGACTGGGAGGTCGCTGCGGTTCAAGGCGGCATGCTCGCCGAGCATCTCGATGAGGGGCTGGCGCTCTGCGCGGAGGTGCTCTTCGACGCCCAGTTTCCGGAGGCCGAGGTCGAGCGCATTCGCCAGCAACGCCTGGGCGACCTGCTCCGACGCCGCGATCATCCGTCCACGCTTGCCGAGCAGTTCTTCGCGGACACGGTCTATCGCGACACGGTCTACGGCCATCCGTTGATCGGTACGGAGGAATGCATCGCGGCCCTCACGCGCGACGAGCTGCGAGACTTCTACCAGCAGCGCGTACGTTCGGCGGGGACTACGGTCGTCGTCGTCGGCGATGTCGCGACGACTCGATTGATCGATGCGGCGGCAGCTGCCTTTGGCAGTGCCCGTCGCGGAGCCGCGCCAGCGCCTCCGGCACCGATTACGCCGCATCCCGATCAACGACGCGTGCTCGTCGTCGATCGGCCCGAAGCCGCGCAGACACAGCTCCAGCTCGGCCATGTCTCGGTACCGCGATCCGCCCCCGGTTTTCCCGAGCGAGTCCTGCTCAACACCATTCTCGGTGGCTCGTTCACCAGCCGGCTGAATCTCAACCTGCGCGAGCACCATGGCATCACCTATGGTGTGCGCTCCTCCTTCGTTCGCCGCAACGGCCCAGCGCCTTTCGTCGTCCGTGCCGCTGTCGACACCGACAAGACAGGGCTGGCGACCCGAGAAACCCTCGGTGAGATCGAGCGACTGCGCGAAGGCGGCGTCACCGCCGACGAGCTACGCCACGCCCAGCAGTTCCTGGTTGGCGTGTTTCCCTATACCGTCGAAACGGTCGGCGACCTGGCCCAGCGGCTCGAGGACCTCGTGGTCTTCGACCTACCCGACGACCACTTCGACGGCCATGCCGCGCGGATCAGCGCAGTCACTGCCGAAGGCGTGCACGAAGCCGCACGCGAGCATCTCCGGCCCGAAGAAGCGACCATCGTGGCGGTCGGCCCGGCCAAGGCCCTCGAGCCCCAGCTCGCGCCCTTCGGCGCGGTCGAAGTCGTGACACCGTAGGCAAGCGCAGCCACGGGCTCCCGACGACGAGACGCGCTTCACGACACTGGCCAGAGGCCACGACATCGCTGTCCCTTCCGGAGGACGGCCGTGCCCTTCAATGGCCGATTTCCCCTGTCTTTCGCCTGGCGCGGAGCGTGCATTGATCGTCTCAGCATGAGCTGCGTCCGATTTTCGCGGGTGGCGCTGGTCGCTGCTTCGCTGGCTGTCTTGTCTCTTTCTGCGTTCCCTGTGGAAGCACGGGACGATCTTCGCCCGATTCCGGTCGATCTGCCTGAGCGCTTTCGAGACTGGCTCGAGGAAGTCGACACGTTGATCACCGACGAGGAGTGGTCGACGTTTCTCGCCCTGCGCGAGGACTATCAGCGCGACGCGTTCATCGATGCCTTTTGGCGGCAGCGTGACCCCTATCCCGACACCGCGCGCAACGAGCTGCGGGAGCGATTCGACGAGCGGGTCATTTTCGCCCGCCAGCGATTCGAGGACCTGCGGGCGGACGTGCGTGCGCGGTTTTTGATGATCAACGGCATTCCCGACCGTTGGATGGAGCTCGATTGCCGGGGCATCACGTATCCGTTCGAGGTGTGGATTTACGATCTCAGCCTCCGCCACCGCGATCCGTTCCCCGTGTTCTTCTTCAGACGCTACGAAATCGGCCCGTGGATGCGCTGGGACGAGCTCTACGGCACCGGGGTGCTGTTCGAGCGCTTCGTCGACTACAACTACGAAATTGCCTGCCCGGGTCTCAGCCTGGCCTACGAGGCGCTGCAGATGATCGGGGAGATCAACGAGAACGGCGGCGCTTCGGAGCGCTACATGTTCGTCATCGACCGGTTGGAGCAACCGGAAGAGCCACCGGCTGGCGAATGGGTGAGCACGTTCGCCTCGTACTCCACGGAAGCCCCCGAAGGCGCCACCCCATTCGAGGGCGAGGTCACGCTTTCTTACCCCGGCTGGCGTCAGAGCCGGACCGTCGTGCAAGGCGTGATCGACATCGGAGCCGATGCCCTGCCGCCCAACGAAGCCTATGGCTACGCGGTCTACAACCTCTCGCTCAATGGCGAAGTGTTGCGCGACGACAAATTGCTCGACCAATTTCGCTATCGCTTCGACATGCCGGCGTCAGACGTCGCGAATGGGCGCCTGCCGCTGGTCTTTCAGCGCTACCTGCGCCCAGGCGACTACCGGCTGATCCTGCTGCTCCAGGATCTGGACGGCCGCCACGCGATGCGCAAAGAGATCACGCTCACCGTGCCCGCAGTCGACCGCAATGCCCTACCCGTCGACACGGACCCCATGGTCGCCAGGGTGCTCGGCGATGCCAACCGTCTGATCGCCGCCGGCGAGTCCGCGGTCGAGATCGTCATGCCGCACGATGACCTGACCACCGGCCTCGTGCGCTTCGACGCGCGCGTCTTCGGCGAGCAGGTCGACCACGTGGTTTTCTCCCTCGATGGCAAGCCGATCATGACCCGCAAACAGCCGCCGTTCTCAGTGGAGCTCGACTTCGGAAGTCTGCCGCGAACGCAGGTTCTTCGGGTCACCGCCCACGACGGTGCAGGTGAGCAGCTCGCCAGCGACGAGCGAATGATCAACGGCATCCCCTACCGCTTCGAGGTCCGTTTCGTCGATCCGGTGGCGGGCACCCAGCACAGCGGCAGCGTGCGGACGCGTGTCGACGTACGGGTACCCGAAGATGCCGAGCTCGATCGGCTGGAGATCTATCGCGGCGACGAGCGTCTGGCGACGCTGTACGAGCCGCCTTTCGTGCAGCCCATTCCGCTCGTCTCCTCCAGCGAGATGGCCATTCTGCGCACCGTCGGCTACCTCGCTGACGGCACCAGCTCGGAAGATGTGGTGCTGGTTAACGGGCCCGCGATCATCGAAGAGATTTGCGTCGACTTCGTCGAGCTCTACACCACGGTCGTCGACAAGCGACGGAGACCTGTCCGCGGCCTTGTGGAAGAGGATTTCCGCGTCTTCGAAGATGATCGGCCGCAGACGCTCTCGCGCTTCGACACCTTGGACGACATCCCAGTCAACGTGCTCGTGCTGCTCGACAGCTCGGCCTCCATGGCCCCCCGCATGGAGCGTGCGCGGCAGGCCGCGCTGCGGTTCTTCGAGCGCGCGCAGGCCAGTGCCGGCTCACGCACCGAGCCGGATCGAATCGGCGCCATCGCCTTCAATGATCGCCCGACGGTCGCCTCGGGCTACACCGGCGACCCCGCACGCTTTGCTGCCGGCATTGCCGCGACCAAGGCGGAGCGGGGCACGGCGCTCTATGACAGCCTGATCTACGCCCAGTTCTACGCCGGTGGCTTGAGCGGCCACCGCGCCATCCTCCTGCTCTCGGACGGCGTCGACGAGTCCAGCCGCTTCACCTTCGAGCAAGCCTTGGAGTACGCCCGGCGTTCGGAGGTCTCGATTTACACGGTCGGGCTCGACCTCGACGGCTTGGACAAGGACGACCGCAAACCAGCCCGCCGCGCGCTGCAACGTTTTGCCGCGGACACCGGCGGATCGTCGTTCTTCATCGCCGATGTCGACGAGCTCGAGACCGTCTACGATCAGGTGCTCGACGAGCTGCGCGCCAAGTACCTGCTGGCCTACCAGAGCGACAACGGGGCCGATGACGGCCCCTTCCGCAAGGTCGAGGTCAAGCTCGGGCGCGGCGACCTCGAAGCGAAGACCCTGCGTGGGTACTACCCTTGATCGCTCGGCTCCTCGTGGCAGGCTGGTACATCGGCCTGCTCACGCTCGGCTTTCCACCGACGCACGCGAGCCAACCGTACGAAAGAAGGCCGGATGACCGTTTAAGGCCGGCACCGCAGGCGACCACCGACCTGCGCCCCGACGCACCACCACTCGATGCCGCGCTCGAGGTGCTGTTTTCCACCCGGCGCGGCCGGAACATCGTGGTCGAGCCTCGAATCGCCATCGATTCATCCCATCTGACGATCGACGATGCGACAAACGTCTACGTCCTGGACCTCATCGGCGAAATCTCGCGGGAGGTCGCCCTGCGCGACAACGTAGCCACGGACGCGTTCCGCTACCGCTTCGAAGCTCCGGCCGATCGCCCAGCGCCCCTGCTTCTGGCCATCCAGCGACAGCTTCGGCCGGGTCGCTACCGGATGGTCCTGCGGCTCGAGGATCCGGTCGGCGGTGGTGCGTGGCGCGACGAGCGCACCGTCGAGGTACCGGCGACGCCGACGCCCGCTACGACGCCGGCCGACCGCCCGGTCCCCTCCTTGGCGGACGTGCTCGCGGATGCCGATTCAGGTCAGACGATTCGCTCCGCCCTCACCCTGCGCCTGCCGGCTGGCGAGGTCCATACCGGCGTCGTGCGCATCGAAGCCGAAGCGACCGGTGAAGTCCAGCGGATCGATTTCGAGATCGAAGGGCGGTCGCCGATCACCCGCCGGAAACCTCCTCATGCCATCGAGATCGACCTCGGCCCGCTGCCACGGCCGCTCGCCCTGCGCGCCACGGCCTACAACGCTGAAGGCGCGATCGTCGCGCGCGCCGAACGGACGATCAACGGCGGGCCGCATGACTTCTCGGTGGACCTGATCGAGCCGGTCCCCGGCGCCCGTGCGCGCCGGGGCGTACCGGTCGTGGTGACCGCATTACCTCCTGCGGGCATTCCCCTCGAACGGGTCGAGCTGTGGCGAAGCGACCAGCGGGTCGTGACGCTCTTCGACCCACCCTACGAACATCTCGTGCCCCTCCCCGAGCCCGGTGCCACGACGGTCATCCGCGCCCGCGGCGTGCTCGCCGACGGCTCGGACAGCGAGGACGCCGTGATCATCAACGGCCCGGCTGCCTCGGAGATCGTCGAAGTCGACCTCGTGGAGATCTATGCGACCGTGAGCGACCGGCGTGACCGGCCGGTCGCGGGTCTCGGCGCCGAAGCCTTCACGGTCCTCGAAGATCGGCAGCCGCAAACCCTGCGTCGCTTCGAGCAGGTCCACGATCTGCCGATCCACGCCACCATCCTGCTCGACACCTCCGCTTCCATGGCGAGGCAGCTCGACACAGCACGCGATGCCGCCGCGCGGTTCTTCGATCAGGCCGTGACCAGCCCGGACGACGCCGTCGCCTTGATTGCCTTCAACGACCGTCCGCGCGTGATCGCGCCCTACACCCATGATGGCCGGGCCTTCGCCGAGGGCATTGCCAAGCTCGCCGCGGCCCGCAGCACCGCGCTCTACGACAGCCTGGTCTATGCGCTCTACTACCAAGGGGGCCTGAGCGGCCAGCGGGTCTTGCTGGTGATCTCCGACGGCGAGGACGAGATCAGCCGCTACAGCGAAGAGGAAGCCCTCGAATACGCCCGGCGCGCACGGGTGACGCTCTACACCGTGGGGCTCGATCTCGGCGGCGAGGGCCGGCGTACCCTGACGCGCCTGGCTGCGGAGACCGGGGGCCGAAGCTTCTTCGTCGACGATGCCGAGGCGCTCGGCAACGTCTACCAGACGATCCTCGACGAGCTGCGCTCCCGCTACCTTCTGGTCTACCAGAGCCCAGGCCGAGGCACGGGCTCTGGCACGGGAAGGGAGCACGGATTCCGCCAGGTCGAGGTTCAGGTAAACGGCCGGGGACTCGAGGTCCGGGCGCTACGTGGGTACTATCCTTGACGGATGATCGGAGCCCCCGCACCCCGCAAGCCAACCATGCCGTTGACCTTCGACGTGGCGATCGTCGGCTCGGGATTCGCTGGCACGATCCTGGCCCGCGTGCTGCACCGGGCTGGGCTCGAAGTAGCGCTGGTGGAGCGCACCCGTCACCCGCGTTTTGCCCTCGGTGAATCCTCCACACCCTTGGCCGCCCTGGCGCTCGAACGGCTGGCTGCCCGCTTTGACCTTCCCGACCTTCATCATCTCGCGGCCTACGGACGGTGGCTTCGGCACCACCCCACCCTGCGGCGTGGCAAGAAGCGTGGCTTCACCTTCTTTCGGCACCAGCCGCATCAACCCTTCTCCGATCACGAAGATGCCTCCGAAGACCGGCACAGAGACCGGCACAGAAAACCCCACGGGCGGCTGCTGGTCGCGGCCAGCCCCAACGACGCCCTGGCCGACTGCCACTGGCTGCGCGCGGACGTCGACCGCCACCTGGTCGAGCGAGCCCAGGCAGAAGGTGTGGCGTATTTCGACGAGACCGATGTCCGCGAGGTCGATCGATCCGGCAGCCAGACGGCGCTTCGCGGCGTACGCCAGGGCCAGCCATTCGCCATCGCGGCACGCCACGTGGTCGACGGGACCGGGCCGAGTGGCCTGATCGCGGGCGCCGCCGGCGTTGGCCACCGTCCGAGCGCGGAGAGCCTGCTAGCGAGCAGCTTGCTCTATACCCACGTCGAATCGCTGCCGCCGTTTGCCGACATCGCGCGGGCACGACACGCCGACGGTCGCGCTCACGAAGCCTCGGGCACCGAGTCGACGCTCGGGCCCTACCCGGACGATCAAGCAGCCGTCCACCACATCCTCGACGAAGGTTGGATGTACCAGCTCCCCTTCGACCACGGCATCGCGAGCGTCGGTCTTTTGCTCGCCGATCCCTCGAACGGAGGTCGACGACATGGAGCGGCCCAGCGCGCCCCGATCCAGCCGACCACCGCACCGGATCCGGCCGCGATCGTCGATTCCGTCCTGGCGCGGTATCCCAGCCTGGCCGAGCAATTCGAGACGGCACGCGCTGTCAGGCCCTGGAAGATGGTCAGTCGGCTGCAATATCGACGAACCCGTGCCGCCGGCCCCGGTTGGTTTCTCCTGCCCCACACCTTCGCGTTCGTCGACCCCCTGTTCTCGACCGGCATGGCCTGGAGCCTGCTCGCGGTCGAACGGCTGGCGGACGTTTTGACCGGCCGCGCCGGGGATGCCGATGGCTATGCCCGCCTCCTCGTCCACGAGGCCGATGCCATCGAGCGTTTGATCGCGACGGCCTACCAAGCGCGTCACGACTTTGCGCGCTTCGTTGCCGTGACCTTTCTCTACTTTGCCGCGGTCAGCTTCGAGGAGGTTCGGCAGCGCCTGCTGCCGGCTGGCCCTGGTCAGGTGCCCGATGCCTGGCGCGGATTTCTCGGCACTCACGAGGCGAGCCGGCGGCAACTCTTCACGGATGCGCACAGGCGCCTGCAGAATCTCGGCACTGACGGTGCCGCCACCGCAGGATTCGAAGACTGGGTTCGCATGTCCATCGCGCCGTTCAACGTCGCCGGGCTGGCCAACCCCAAGCGGCGCAACCGCTATCCTCTCGATCTCGACGAGCTGGTTCGGTGTGCGGACCGGCTCGGCCTCTCCCGCCACCAGGTCATCGCTGCGCTCCCCCGGTTGCGCGGTGAAGCGTGAGGCCAACACCGCAGGCGCAGGCTACGTGTAGTGCCCGGCAAAGCCGTCGATCGAGATGCCAACGCGCCCAGGAAGATGGCGCCTGGCGATGGCCGCCATGGCGTCGCGGTAGTCGAGCGTGACACTGGCTGCATCGACAGATGCCATGGTTTCGACGAGCGGCGTCCGCCGGGTCCGTCCACCGGTAGCGGAGCCGTCGCCGCCAATGAAGTGATCCAGCACCACCGCGTCCGCCACCTCGGCGATGCGGGCAAAGAAGGCGTCCGGGCGCTCGATCGGCAAGAGTGGCGAGACCGTCACCACGGTCCGGATGCCAGCCTCCCGAATGCGGCC
>CALFAM010000170.1 GCA_937948815.1 uncultured bacterium
GCCGACCTCGACGGTGCCCGCGCGGTCGCTGATGCCGAGCATGGCGGCCGGGGTCGTGGTGAGGGCCGCGAGCGCATCCTCCTGGCTCAAGCCGCGCTCGATGGCGGTCTCCAGGTTCGCGTGCAGCTTCTTGGGGTCGGAGAGCTGGTGGCTCGTGAAGGCGACCGAGGCACCAGCGGCCAGCAGGTGGCGCGGGTTGTCGGGTGCCCGGTCCCAGTGACGCAGGGCTGCGAGGCTGACCTTGCCGTCGTCTTCGTCGCTGACCGTCGGCGCCGCGGGGAATGCCAGAGGCAGGAGGATCGGAAGCTCGGCCGCGACGATGGCGTCCAGGCGTTCGTATTCGTGTCCGTGCCCGACCAAGACCAGGTTGGGCAGGTCCAGCTCGCGCGAAAGGTGCGCCCAGCGCAGGCTGGCGAGGGCATCGTCCGCTTCGACGACCAAGGGCATGTCACCCGCAGCGACCGGTGCCAGGGTCGCCAGAGAGTGATCGAAGGCCGGCCGGGTCTGCGCGCGGTTGCTCGCGTAGGCGGCCTGGCTCTTCTCGTACCAACGTGCGTCGAGAATGGTCTGCCGAAACAGGGCTTCGGCACCCATCAGTGAAGTGGGATAGCCCTCGCCGAAGCTGTTCGAGCGAAACGTCACGTTCTGTGCCACATCCGACGCCAGCAGGTTGCTGCCCAGATCGCCCTCACCGAGGTTTACGACCGCGCTCGAGCCGCGGAAGATTCCCTGCTCAGGAGCGAAGCGTGCCGTGGTGAAACCCGCGGAGCGGAGGCGTGCGAAACGGCTGTCGTCGAACGCGTGCTCGGCCATCGAGCGCTCGGGCGTGACCATGGCATTGACATGGCCTCCCTGCGGTTCGCCGTCCTCATCCTCGTCGGATTCGGGCCACGCGCTTTCCGCATAGGGCTCGATCAGACCGGGGTAGACGGTCTTACCTTCGAGATCGTGTTGGCGGGCGTCGGTGGGCGCGGTGGCGTCGGCGCCCACGGCTTCGATCACGCCGTCGCGGATCACGATCGTGCCGCGCTCGATCACGCGATCGGGGGCAACCACGATGCGCGCATTCTCGAGCGCGTGCGCCCGCGGAACAGGGGCCGCATGCACCGAACCCGCGATCGCGGTCAGCACACAGGCGATAAGGACATGTCTTGGCATCGGCAAACTCCAGCTGCTTCGAAGGGCTGCTTCGAAAGAAAGTCGTCGGCTCGCGATCACGAATGCGCGATCGTAGCGACGATCGAAATTCGGGTCAGCCCATTCTACGGCCGGAGTCCGGTGGGGTTTCGCCGGGTCGAGTTGATTTCTCTACGTCAAGTATCTTGACATCGAGAGACTTGACGTAGAGAATCACCTCATGGACACGAAGACAGACCTTCTCGATGCCCTCATTGCGGACTGGCAGCGTGAACGGCCGGACCTGGATGTTTCGGCGATGGGGATCGTCGGGCGAATTTTGCTCCTCGGCGAACGCCTCCAGCGACGGATCAACCTGCGGCTCAAGCCACTCGGTCTGGGCTACACCGATTTCGATGTGCTGGCGACTCTGCGGCGGTCTGGGGAGCCGTTCGCCCTGCGCCCGGCTCAGCTTCTCGAAACCGTGCTGATCGCCTCGGGCTCGATGACCGCCTGCATCGATCGGCTCGAGCGAGGTGCCTTGGTCGAGCGCCTGCAGGCTGCCGACGATCGGCGCGGGCGGGTGATCCAGCTCACCGCGGCGGGACGCGAGCTCATCGATCGAGCTGTGAATGTGCGCTTCGAAGAGGCGGCCGAATTCGTCGATGCCTTGGACAGTGACGAGCGTCAGGGCTTGGTAGCGGCACTGCGCACGCTGTCGCTCGCGCACGGACCTGCGAAGCCATGAACGAAACCAGGAAGGACAGGGGAGTTAGAACGATGCGAGAGCCAAGACGGTGGAGTGCGTTGCTCGGAAGTATGCTGATGGTGGTGGCGCTCGTGGGATGTGCGGAAACGCATGCGCCGCGAGAGAGTGAGGCGACGGAGCCTGCCACGTGGCGTCTGGCCTCGTTCGAAGAAGAGACGATCACGCGCGAAGGCACGACGCCTTTGGTCGTCGAGCGCGGCATGATCGAGGTACCGGCCGTGCGCGGGGATGCCGCGAGCGGAACGATCGCCGTCGAGATTTTTCGCTTTCGCCGGCAGCCGGATGCACCTGCTGACACGCCGCCGGTGTTCTACCTCAAGGGTGGTCCCGGATTCGAAGGCATGCAGCCCTTGCTCGAGCGCCCGGGCTATTTCGAGAACACGCTGGCGTCGTATCTCGAAGTCTCGGATTTGGTAATCATCGGCCAGCGTGGATTCGGTACGTCGACGGACACGCGCTGTCCGGACGCGACCGAAGTCGAGCTGCCGCCCACCCAGTGGCTGGATAGCGACGCCCGTGCCCGTGCCTTGCACGAGGCATCGTCGCGCTGCCGCGATCATTGGATCGCTGCAGGTGTCGACCTCACGGCATTCAACGTGTCCGAAGCAGCCGCCGATGTTCGTGATGTCGCAGCCGCGCTCGGGTACCAGCAGATCTTGGTCTGGGGCAGCAGCTTTGGTGCTCACTGGGGCATGGTGGTGGTGCGCGACCACCCGGAGATCGTGGCGCGCGCGATCTTCAACGCCCTCGAAGGGCCAGATCATACGTACGACATGCCGAGCGGCATCCTGAGTTCGCTCGAGGGAATCGCGGCCGAAGCCGAGACATCACCCGCCTACCGCGACAGGCTGCCAGAGGGCGGACTCTGGGCAGGCTTCGCCCGCCAGGTGGCACGTGCCGAGGCCGAGCCGATCACCGTGACCGTGGCGCATCCGGAGACTGGCGTGGAAACTCCGGTCACTTTCAACGCCGACGCCATTCGCGACCTGGCGCGTGGCTACCGGACGCGGCCGATCTGGCGAGACCTGATGCCGCGGTGGTTGCCGGATCTCTACGCGGTCGCTACAGGCGATCTGGCGCCCGCCGCGCGCGCGGTCCTGAATCGTGGCGGCTGGGTTTGGCCGGGTGCGGCAGCCAAGTACATCTATGACTGCGGTTCGGGCATCAGTCCGGCCCGCGATGCCGTGCGCCGTGCCGATCCAGCGATCGCGGTTATCGGCCAACTGGAGAGCAACCTCGATGCTGCCTGCTCGGCCTGGAACAGCGACCTCGGCGCCGACTTCCGCAGTGATTTCGAGACCGACACGCCGACCGTGCTCATTCACGGCACCTGGGACATCGGAACGCCTTACCAGAATGCCCTCGAGGTCGAGCCGTTCTTCGCCAATGGTCACCTGGTGACCGTCGAAGGCGGCTCCCACGGCGCCATCTTCGAAGCGGTCGACCTCGTCGATGGCTTCAAAGACGCGCTGTGGCACTTTGCCAAGACCGGCGATGCATCACGGCTTCCCGCGCGTGTCACCCTGCCGCCCCTCGACTGGTCGACCCCCTGACGAGCTCTCGCACCCCAGAACGCGAGATCTTGGCTTGCGATCGTGCCGCCA
>CALFAM010000171.1 GCA_937948815.1 uncultured bacterium
AGGCCGGCATGGCGCATCCCTGGCTCTGAATCACGCGCTGGAGAACACCCGCAGGCATCCAGGTGTCGCAGCCGAGGACCAGGAAGGGACGCGCGCCTACCACGCGGCGAGCAGCGAGCAGCGCATCGGCGGTGCCACGAGGTGTGTGCTGGTAGGCGTAGCGAACCGTCAGGCGATCGTCGCCAGCGTCCTTGAAGTGGCTTGCGAAGGCCGATTCGCTGGACGCTTGGATGACCAGGCAGACCTCGCGAATGCCGGCATCGACGAGCCCGGCGAGGATGTAGTCGATGATCGGCCGTTGGGCGTCGGGCGGTCCAACCGGCATCAGTGCCTTGATGCCGGTTTGTACAGCAGCCTCTTGCGCCGGTGCCAGTGGGTCGCAAGGGCGGTCGTTCACGTCGGGCGACGCCTTCTGGAGACGCGAGCCGCGTCCCGCCGCGAGCACGATCGCCAGATCAGTCACGGCGCGGATTCCGTCATGCGTTGCGCAGAGCCCCGGGGCAGTCAGCTAGCCGATCAGATTGGCCGGATTCAACCCTTCGAGCGCTGGCACCACGAACAAGCCGTCTTTGCGGATCAGCACGTCGTCGAACCACACTTCGCCGCCGCCGGCTTCCGGCATCATTCGCAGGACGAGGTCCCAGTGGACCTGGCTGCGGTTGCCATTGTCGGCGTCGTCGTAGGCGTTGCCTGGCGTGAAGTGGATCGAGCCGGCGATCTTCTCGTCGAAGAGAAGGTCCTTCATCGGCGAGCTGATGTGCGGGTTGAAGCCGATGGCGAACTCGCCGATGTAGCGAGCGCCTTCGTCCATGTCCAGCACGGTTTCGAGGTGCTTGGTGTCGCTCGAGGTCGCTTCGACGATTCGCCCCTGCTCGAAGCGCAGGCGAACGTCCTGGTGGGTGACGCCCTGGTAGATGGTCGGGGTGTTGTAGTGGATCGTTCCCTCGACACTGTCGCGAACGGGCGCGGTGAAGACCTCGCCGTCGGGGATGTTCCGGTGACCGTCGCAGGCGATGGTGGGGATGTCCCGAATGCTGAATCGCAGGTCGGTACCTGGTGCGACCAGCCGAACGCGATCCGTGCGCTCCATCAGCTCGATCAGGGGCTTCATGGCCCGCGACATCTTGGCGTAGTCGAGGGTGCAGACGCGGAAGAAGAAGTCTTCGAAGGCCTCCGTCGACAGTTCAGCCTGCTGCGCCATCGATGGGTGCGGCCAGCGGAGCACGACCCAGCGAGTCTTGGGCACCCGCAGCTCGTGGTGCACGGGCTTGCGATAGAGCGTCTCGAAGAGGCGCATGCGGTCGGCCGGAACATCGGACCATTCCGAGATGTTGTGCTGCCCCCGTACGCCGATGTACGCCTGGACGTTTGCCATCCGGGCTGCCGCGACCTCTCCCATCAGCTTCATCTGTGCTTCGGTCGCATGCATGATGATGTCGCGAAGCACGACATTCGACTTGAGGGTGACCAGGGGGTTGGCGCCGACTGCGGCAGCAGCACGGACCAGCGCTCCGGTGAAGGCGTGCGGTACATCGGTGGCCTCGATGAGCACATTCTCGTCGGCGCCCAACTCACACGAGTAGCGGACGAGGAGCTCGGCGAGGGTGTCGTATCGGGGGTCGCTCATGGCTGCTCCTAGATCAGGGTCGGTCTATACCGCGACGACGCAATCGTGACCGCCGAAACGGTTGGGCACGAGCTCGTCGGCATGGTCGTCGTTGAGCCACTGCTGCTGGTTCGTGAGGTAGCGGAAGCGGTAGCGCTTGCCGGCCTCGAGCGACAGGGTGGTGGAGTAGGAGCCGTCCTTGCGGGGTGTGAGCCGATGTTCTTCGGCGTTCCAGCCATTCCAGTCACCGACCACCGAGATCGACTCGGCGGCGGCGTTGTCGATGGCCTCCGTCTCGGTCGTCTGGGACTCGGTTTCGGGGAGCTCTGGCTTCAACTTGAAGGTGACGCGGCAGGAACGACGGGTTTTCGAGTAATTCTTTTTCAACATGAGCTTCAGTCTCCTCGTAGGCTGCATGGCAGCCCTACGCGATGACACGAGTTCGTACTGGGCAGTGTCTTGCGACACAGGTGGCGTCGCGAACACATTGTTGCGAACACAGATTGGGTCGAGGCCGTGGGGTCGGAAGACGAGCCCGGAAGATGCCTCGAGCTCAGCGATGCGGAATGCTGCCAGACGGCAGCGGGCGGCACGATACCACAGGAAGCCGGTGGGGCGCCCAGCGTCCGCTCGGTCCGGGTTTGCCGGGTCAGTGCTCGCTTGGAATGAGCTCGTCACGGGCACGTGCGCCAGCCAGGATGCGCCACGTGGTCAGCTTCTCGTCGATCTCCCGAAGGCGACGGCAGAGCAGGCGACACAGGAGCTGAAGGAACTGCAAGGCGGCGTGCGGATCCATCGACAGCACTTCCGCGAGGATCGTCTCGTCGAACGAGATCACGGTGACCGGCCCGTCGTGCGCCCGCGAATCGGCCGACCGCGGTTTGCCGTCGAGCAGGGACATTTCGCCGAAGACATCGCCGCGGTCGAGTATCGCCAGGGCCTCTTCGCCGCCTCCGGGGATGAACTTGCTGATCATCACCCGCCCTTCGAGCACCACGTACATTTCGTCGCCGGCATCACCCTCGCGGAAGAGGTAGGTGCCGGCGGCGAAGCGCTTGACCTCGGAGAAGTTGGCCAGGGTGCCGAGCTCGGAAGCCGTCAGGCCCTGCTCGTGCAGCAAGCGAATCTGGTCATCGGTGCCGACGGAGACCGTGTCGTGGGTGCCGTCGGTCGATTCGGTGCGCTGCGGCTGGGGCTCGTCGGCGAAGAAGGTCGAAAGCTGCTCGTTGGCACGGCGGAGCTTGCTGGCCAAGGCGTGCCAGAACGCTTGGTGGAGCTTGACGCCGATGGCCGGCTGGTCCTTGATCAGGTGCTGGAGTGAGCCTGCATCGAGGCGCAGGATGGTGGAAACCTCTTCCGTCACGGCGTCTGCCAGACGCGCGTGGGGCTCGATGAAGTTGACCTCGCCGAGGAAGGCGCCGGCCGATACCGCGCCGAGAACCACGCGACCGTAGGACGTATCCCGGTGAATGCTCACCAAGCCACGCTCGACGATGAAGATGTCGCCGCCTTCGGAGTTCTGGGAAAAGACTTGGGTGCCTTTTTCGAGTCGCTCGGCACGCACGGACGCGGCGAGCTGAAACAGCTCGATGTCGTCGAAGAGTGAGAATAGGTCGAGGTGCCGGAGTCGGCTCGCGAGCTCGATGCGCCCGATCTCGGGGGCCGTGGTGGTCGGATTGGCCACCCGTGCGGCGGCAAACGTCGCGTCGTCGTCGAGCAGGCGCTCGCGGTGGTATTCCAGACGGTCGAAAGCCGTCTGTAGCTGTTCCCTCCGCTCGTGGAAACGCTGCACCAATTCTTCCCGCGACAGCTTGATCATCGCGCGGTAGGTGCGGATGCGCCGGGTCAGTCGGTCCGAACCCTCGGCATCGTTGGGCTTGAGCAGCCAGAAGGCATCGATCGCTGCTTCGAGTGCCTCGAAATGGCGTCCGCGCTCGTACTCCACCCGGCTGAGGGTTTCCGCTGCCTCGCGGTCGAACGGATTGTCCCGGCGGCAGCGTCGCAGCAGGCGTGCAGCTTCGTCGAAGCGTGACTGCGACGCGAGAATCTTGCCGTGCAGCTTCTGGGCATTGGGGTTGACGATGGCCTTGGAACGAGCAATCTCCAGACACTGCACGGCCTGGCTGCGCTTTCCGCGTTCCTCGTACAGGGCGGCGAGGCCATAGAAGTGAAAAGAGTCGATGGCATCGCGTCGCGCCTGCTCGAGGAGGTCGGCGCCGAGGTCGCGGTTGTTGGTCTGCGAACGTTGGCGTTGGCGGTTGCGCACCTGAGCCAGGGACAACTTGACGCCCAGATTGTCAGGCGTCAAGCGTAGTGCGATCTGGAAAAACTCAGCGGCTTCATCCAGCATGTCGCGGTCGACAAATTGGCGAGCGAGCGTCACGATCTGCTCGAGGTCGAGGGGCGGCAGTCCTTGTTGGCTCATCGGGAAGTGAGATCCTACCACCATGGGGGAGGATGTCGACTCGACAGGCGCGCGGATTCTGGGTGGCTGGAGCCTTGAAGCCTCGGTTCAGTCGTATTGCCGCTTCCCAGAGTTTCATGTGTATGATTGAATAGGAAGACAGGCAGTATGCTGACGGACGGTGTCGGTGTGCTGCGATCATTCGATTCGAGGACCAAGCCCATGGGTTTGCAACCGCAGGCAGTCGCCAGCGAGCCAGTCGTCCATGCCGCGAGACCGATCGACGTGGCATGGCGCGGGATCGAGCTCTGCCGGCAGGGTGAGTGGAACGAGGGGATGTACTGGCTGTCCATGGCTGCAGGGGTTTCGTCTAACTCCCTCGAGCAGCTTCCTGGGGTCTACTTTGCCTACTTTGGCTACGGCCTGGCCCGCTACCGCGGCAAGCGCAAGGAAGGGCTCAAGATGTGCAAGCGCGCTGTCGAGCTCGAGTTCTACCAGCCGGACAACTACCAACTCCTCGCGCGGGCCTACTTCCTGATCGGTGATCGCCGGTCGGCTTACGACGTCGTGGAGCGTGGCCTCGAGATCGATGCGAGCAACGAAGAGTTGCTCAGCCTGCATCGCGATATCGGCCTGCGCCGTGCACCGGTCCTTCCTTTTCTGCCCCGTGGCAATCCGCTCAATCGCGCCTTGGGTCGGGTGCGCCACAGAATGCTGGGCAATCGGCCACTTCCGGGCGACTGATCCGGCCCGCCGTCAGCTCGGTCTCGCGGTCATCACGAGCTCTCGCGACCCGCGATCGAGAATCTCGGGTTGCGGCGTTATACTCTGCACACTCACCAGGTCCACGGTATCGGCCGTGTTGAAGGTTGCCTTGCGATGCGGAAAAGGTAACCAGCTCACCGACACCGCGCTGCCGTGCGCGAGCGCGTTTTAGTCGTGGACTGCTCGTTAGGCTGGAGGACAGCGGATGGCAACGGTTTCCCCTTCCCGTGGACAATGGAGCTCGAAGATGGCCTTCGTGCTTGCAGCGGCTGGCTCGGCAGTCGGTCTGGGTAACATCTGGAAGTTCCCGAGCGAAGTCGCCCAGCAGGGCGGCGCGGCCTTCCTGATGATGTACCTCGGCTGTTGTTTCTTGGTCGGTTTCCCGGTCATGGTCGCGGAGATTGCCATCGGGCGTGCCACAGGAAAGAACCCGGTGGGTGCCTTCAAAGCGCTGTCGCCCAACCCGATTTTCCCGCTGGTCGGACTGTGGGGCATCCTCTGCGGCGTGATGATCCTTTCGTTCTACACCGTGGTTGCTGGTTGGTCCCTGGGCTTCGTATTCGGCGAGGCTGCTCACTTTCTTGGTTTCCAAGGCGCTGCCGAGGTGCTGATGGTCGTGGGGCCGGGTACGAAGACCGCGGTCTTCGCCGCGTTATTCATGGCAGCCACGACGTTCATCGTTTCGAGTGGCGTCAGCGAAGGCATCGAGCGTGTTGCCAAGACGTTGATGCCGCTGCTGATCGGCATGATGCTGTTGATGATCGCCTTCGTGGTTACCCGAGAGGGCAGCGGTGAGGGGCTGGCCATGTACCTCAAACCCGATTTCTCGAAGGTCGACATGTCGCTGGTCTTCCAGGCGCTGGGACAGGCGTTCTTCTCGTTGTCCCTCGGCATGGGTGCACTGATCACCTATGGCTCGTACATGAGCCGTAAGCAGAATGTCGTCGAGTCGGCGGCCTGGGTGACGCTGGCGGATGTCGGGATCGCCTTCCTGGCCGGCCTGTTGATCATGCCCGCGATGTTCGTGGCGCAGAAGAGTGGCATTCAGATCTACAAGGACGCCTCGACGGGCGACGGTGTCGCTGCCGGGGCGAAGGTGCTGATCGACGAAGACGGTTTGGTTTTCACCGTTCTTCCGCAGCTCTTCGAATCGATGGGCTCGGGAATCGGCCTGGTCTTCGGCGTCGGCTTCTTCGTGCTGCTGTCGATGGCGGCGCTCACTTCGACCATCTCGCTGCTCGAGGTTCCCACCTCGTATGCCATCGACGAGTTGGGCATGAGCCGAAAGAAGGCTGCCCTGATGTTCGGCTGCGTGATCACGGCGATTGCCCTGGTGATTTCCTACCGTTTGAGCTTGATCGGTACCTTTGCGACGATCTTCAGTACCATCGGGCTGCCGGTAGGCGGCTTGATGATCTGCCTGTTCATGGCCTATGTTTGGAAAACACGCCACGCGCTGGCTGAGATGGAGGCAGGGTATCCTGGTATCCAGAGCAGCCTGTTCGCCAAGTTCTGGCCGCCGCTGATGGCTGTGGTTTGCCCGTTGCTGATTCTGACCGTCTTGGTGCTTACCCTGATTCAGCAGTTCCAGTGAGTCCGTACCGGATCGGCTCCGCCTTCCTGGGCGACCCTGTGTTCTCGAGCGGCCCTGTGTTCTTATGGCTCCTCCCGCCGAACCCTCGACGTGAGCGAGCCTCTTCCCTGTTTTCGCAACCCGCCATACCGGCCGGCGGTTGCACCAGCTGATCATGCCGGTCTGAGCCCTTATGAATCAAACCCCCAGCATCCCATCCCCGCGTGCGGACCGCCGCGCGATCGACCGACCCACTGGCCTGGCACTCGAGATCCTGCCGGACCGCTTTGCCATCTGCCGGCTGTCTCCTGGTCGGGTCCCCAACTGGGCCTACCGTGGCGCGTTCGTTTCGATCTCGCGCACGGCAGACGAGCTGTCCGTGGTCTGTGATCAGCGTCACGTCCCCAAGAGCATCCGCGCAGAGCGCGAATGGCGGGCGATTCGTGTAGTCGGCACCATGGATCTGTCGCTCATCGGGGTGCTCGCCGCGCTCGCGGTTCCTCTGACAGAGGCGCGGCTCGGTGTGTTCTGCGTGTCCACCTTCGATACCGACTATCTGATGATTCGAGGCGAAGCGCTGGAAGCAGCCCAGCGCGTGCTCGAAGATGCTGGTCATGGATTCGATGTAGCGCCCGAGCTCTTGGCCGCGCGGATCGGTCCTGAGCCCGCACCGGCCGAACCGTCACCGGTTCCGCCGCCAGCGTCGGAGCTTGAATCGACAGAGCCAGAGCCTTCGCGGTCTTCGTCCCGGCCGCCACGGCAGCGCGGAAAGCGCGCCGATACCAAAACGGCCGCTTCCGAGATCTCGGTGACGGAAGAGAGCTTCACGGACGAGGCCGTTGCGGAGGACGTCCTCACGGAGGAGACCCTCACGAAGGCCGGAGACGATCAGGAGGCGACGCCGGAGTCGCCGGCGCCAGAGGCCGAGGCCGAGCGCGATGGCCTCGTCGAAACGGCCAGTGCTGAGGAGGCTGCCGAAGCGCACGAAGAAGCGCGACCGAAGTCGCGCAATGGCCGCTCGCGCAGTCGCCGGCCGTCCGCCAGGCGCGCGAAGCGCGGCGATACGGCGCAGGCCGAACCCGATGCGTCCAGCGACTCAGCGTCGGCGGAACCCCAGGCCGTGGCCCCGGTGGCTGACGATCGGTCCACTTTGCCGGCAGCTCAGCCCGAGCCCGATGAACGGGATGAGCCCGAGGACGAGGACAGCTTCGAGGGCGAAGATCTTTGCACCGGAGCGATCCCGCAGGACGATGTCGAGACCACCGAGCACACCTTCGCGGATCTTGGTCTCTCCGATGCGATCTTGAGGACGATCGAACGGGTGGGTTTCAAGCATCCGACACCGATCCAGGCGTCCGCCGTCCCGGAGGCGCTCGCCGGTCACGATCTGGTCGGACTTGCGGAAACCGGCTCGGGCAAGACCGCGGCATTCTGCTTGCCGATGGCCGAACGCCTCAATCACGGTCGGGGCATTCGCGGCCTGATTCTGTGCCCGACCCGCGAGATCGCGCTCCAGACCAAGGCCTTTCTCGATCTGGTCGGCCAAGACCATTCGCTCGATACCGTCTGCGTGATCGGTGGCGTCAAGATCGGGCCGCAGATCGATCGACTCCGAAAGGAGCCGGACATCGTCGTTGCCACGCCTGGGCGCCTGCTCGATCACCTCGAGCGAGGAACCGTCCGGCTCAACAAGATCGCCTTCTTGGTGCTCGACGAAGCCGACCACATGCTCGATCTCGGATTCCTGCCGCAGATTCAGGCCGTGCTTCAGGCCGTACCGGACAAGCGGCAGACCATGCTGTTCTCCGCCACCATGCCGCCGCCGATCGCCCGCCTCACCGCGCGTTTCATGAACGAGCCAGTGAGCATCGACTTCCGGCCTGAAGGGCGCACCGCGGCTGGCATCGAGCACCGGCTCTACCTGGTCTCGGACACCGACAAGCTGCCTTGCGTGAAGGCACTGCTCGAGGAGATCGAAGGCAGCACCTTGGTCTTCACTCGGCGCAAGATCGAGGCCGAGTGGCTGGCCCGGCAGCTCCAAGGCATGGGCTATCTCGCCGAGCGGCTGCACTCAGATCGGTCGCAATCCCAGCGTGTGCAGGCGTTGCGCGCCTTCCGCGCGGGCAAGACGCGGGTTCTGGTGGCCACGGACGTCGCGGCCCGCGGTCTCGACGTGCCGCGGATCGGTCACGTGATCAATTTCGACTTTCCCGAGATGATCGAGGACTACGTCCATCGCTCGGGACGCACGGCACGCGGCTCGGCGGCAGGCATCGTGTCTTCCGTCGGCACCTGGAAAGACAAGATCACCGTGCGCGAGATCGAGCGGGCCATCGGCCAGCCTCTGAAGCGCTTCACGGTCGACGGTGTCGAAGCCTGGTCCGAGCTCCCGAAGCGCAAGGTCATCCGCCGACGCCTGCTCTAGCCCTCGCTCATGCCCCTTTCCCGGGGCACCGAACGACCGCTTTCCCCAACACGACTACTCGGCGCTCGCAGCCTCCGTGCGTGCGCCGCTGTTGCCGATGGCTACCAAGTGATCGCGTGTGCGGTAGTAGAGCGTGCCCTCGGCGATGGCGGGCGTGGCCATCGTGATCTCGCCGAGCGCGTGAACGCCAACCAGCTCGAAGGTGGGCCCGGCCTTGACCACGTGAACGTCGCCATTCTCGGAGGCATAGTAGAGATGCCCGCCGGCCGTGACACCGGATGAGGTGAAACCGTCGCCGGTCGTCGTCAGCCGGGCCTTGTAGATCTGCTCGCCGCTCGCTGCATCGAAGACCGTCAGCTTGCCGTCGTCGTTGCATACGTAAAGGCGGCCGTCGAGCAGGATCGGCGTCTGCATGTAGGCACCCCCTTTGGGGCTCGACCAGGCGACTCCCGCATTGCTCGACGCCTCGTCCGCCAAGGAGATGTCGCCCTTGGCGCCATTGCGGACCGCGAAGACAGGCGAGCGCCCGTGGCCGTTGGTCAGGTAGAAGACGCCGTCTCCGACCACCGGTCGCGGTACGGCGACATCACCACCGTATTTGTTCATTCGCCAGCGCTCGGCGCCGGTCGCCAGGTCATAACCACCCGTGTGCTGGTAGCCGTTGACGATGACCTGCGCCTCGGCCCCTTCGCCGACCACGGTCGGAGTCGCCCAGCTCGGCACATCGTCGCGCTCGACCTTCCAGAGCTCGCGACCGGTGGCCAGGTCGAAGGCTGCGACGAAGCCGTTCTTCTGCACGTCGGCCAGCGCGATGACTTTGTCACCGTGAATGATGGGCGAACTGGCGAAGCCCCACTGGGCGGGCGGAATCATGTAGTAGCCCGCATCGAGGGTTCCGAAGTCCTTACGCCAGAGTAGCTTGCCATCCTTGTCGAAGCAGTGCAGCCCCTCGGAGCCGAGAAAGACCACCACATGCTCACCGTCGGTGGCGGGCGTCGAGTTGGCGTGGGTAGCCTTGATGTGGCGCTTGATCGCCGGAGTGCCTTGGTGGAGCTGCTTGCGCCAGACTTCCTGACCGTTGCTCCGGTCGTAGGCGAGGAGCCACCAGGTATGGACGATCTCTTGGTCCTTGGCGGTCGTGATGTCGCCATAGAGGCCGACTTTCAGCTCCGGCGAGTCTTCCGCGGAGGTCGCCGTGACCAGGTAGATGCGATCGTCCCAGATGATTGGACTGGCGTGGGCGAGACCCGGAACGGCGGTTCGCCACAAGACGTTGGTACCCGCCTCGATGTCCCAGGAGGTCGGGGGCGAACCGGCGCCCACGCCACGGGCGCCGGTGCCGTGGTAGCTCGGCCAGTGGGCGGCGTCAGCCAGCGCTGGCGCGCCGGCGAGCAGCGCAGCCCCGATGACGGAAAGTAGGCCGGCTGAGAGTCGTATGTTCATCGTCAAGCTCCTGCAGCTGAATGGTCGAGAGAGGAGGTCCTCGATGATGAATACGGGTCACCGCGGGTGTGGTTGCGTGACACGTCCGCCAACCGGCGCCGTCGTGGACCTTACGGAAGATTGGTTGCCGGGCCAGGGGCTGCCTCGGGGCTGCCTTTCGGGGCTTGGGGCGGCTCGTCACCGATGGCGATCAGGTGGCGTTGGGTCCGAAAGTAGATCTCGTCAGGGGCCATCGCAGGCGTGGCCATCGCGATCTCGCCCAACTCGTTGGTCGCGAGCAGCTCGAAGTCATCGCTAGCTCGAACGACGAATACCTTGCCGGTCTCGCTGGCGTAGTAGAGCCTGCCGCCGGCAGCGATGCCAGAAGCCGTGAATCCATCGCCGCTGGTGGTCAAGCGTTCGCGGAACAGCCGTTCGCCTGAGGCGGCGCGGTAGGCGGAAAGCACGCCATTGTTGGCGCAAACGTAGAGCCGGCCCTGGTAGAGCACCGGGGTCTGCATGTACGAGCCGCCACGCAACACCGACCACGCGATGCCGTCGTGGGTCGGGGCTTCTTCCGTGACCGAAATGTCGCCCCGCGCGGACGGACGGATGGCGTAGATCGGCGAATAGCGACCGTGGGCGTTGGTGATGTAGACCAGGCCGTCGCCGGCCACCGGCCGTGGAACGGGTACATCACCCCCTCCGGCGAGCTTCCAGATCTCCTTGCCGTCGGCGAGGGAATAGGCGCCCATGTGCTTGAATCCGTTCACCGCGATCTGCGGGCCTTCGTCGGTGGGGATCAGCGTCGGCGTCGTCCAGGTCGGCACGTCCTCGCGAGCGACCTTCCAGATCTCGTCTCCGGTGGTCACGTCATAGACCGCCAGAAACCCTCCCCCTTGGACGTCCGCAAGCACGATCACCTTGCCGTCCTCGATGGTCGGCGAGTTGCCGAATCCCCACTGTGCCGCAGGAATGTTGTACGAACCGGCATCAAGGGTGCCGAAGTCCTTGCGCCACAGCAGCTTGCCGGCGTGGTCGTAGGCGTGCAGCCCCTCGCTGCCGAAAAAGGCCACCACGTGTTTGCCGTCCGTAGCCGGCGTGGCATTGGCATGGCTCGCCTTGATGTGCCGTCGAATCGCCGGGGTACCTCGATGGGCCAACCGTTTCCAGTCCACGGCGCCGCTGGTGCGGTCGATGGCATAGACCCACCAGGTGTGCTCGAGATCGTGATCCTTGGCTGGCGTGATGCCGCCGTAGAGGCCGATCGTCAGCTCGGGATCGGTCTGCTCGGACACCGCGGTGGTCACGTAGATGCGATCGCCCCAAACCACGGGGCTGGCGTGGGCCAGGCCGGGAATGTCGATCTGCCAGCGAACATTCTCGCCAGATTCGAGGTCCCAGGTCGCTGGCGGTGTGCCGGCGCCGACCCCGCGTCCCTGGGGCCCGTGGAACGATGGCCAGTGTGCTTCACTGGTTTCGAGGCGGTCGGCAACGGGTGGAGCCTGCGCGCTGAGTGAGCTGGCGAGCAGGGGAGCCGCCGCAGAAACGAGCGCAGCGACGATCACGGCGCGGCCGGTCACGGGCACGGCGCGGCCGATCACAGAGGCACCGCGGACAAGAGCGTATGGGACGTGGGCGATCCGGGGCACGAGAGGCTGCATGGGCGGTCTCCGGGTTGAGATGAGCAGGACAAAACGGAGATTGTGCTGCCGTAAGGTGTTCACCTTCGAAGCGTCCGCTTGGTGTAGGCTTGGTGAGCGGACAGCAGCCGACCAACGGCTGGCTCACCGGTTCGCTTCAGAGCTTCAGAGAACATGACATTCGACGGAAAAGTGGTCCTGGTTACGGGCGCGTCGGGCGGAATTGGCCGCGCGATTGCTCGACGGTTCGCCGCTGGCGGTGCGCGTCTGGCGTTGCACGCCCATGCGCGAGCCGACAAGGCCGAAGCCTTGGCCCACGAGCTGCCGGGAGACGAACATGCGGTGATCAGCGCCAATCTGCGCGACCCAGCGGCCGTTTCTCGTATGGTCGACGAAACGGTAGCGCAATGCGGCAGGATCGATGTGTTGGTCAACAATGCTGGAATCTTTTCGCTCCATCCACCCTCTGCGGTCGACTATGACACGTGGCAGGAGCAGTGGGCTCTGACCCTCGAAACGAACCTGATCGGTCCCGCAAATGCCAGCTTCTGTGCTGCTGCCGTGATGCAGCGCCAAGGTGGTGGCCGGATTATCAACGTGACGTCGCGGGGTGCCTTCCGCGGCGAGCCCGACGCGCCGGCCTACGGTGCGTCGAAGGCCGGTCTCAACGCCCTCAGCCAGTCCATGGCCTTGGCGTTGGCGCCGGCTGGCATTCTTGTTTACGCAGTCGCGCCCGGATTCGTCGAGACCGCCATGGCACGACCTCACCTGACGGGCGAGATGGCCGAGGCCATCAAGCAGCAGAGCCCGCTCGGGCGGGTGGCTCGTCCCGAGGAAGTCGCCTACTGGGTCTGTTGCTGTGCCCAGGACGATGCGAGCTTCGCCACCGGCGCGATCATCGACGTCAATGGCGCGAGCTATCTCCGGTCCTGAACACCGGGCGTACTGCACAATCGAACGGATATGAAGATGGGTTGGTTTTCACGCAAGAAGCCACGTGGACAGATGCCTGGACCGACTGGGGTGGTTTCCGGTGTTCATCGGTCGCCGGGATTTTCCGCACTGTGCGACGCGCTCGAAGAGCGTGCCGAGAGTGCAGTGCTCGACCTGGGACCGTCATCGACCGAGAACGTCGCGTTCTTGGCGAAGCTGGGAGCCAATGTCCAGATTCAGGATCTGTTCCGCTCCAGCGGCGGCGCGCATGGCTCGCGTGCCGAGATCTACCGCTTTGAAGAGATCGACAGCCTGCCACTCCCGGACGAAGGTAGCTTCGACGCGATTCTGGCGTGGGATCTCTTGCACTATTTCAACGCCAAAGACATTCCGGTGCTCGTCGACCGGCTGGCCAAGGTCTCGCGGCCCGGAACGATGCTGCTCGCCTCGGCCTCGGCCACGGCGCCGGTGCCACCGACGCCGATTCAATTCAAGATCGTCCGCCGGGATCGGCTCGAGTACCTGATCTCGGAAGAGACGCGTGCCGAAGCGCCGGAGCTGACGCCGCGCAGGGTCGAGAAGCTGCTTCCAGGCTTTCATCCCTTGCGCATCTTCCAGCTACGCAACGGTATGCAGGAGCTTCTTTTTCAGCTGCGCGATACAGAGCCGGAAGAGCCCACCCCCGATCGACTGGCCCGCGGTGGGCAAGGCTGAGACGCCCGCGGCTGGCTGCCGAATCGTCCCAGGTGTCTTGATCAGGGCGCGAAGGCTGCCATAACGTAGTGACGGTATGGCTAAGCTTGGATCCCAATCCGACTCCGACACCGGCTCGAGCGCCGGTACCGCGACACGAGAGCGCAAGCGGTCGAAGAGCAAGCGCCCCCGGCGCTTCAAGGTGCTGTTGCACAACGATGATTACTCGACCATGGAGTTTGTGGTCCAGGTGCTGATCGAGCATTTTGGCAAGTCGCCGGCCGAAGCCACCCACGTCATGCTGCAAGTGCACCACAAAGGGGTCGGCGTCGCCGGCGTCTACCCGCGGGACATTGCCGAGACCAAGGTTGCAGAAGTCGGTGAGGCGGCGCGCGCCGAGGGTATGCCCTTGCTGTTGACGACCGAGGCCGAGTAGGAGAGGGCGTGTCGATCCAACTGTCCGAAGACCTTCAGATCTCGTTGACCGTCGCGATCTCCGAAGCCGGGAGACGCGGGCACGAGTACGCGGGTCTCGAGCACATGCTCCTGGCGCTGGTGCTCGACGACGAAACCGCGACTGTGCTCCGCCATGCGGGCGCTGACCTCGACCGTCTCAAGAGCCGGTTGAACACCTACCTGGACGAGGCCTTCGAGGTGTCGGCCAATGCTGACATCCAGCACCCGCAGCCGAGCCTTGCCTTCCGGCGGGTGATCGCGCGTGCCAGTGCCCAGGTCGAAGGCGCCGGCAACGACCTGCTGCAGGGTTCCGACTTGCTGGTCGCCCTCTTTGCCGAGGTCGATACGCACGCGGTCCAGATGCTGGAGGACGAAGGGGTCACGCGTTTTGACATCGTGCGTTTCCTCGCGCACGGCGCGTCCAAGCTGCAGCCGACCATGCCCGGCTTCCGCCCGGCCAACGAAGAAGGTACCGGACAGCCCGCCGGTGACGAGGAAGAAGAGGGCGACGAACAGTTCGCGGGCAAGGCACTCGAGGCCTTCACCCAAGACCTCACCGCGATGGCGCGCAATGGCGAGCTCGACCCGCTGATCGGTCGGGTGCAGGAGCTCTCGCGGACCTTCCACATCCTTCAGCGCCGGCGCAAGAACAATCCGATCTACGTCGGTGATCCGGGAGTGGGCAAGACAGCCTTGATGGAAGGCTTGGCGCTCCGCATCGCCCAGGAAGACGTTCCCGCGGCCTTCAAGGACGTCCAGGTGCTGCGCTTGGATATGGGCGCACTGCTCGCGGGGACCCGCTACCGCGGCGATTTCGAAAATCGGGTCAAGGCCGTCCTCTCCGAGCTCGCGCTCCTCGACAAGCCGGTCCTCTGTATCGACGAGATTCACACGGTGATCGGTGCGGGATCCGCGGGGCGGGGCTCCATGGATGCCTCAAACCTCCTCAAACCGGCCTTGCAGTCGGGACAGCTGCGCTGTGTGGGCGCCACCACGTGGGAGGAGTATCGGCAAACCTTCGAGCGTGATCAGGCCCTCGCCCGGCGTTTCCAGAAGGTCGAGGTTGCCGAGCCGACGGTTGCGGAGACCGAGAAGATTTTCCTCGGGCTCAAGGAGCGCTACGAGACCCATCACGGCGTCCAGTACACGCGCAAGGCGGTGCGTGCCGCCGCCGATCTCGCCGGGCGCTTCCTGCGCGATCGCCGTCTACCGGACAAGGCGATCGACTTGCTCGACGAAGCGGGCGCGGCCATGTCGCTCGCCGGCCGCAAGCGCGTCGGTGTCCCGGAGCTCGAGCACGTGTTGGCGACCATGGCGAAGATTCCGGAGCGCCGGGTGGTCGGCGACGATCGCAGCCGGCTGCGCAGCCTGGAGACGGAGCTGAAGAAGGTCGTCTTCGGACAGGAAGATGCCATCGACCGACTGATTTCACAGATCAAGGTGGCTCGCGCAGGTCTGCGTGAACCCGACAAGCCCGTCGGTTCTTTCCTGCTCACCGGGCCGACCGGCGTCGGCAAGACCGAAGTTGCCCGCCGCCTGGCCGAGATCATGGGCGTGCATTTCCTGCGCTTCGACATGAGCGAATACATGGAGCGGCATTCGGTCTCGCGGCTGGTCGGCGCGCCCCCGGGCTACGTCGGCTACGACCGCGGGGGATTGCTGACCGAGGCGGTTTCGAAGAATCCGCACACGGTGCTGCTGCTCGACGAGATCGAGAAGGCTCACCCGGATGTCTTCAACATCTTGTTGCAGGTGATGGACCACGGCACGCTGACCGACACCAACGGGAAGCCAACCGACTTCCGACACGTGATTCTGTTGATGACCTCGAACGTCGGAGCATGGGAAATGGCCCAGCGGGCGCCGGGCTTCGTCTCGGCCGATGTGGGGAGCGACGGGCGCCAGGAGGCGCAGGCCGAGCGGGCAGTCGAGCGTACGTTCAGCCCGGAGTTTCGCAACCGTCTCGATGGGCGCCTGGCGTTCGCACCGCTCACCGCGGATGTGATGGCCAAGATCGTCGACAAGTTCATCGACGAGCTGCGCTTGCAGCTGCGCGAGCGTCGCGTGACGATCGCGCTGACCGATGCCGGCCGAACGCTCTTGGCGGAGAAGGGGTACGACCCCGCGTTCGGCGCTCGCCCGCTCGGGCGTGTGATCGACGCCGAGATCAAGCGTGCGTTGACCGAAGAGATCCTTTTTGGCACCCTGGTCGACGGCGGTACGGTGACCGTCGATGCTGCCGGATCGGAGATCGTGCTCAGCTATACCAAGGCGGCCTGAGCGTAACGCGGGCGCATCTTGCCGATGCGCGCGGCGACTCGAGCCACAATCCAGGACCATCGCACGCTATGCCAGGACTGGCGGATGCCTACACCCGCTACCCACGAACGCTGCTGTGGTTGATCCGCGGCGGCTTGTTGACCTGGCGCGACAGCCACGGCGACGCCACGCTGGTGGAAGTTCCCAGCTTCTACCTCTCGAAAGCTCCGGTGACCAACGAGCAGTTCGAGGCCTTCGACCCAGGCTTTCTTCGCCATCCGACCACGCCGCGCGACGACGATCCGGCGGTAGGCGTGAGCTACAATGAGGCGAGCGCCTACTGCGCCTGGTACGCGGAGGTCTCGCGCAAGCCGATGCGGTTGCCGACCGCCCAGGAGTGGCGTTGGGCCTGTGGAGGGGAGACGATTGCCGATCCGGCCTCCTGGCCGCAGGGGGCGCAACTCGACGAGCTGGCCTGGCACGCTGGCAACTGCGACGTCGCTGCGAACGGGGGTTCGATGCCGCGGGTGGCAAACCGCCGCCACAACGTGTTTGGCCTCTACGGCATGCTCGGCGGCGTGTGGGACTGGACTTCGACCGCAGTCGATCGATCTGCCGACACGCCCGGGGAGGCGGGCGTCCGGCGCTGGCAGTGCGGTGGCTCCTATCAGACCCCTGCGTCGCAGCTCACCCCCGAGCTCTGGCAGGCAGCAGACGAAACGCAGGGCGAGGCTGACGTCGGGTTTCGGGTCGTCAAGCCACTTCGGACGTAAGAATGGCAGGCACGCGAGGATCCGCGTCAACCGGGCACCACGTAGGAACGAGCAGCAGCACGGCGCAGCAGCGCCGCACAAGTGAGCCATCGGTGGTCGTTGCCGCACTGCCGATCGCCCAATCAGGAGGTGGACCCATGAAGAATGTCGACAACGAGACGAGCTCCTGATGAGGAGTGTTGCGTGAAGCGCCAGCTTCGAACGCGGTCACCGATCGGCTTTCTTTTGCTTTGTCATCGGGCGGGTGGTCGAGCTCGCTGCGTGCTCGGTTGGGCCTTTGCTGGCCTGGTGCTGGTTGCCTCTCCCCAAGGCGCCCTGGCTCACGGAACGGCGCGGCATGGTGAGGATGCCTGGCGTCAGTGGGGTGGAGCGGGACGTGATTTCGTAGTCGAACATTCGGTTCCGCTGGCGCCATCGTGGCCCGCGGGCGGTCCTCCTGTGGTCTTCGAACGCTCCCTCGGCGGCGGCTACAGTGCCGTGCTGGTCGATGGTGAACGGCTCTACACCGGCGTCCATGACGGCGAGGTGGAGAAGATCGTCGCCATGCGCCGGAGCGACGGACGTGATGTCTGGTCGCGCATCATTGTGTCTCAGTACCGTGAGAAGCACGTGCTGCAGTTCGGCAAGGGGCCGAACGCCACGCCCCTCCTGGCCGACGGCCGCATCTTCGCCGTCAGCTTCGGTGGCCGTGCCTATGCGCTCGATGCCGAGGATGGAACCATTCTCTGGCAGCGCGACCTGGTCTCCGAGCTGGGCGCGACCACGCAGCAGTTTGGCTACTCGGCTGCGCCGCTCGCGCATACGGACGAGAAGTGGGGCGAGCTCGTCATCCTCGCCGTTGGCAGCAATCGTTTTGGTGCGGTCGGGCTTCGCCAGTCCGACGGCAAGATGGTTTGGCAGACGCCGCCATTCGGCATGAGCTACGCCGCACCCATGCGGCTGAAGCTCGATGACGAGGCACAGGTGGTCTTCATGGCGCCTACCGAGGTTCTCGGGGTGCGATTGAGCGATGGCGAGGTACGTTGGCGTCATCCCCAGGTCAACCGGTTCCGCACCAACTGTTCGTCACCGCTGTGGCGTCCGGAAGACCGGACCTTGTTCGTCTCGTCGCAGGCCGACGGCGGCAGCCGGGTGCTGGTTCTGGCGCACGACGGGCCAATCGTCTCCGTCGAGGAGCGGGCCGCCGTGCCGAGTGTCAAGTTCTTCCACAACAACGCCGTGCGTTTGGGAGATGTGGTCTACGGCGCCAGCGACGGTGACTTCGTGGCCTACGACACGCGGCGCAATCGGCTGCTGTGGCAGGAGCGTGGCTATCCTGGAGGCCGGCTGGTCTACGCGGATGGCAAGCTGCTCTTGCTCGATGAGAAGGGGCGGCTGTCCCTGGTGACCGTGTCGCCGATGGGACTGACGGTTCGTGGCACGGCTGATGTGCTCGAGAAGCCAGCGTGGACCCCGCCCACCCTGGTCGATGGGCGTGCCTACCTACGCGACACGAAGAAGCTGATCGTGCTCGACGTTTCCAAGCGCGCCAGCGCCAAGGCTCCGGTCAGCGGAAGCACCGGCGCGGCCCATCCGCACTGACGGGCGACGTTTGGTCGGCCCGGTCAGGTGGTCTCGGGGCGCTCGGGGAGCAAGAGGCGCGGGAAGAAGGCAATCCACATCACCAACGGCCAGGCGAGCTTGAACGGCAGGTCGAGCAGGTGCTTGCCCAGCCCCCAGAAGTTCTGTGCGAAGGCCCCGTAGTTGGCACGGCTCCAGGCACCCTGATCGATGGCGTAGAGGAACTTCACCCAGAACACCAACGAGATCAGGTGAAAGAAGACGGACGCGAGCAACGCCCAGCCGAGCTTCGCGAACCGTTCTTTGCGCGACACGTTCGGCACGCCGAGAAAGAAGGCCGCGAGCATCAGCAGCGGGAAGTGAATATCGGTGACCCGCACTTTCCCGGCCGGTTTGGAGAGGTCGGTCCGCGATGCGATGGTGTGATGCTCGCCTTCGACGGATAGCCGCGACACGCTGGGGCGCTCGGTCAGCCGCAGCAGGTTCTCGCCCGCGGTAATTAGGAAGCGGTTGTAGAACGGCGTGACCAGAATCCAGACGATAGCCGCGGGGACCAGCCAGATCATCGCCCCGAGGACGAAACGACCGACGCTGAAGTGACCTCCCGCGTCACGACTCGGTTCGGATGACCGGGCGCGGCGACTCATTCCTGGCCGACGGGTTGGGCTGCACGCGGCGGCATGGCGAAGCGGTTGGCCCAGAAGATCCACAGCAAGACGCCGAACAGGATGACGATCGTCTGCCAGATGACGGTGTGAGAGCTGTCGAAGAGCGCCGGGAAGTAAGCACCGGTCAGGAAGAGCGAGACCACCCGGATCAGGTTGACGATCTGAATGGCGATGATTCCGAGCACGAGCCCGACCGCGCGCGCCGGCCACGGTGCTGGGAAGGCCAGCACGGCCGCGACGAAGATGATCATCGTTTCAACGCCGTTGCAGCCGTTCTTGATGTTGACGGCGAAGCGCTTATTGCGAATGCCCGTGCCGTTCATGGTCACGTCTTGGCCGATGAGATCGAGCGTCACGCCACTCACTTTGGCGATTCCGGCCGTGAAAGGCTCGATGACGTTGTCGTTGACGGCGTTGACCGACAGCAAGGAAAAGCCGCCGCCGAGAATCAGCAGGAAGACCGTCAGAAACTGGATCTCTTGACGATAGGCCCGCCAGCCGCTCGCGGGCTTGCCGGAGCCGGCGTCACCTCCTGAGGACTTGGTGCCGGATGAGCTGGGCTTCTGTGATGCGGATGGGGTCTTGCGCGACATGGCGAATCAGGCTCTGTTCGGAATAGTGGGTCGACGGCTGCCAGGGGATGTGTGAAAGCGGGGCAAGGATTGGGCGGTACTCATGAACGCCCGCGAAGCAGGCACCCATAGAGGAGGGGCGCCCGGTCGCGAGGACTCCTGGCCCGGGAATTCCAGTCTCTTTGCTCGTTCGGTCGGCAGCTCGGTGATTCAAGATTGTCCCGAATCTACTCGAAGGCACCCGTGGCTTACCGAGCAGAGTCAGGCGATAGAGCATATCCTACCGGAGCTTCGGCCCCAATGAATGCTCGGTCGAAGAATGCCCTGCCTACGCTCCAGGTCGTGTTGGGCGTCGCCGCGCGACACCAGGGAGGGTGGGCCGCTCAGGAATCGCCAGTCGGGTGATTGACTTTGGCGCTGGGGCTCCGTACCATGCCGGCGGCTTGGAGGCTCCCTCTTGACCCATCCTTCCGAAGATCGTTCCCGCACCGACCCGAGCAAGACCGAGCGCGCCATTTTGGATGACGCGGAGATGGCTCGTGTCGTTCGCCGAATGGCAGGCGAGTTGCTCGAACGCGAGCCCGACCTGGCGAGCTTGATGTTGCTCGGCATTCGCACCCGTGGTCTGCCGCTTGCGGAGCGCATCGCCGACGAAGTCGAGCGAATGGAAGGCGTGCGGCTCGAAATCGGCGCCCTCGACATCACGCTCTACCGGGACGATCTTTCGACCATCGGGCCCCAGCCAGTCGTGCGCGGCAGTGAGCTACAGTCACCTGTCGAAGGGCGTGTCGTCGTGCTCTGTGACGACGTCTTGTTTACGGGTCGCACCATCCGGGCCGCGCTCGACGAAGTGGGAGACTACGGCAGGCCGAAGGCCGTCCGGCTGGCCGTGCTGGTCGACCGCGGGCATCGCGAGCTGCCGATTCATGCCGACATCGTCGGCAAGACGATCGAAACCGATCGTGACGAGCTGGTCGAGGTCGCATTCCGCGAGATCGACGATGGGGAATGGGTACGGGTGCTACAAGGACGGGGCGGAGCCTGATGAACGAAACGCTGCGCTGGACGCGCAAGGATCTCCTCGGTATCGCACCGCTCGATGCTCCCGAGATCGAGCTGATCCTGGACACGGCGGAGTCCTTTCTCGAGGTCGCCGAGCGACCGATCAAGAAGGTTCCGACGCTACGCGGCAAGGGTGTGATCAACCTCTTCTTCGAGCCGTCGACTCGCACACGCTCGAGCTTCGAGCTGGCGGAGAAGCGCTTGTCGGCCGACTCGATGAACGTCTCGGCTTCGACGTCAGCCCTGGTCAAGGGTGAGAGCTTGCTCGACACCGCGACCAATCTGCAGGCGATGTCGCCGGATCTGATCATCATCCGGCATCAGCACCCCGGCGTTCCCCACATGCTCGCCAAACGGCTCGAAGCCGGCGTCATCAATGCCGGTGACGGCGCGCACGAGCATCCGACCCAGGCCCTTCTCGATGCCCTGACCATTCGTCGCAACAAGGGGCGAATCAAGGGGCTGCGGGTCGCCATCATCGGCGATATCGAGCACAGCCGGGTGGTACGTTCGAACATCCAGCTGCTCAACAAGCTCGGAGCCGAGGTGACGATCGCGGGGCCGCGATCGATGATGCCGGCAGCGGCTCATGCCCTCGGTGCGACGGTCTCGTACGATCTCGACGAGGCGCTGGAAGGACGAGACGTCGTCATGATGCTGCGGACCCAGCTCGAGCGCCACAAGCGCTCGCTGGTGCCGTCGGTGCGCGAGTACTTCAAGTTGTTCGGCCTCACCCATGCGCGCCTGGCGCGCGCCGCGGACGACGTCATCGTCATGCACCCGGGTCCGATGAATCGCGGTACAGAGATCGCGAGTGACGTGGCCGACGGGCCCGCGTCGGTCATCTTGGAGCAGGTCGCCAACGGCGTCGCCGTGCGCATGGCGGTGCTCTACTTGCTGTCCACCGCGGCAACCGGTGCCGCGCCCACTGCGGCCGGGCAGTCGGACAAGGAACCCCATGCGGGCGACGGTGCCCACCGAGGTGAATCGTGAGCGAGGGAGCCGCACGTCTCATTCGGGGCGGCCGGGTGGTCGATCCGAGCCAAGGCATCGACGGGACGTTCGACGTCTTGATCGAAGATGGCAAGGTGGTGCGCATCGAGGAGCGCATCGAGGCCCCTGACGGGGCCGAGATCACCGATGCCGAAGGTCTGGTGGTGACGCCGGGTCTGATCGACATCCACATCCACTTGCGCGAACCGGGCTTCGAGTACAAGGAAACGGTCGGCACGGGCGTCGTGTCGGCGGCGGCTGGTGGTTTCACCGCGGTCGCCTGCATGGCCAACACGGCTCCGGTGAATGACAGCCGCTCGGTGACGGAGCACATCCTGCTCGAGGCCGATCGCCATCCCTATGCGCGGGTCTATCCGATCGGCGCTGTCTCCAAGGGCATGGCGGGTGAAGAGCTGGCAGAGATCGGTGAGATGGCATCGGCGGGCGCCGTGGCGTTTTCGGACGATGGCCTGCCGGTGATGAGCTCCTCCCTGATGCGGCGCGCCTTCCAATACGCCCAGCACTACGACGTGCCGGTGATCCAGCATGCTGAGGATCTCGACCTTACCGGCCCCGGTGTGATGCACGAGGGCGAGTGGTCGACGCGCCTCGGTCTGCCTGGCATTCCTGGCGCGGCTGAGGACGTCATGGTGGCCCGCGACCTGCTGCTCGCCGAAGACACTGGTGGCCGCTACCACGTCGCGCACATGTCGACCGGGCGCGCCCTCGAGCTGGTGCGCTTGTTTCGCGCCCGCGGCGTCAACGCCACCTGCGAAGTGTCGCCTCACCATCTCTTGCTCACCGACCAGGCGGTGTCGGATTACGGCTTCGCGACCTGTACCAAGATGAAGCCGCCCCTGCGGGCCAAAGCGGACGTCGAGGCGCTGATCGCTGGCGTCGTGGACGGCACGGTCGACTGCATTGCCAGTGACCATGCACCGCATCATCACGACGAGAAGGACGTCCAGTTCTCGGCGGCGCCGTTTGGCATCGTCGGTTTGGAGACCACCGTCAGCCTGCTGTTGGATCGTCTCGTGCACGCCGGGATCATCGATCTTTCGCGCCTGATCGAGCTCCTGTCCACCGGACCGGCGCGCGTCTTGGGCCTCGAAGGCGGAACGCTGACGCCGGGCAGCACAGCGGACATCACCTTGCTCGCCCTCGATCGGGAAGTCACGGTCGACCCTGGGTCCTTCCGAAGCAAGGGAACCTCCACGCCGTTCTCGGGCTGGAACCTGCGCGGCGTCGCCGTTGGCACGATGCTCGCGGGCGTGCCCGTCCGTCTGCCGTAGTCGCCGCCATACTATGTGGCGCGACGGTCGCACTCGGTCGGCCGAGCTCGGCCGAACCTGGCACCCGTCGGCACACCGACACGTCCCCGGGAATACGCGACGCTAGGTTGTCGTTAGAGAGGGCATCGCGCCTGGCTATGCTGCCAGCGAGGAAGGCTCATCCACGAAATGACTGAATTTCTTGCGCTCCGAGACGTTGCCGAACAGGCTGCGCGTGCCGGTGGCGCGGTTCTCGAGAGGCTCTTCCGCAGCAGCGATCTGCAGGTCCGCAGCAAGTCAGCCCATGACTTCGTTTCGCGCGCCGACCACGAGAGTGAGGACGCCGCCGTCGCGGTCATCCGGGCGGCCTACCCGGAGCACGATGTCCTCGGCGAGGAACGGGGCCTGGAGTCTGCTGAAGGGGAGGAGGCCGCGAGCTATCGTTGGCTGGTCGATCCGCTCGATGGCACCACCAACTTCCTGCAAGGCCTGCCGGTCTTCTGCATCTCGGTCGCCTGTCAGCACAAGGGCAAGAGCGTCGCCGGGGCCGTGCTCGACCCTCTGAGCGGCAATCTGTTCACGGCCAGTTTGGGTGGTGGCGCCTGGTGGAACGGCCGCGCCATGTCGGTGTCGGACCGTTCGGGGCTGGCTGGCGCATTCTTGGCAACTGGCTATCCGTTCAAGGCACGCGACACCATTGATCGTTATCTCGCGGTCTTTCGAGATGTCTTTCGAGATGCCAAAGCCATTCGGCGGTGCGGGGCGGCGGCCCTCGACCTCGCCTTCGTTGCCGCGGGGGTCTATGACGGCTTCTTCGAGTTTCGGCTCTCGCCGTGGGATGTCGCGGCGGGGGACATTCTGATCCGTGAGGCTGGCGGCATCATCACCAACCTCGACGGCGGCGCGGACTTTTATCGTCATGGCAATCTGCTCGCGGGTACCCCTGGGGTCCATCGCGACCTGCTTCGGGTGGTCGGCCAGCACGCGTCCGAAGCGCTCGTCTCGATTCCAGATGGCGATGATGTGGCGCCTGGCGCCAGCCCAGCGCACGCTGCGCTCCCGGATGGCGACAGTCAGGTAGACTCCACAGGCCGATGACGATGTCGGCTGGCGCGCGGCCCTGGCCGCCTGCGCATGCCTAGGCGTCAGCCCCGGTCGTCCGTGCTGCTGATGCGGTGAAGAGAGATGAGCGAATCCAAGAAGAAAACGGGACGCCCGACGCGACCAGAGAGCCCTCCGCTCTTTGAGTTGCAGTACCACCCGGGCGACATTCGCAAGGGCGTTCGCTACGTCTTCTTGTCCCGTCGCCACGTCACCTGGGGCATCGTGGCGATCGGTGCTTGGCTTCTCTTCTTGGTGGTGGCAGCCGCCGTGACACCGGCGGCGTTGGCCAATGCCGTGGCAGAAAGGCGCTACCGTGCGCTGGTGGATACGCGGGCCGAGCTCGGGCATCGTCTCCGTGATGTCGTGCGCGAGCTGACCGAGCTCGAGGCCAAGAGCGAGGCCACGCGGACCGAGATGGCGAAGATCTACATCGCCTACGGTTTCGACCATGATCAAGCAGTCGGGCAGGGAGGCTTCCCGACGCCCCCCGAAGCCGTCCCGGAGTCGATCTACGCGACCACCATCAAGTCGGGGAACGAGCTGCGTGCGCGGGTCGGCGAGCAGCTCGACGTGCTCGGTGCCTTCATGCGCGAGGTGCAGGGCTTCGAGGAAGCCCATCGGGAGCAGGTGCGCTCGACGCCGTCGATCAGCCCACTTCGCGGCGAAGACTTTGTGCTGACCAGCCCGTTCGGCAACCGCCGAAGCCCGTTCACCAAAGAGATCGATTTCCACAACGGCATCGATCTGGCTGCCGCTTCAGGGACGCCGATCTACGCGCCAGCCGACGGCGTGGTCACGTTCGCAGGACGCGTTCCGGCTCGCACCAACATCTCGTTCTGGCGCTATGGCAACCTCGTCGCACTCAAGCACGGCGAGCGATTCATCACGCTCTTCGCCCACTGTGACGAGGTCATGGTCAAGGAGAATCAGGAAGTTCGCCAGGGTGATGTCATCGGTACGGTCGGCAATACGGGCTGGTCGACCAGTCCGCACCTTCACTACGAAGTGCGCCGAGTGGAGGCGGACAATCGGAAGGTTCCGCGCGACCCGCGGATCTACATCCTCGATCATCGTTGGCGTGACGAAGAGCAGATTCTCATCCGCGCCCGCAGCGCGCCCAACCTCAGTGAGTACGAGCCCCTGCCGAAGATCGTCAGCCGCTGACCCGCCGCCCGGGTGAGTCGATAGATCGCCTCCCATCGACAGGCCAATGCGGGCGATGGGACGGTTGTCGGCAATGGTGCTAGGTCCCGGGTCTGGGAGGAAGGGTGCGCCAGAGCGAGCAACGGGTTCGCTCGGCGGCGGGTTCGCCTGTACAATGCCGCTCCGCGACAGAGCAAATCTGGGAACCGAGCGTGGAGCGAAGGCGCCGGCAGCGAAGAGATTGGACCGAGGCATGAACAAGAACGATAGCTCTCCGACCATGATCATCCCCCGGGGCACCGAGATCGAGATCGATGCTCATGGGCAGCTCTCGGTGCGTACGCCGGGCAACCTGGTGATCCAGAACTCTGGCCACTATGGCGAGATCGAGTCGGTCAACGGCAGCATTCGCATCGAAGCGAACGCCGAAGTGGAGGCGGTCAGCCTGCGCTGTGCCGAGACCTGCTACGTCCAGGGCAGCCTGACCTCCTGGAAGGTCAAGGCCAAAGCGATCCACCTCGAGGACAGCGCCCAGGCCCGAATCGTCTTGCAGGAGACGGACACGATCGAGATCGGCCGTGGGGCCAACCTGGTGGGGAACTTCGGCTCCGAGAAAGAGCTCTTCCTGCTGTTCTCCCGATTTGCCCAGCAGCTCCGCTCCTTGCCGTTCTACTTCGATCGCAAGGCACCCTTCGAGGAGGCTGGCTCCAGCCTCGACGCCGGAACCGAGACACCCCCCGCCGTGGCCGCTGGTGGCACGCAGGTGGTCGACATCGATCCCTTGCCGTCACCTGTGCTCGAAGCGGGGCGCGAGCTTCCTGACCAGCTCTTTTTCGCGCTGGTCCTGCTGGAGCGCGAGTCGAAGAACGAGTCCTACGGCACGAGCTCGGTGCGGGTGTTGGGCGAGCTGGTCAAGTTGCTCAAGAACCGTGACCTCGACACGTTGCGCCATACTCGCAAGACGTTGTTCTCGCGCATTGTCGACCCGGCGGACGATGTGGGCCGCGCCGGGGAGCTCATCGAGCGTTTCTTCTCGGAAACCGCGGGTGAAGCGGCTCCGGCTGCCTCCTGATCGTCGTGAGCAACAAACGCCGGACGAAGCGGGCCGCGGCACCACGCGCTGGAGCACCACGCGCCAGCACGCGCCGATCGCCCGCGAAGCAAGCGTCTCGGCAGGGCGCGACCAGCTTGGACAACATCACCCTGTGGCCACTCTGGCTGCTCGTGGTGATCATGCCGCTGGTTTTCGCGCCGTCGCTCCAGAATAATTTCAGACTGCCCAAGCTGCTGGTCGCCGAGGTCCTGGCGGCGCTCTCCCTGGTCGCCCTGGCGTTCCGGCTCCGCGACGTCTCGCAGGTCGATCTGCGTGCGATGTTGCGACGACCCGTGGTGTGGGCATGTGGAGGCGTGCTGCTGGTCGCCGGGCTCGGTCTGCTGACCTCGACCCATCCGGTATTCGTGCGCCCGGCACTGCGAACTCTGGCCCTCGCCCTCGTCGCGCTGGTGGTCTGGGAGTCCGCGGTACGGCTGACCGAGCTGCGCAAGCTCTTCATCGCTCTGACCTTTCCCGCCGGCGTGCTGGCCGTGCTGGCGGTTCTGCAGTACCACGGGATCTACCAGCCTTTCCCCCTCGAGGTCGATGCCAACAGCCGCTTGGCACTGACCTCGCTCGCCGGCAGCCCATTCGACCTGGCGACGTTCCTGGTGATCCCGATCCTGATCGCCCAAGGGGCCTTGGCACGCCGTGACCTGGGCCGGTCGCGTGCAGGTTGGCTGGTCTTGCTCGGAGTCTGTCTCTATGCCGTCGCGTTGACCCAGACGCTGTCGGCGCTCGCGGCCATCGGCTTCGGCAGCATCTTGCTCTGGATGCAGTTGGTCGACCGCCGCCGCCTGATCATTCTCGCGGTGACCGGCGCCGTGGTCGCAGCGGCGCTATTTGCCGGCGCGCGCCCCTTGCGGCAGCGCGTGATCGCCAAGGTCGAACAGGTTCGTGACGGCAATCTCAACGACGCCCTGACCGGCCGTCTGGATGGCTGGCGTACCGCTTGGTGGATGCTGGAGCGCAGACCGGTCGTTGGGATCGGCCATGGCGCCTACCGGGCCGAGTTTGCCGAGGCACGCCTGGCGCTGGTGGCGCGGGGCGTTCGCTTCTACCGCAGTCAGCAGCAGCCGTTCTTCGAGAATCCGCACAGCGACCTTCTCGCCGCCGCGGTTGGCTGGGGCTGGCTGGGTGTGGTCGCGCTCGTGGCTGGGCTCGGTTTCCTGGGCCGCGCCAGCGCGCGTGCGTGGCGCACGTGGCGGGCGCAAGGAACGGTCGGCACGATCGACGCTGCCGTAGCCAGTGCCGCCCTCGGTGCGACCCTGCTCCAGACCACGGCGACGTTTCCGCTTCACCTGGCGATGGTCGTGTATCCGCTCTTGGTCTTGATCGCGGCGCTGTTTCGGGCCGGACGCGACGCGGTGCCGCCAGCGTCGGCCGCGATCGAGGAGGCGCCGGCATGACTGGCAGACAACTCTTCTCGATCCTGCTGCCTATCGCCCTGGTCGTGGCGGGTTGGCAGCTCTTGCATGCCATCAAGCGCTGGGAGTCGAGCCTGGTTGCGGCCGAGGTCGAGCAGAACTCGATCGCCATGACCAGCCGCGGCGTGATCTCGCCTCCCATCTTGTCGCGCCACCTCGAGTTGCTGGAGCGAGCCGGGGAGCTCGATCCGACCAATGTCACGATTCCTCTGATGCGTGGCAGCCAGCACTTTCTGCTGCGCAATCTGGATGCGGCGCTCCGCGCCTATGGTGAGGCGCTCGCCCTCGAGCCGCGGGCGGAGATCTACCTCAATGTCGGTCGTACGCATATGATGGCGAAGGACGAGGATGCGGCTGCCGAGGCCTTCCAGAAGGCAGTCGACCTCGACCACAAGTACCTACGCGACTTGCGCAGCTTTTTCGAGCGTCGCCGGCGAAGTGGCAGTCGCGACCAATCTTGACTCCCTAACCAGCGAATCGCTAGCCAGCTGACGCTTCAGCCGAGACGAGAACGAGCATGACGATGGATTCGAGCGCACCAGGATCGCGTGCGCCAGAAGCAGACTTGGGGCACGCCGACGGTGGCACCTCAGAGGGCAGTGTGACGAGCGCGGCACTGGCCGCCCGCTTTGCGTCCCGGGAGGCGAGCGTGGGCGTCATCGGGCTCGGCTATGTCGGCCTGCCGCTCGCCCTGGCCTTTGCCGAACGCGGCTTCTCGGTGCTGGGCTTCGATGTCGACGTCAAGAAGATCGAAGCCCTGGCTGCGAACGAGTGCTACATCCGTCACTTGGACGGCGACCGGCTGCGTGAGGTACGCGCGAAAGGCTGCTTCGAGGCGACCGATGATTTCGACCGACTGAGAGAAGCGGACGCAATCCTGATCTGTGTGCCCACGCCCCTCGATGCACACCAGGAACCCGACCTTTCCTATGTCGACCAGACGACCCAGCAGATCGCTCAGCGGCTGCGCACTGGCCAGCTGATCATCCTCGAGTCGACGACCTACCCGGGTACCACCGAAGAGCAGCTCAAGCCGAAGCTCGAAGCGTCCGGCCTGGTCTGTGGCCGCGATTTCTTTCTCGCGTTCTCGCCCGAGCGCGAAGATCCCGGCAACCCGAACTTCGGCACGACGGACATTCCGAAAGTGGTCGGCGGCGTCGACGAAGCGTCGACTCTGCTCGCCGAGGCGGTGTACCAGCCAGTGTTCTCCGGCGTGGTCCGGGTCTCGTCACCGCGGGTCGCGGAGGCTGCGAAGCTGACGGAGAACATCTTTCGGGCCGTCAACATTGCACTGGTGAACGAGCTCAAGACGGTCTACGAGCCGATGGGAATCGACGTCTGGGAGGTGCTCGACGCCGCGGCGACCAAACCCTTCGGTTTCATGCGTTTCACGCCTGGTCCGGGGTGGGGTGGCCACTGCATTCCGGTCGATCCTTTCTACCTCTCCTGGAAGGCTCGTGGTCATGGTCTGCGGGCACGGTTCATCGAGCTGGCCGGCGAGGTCAACCGTGAAATGCCCGAGTACGTCATCGCCCGCCTCCAGAATGCGCTCAATGATCGCGGGCAGGCCGTCAAGGGAAGTCGAATCATGCTGCTCGGACTGGCCTACAAACCTGACATCGACGATCCACGCGAGAGTCCGGCCTTCGAGCTGCTCGATCGGTTGCTGCGTCTCGGCGCCGATGTCTCGTACCACGACCCGCACGTGCCGAAGGCGCCAACCATGCGCACCTGGCCGGACCTACCCCCGATGACCTCGACGGCGCTCGACAGCGATGTCCTGCAAGCGGTCGATGCCGTCATTCTGGCCACTGACCACTCGGCGGTCGACTACGAGATGGTGGCAGCGCACGCACCGTTGATCATCGATACGCGCGGCGTCTTTCGCGGCCAGCACCGGAACGTGGTGCGCGCGTGATGGCGCCGGGCAACAGCAATGGAGCCGATGGGGCGCTGGGCACTGGCCGGGCCGGCGACGCCATGCGCGGTCGCTCGGCCCTGGTCACCGGCGGCGCCGGTTTCATCGGCTCGCACCTGGTCGATGCGCTGCTCGCCGCAGGCGCCTCGGTCCGTGTGCTCGATGACCTGTCGACCGGTTTGCGGAGTAACCTGGCGGCTGTCGCGGGCGAGATCGAGCTGATCGAAGGCAGCTTACTGTCGTGCGATGCCTGTGCCGAAGCCTGCTCGGGTGTCGAGTGGGTGTTTCATCAAGCCGCTCTCGGCTCAGTGCCGCGCTCACTGGCAGACCCAGCATCGACGATCGCCGTCAACGTCAGTGGGACGGCCAACCTCTTTGCTGCAGCACGGGATGCCGAGGTCGCTCGCGTGGTCTACGCCTCGTCGTCCAGCGTCTATGGCGATAGCGCGCGCCAGCCTCGCCGCGAAGGCGAAGAAGGCACGCCCCTTTCGCCCTATGCACTGTCGAAGCAGATGACCGAGCTACTGGCGGCCGAGTTCGGGCGCGATTTCGGTCTGGAGACGGTTGGTTTGCGGTACTTCAACGTCTATGGCCCGCGCCAGCGGCCGGACGGCCCCTACGCGGCGGTGGTGCCACGCTTCTTCGCTGCCGCGGCGATGGGGGAGGCACCGCTGATCTATGGGGATGGCGGTCAGAGCCGGGACTTTACGTTCGTCGCGGATGCGGTGCGGGCGAACCTCCTGGCGGCGACCGCACCTGCAGACGCCTGTGGCCGTGCGTTCAATGTCGGCGGCGGACGGGAAACCTCTGTGAACGACCTGGCGACAGCGATCCGGTCATTGGCCGGCGGCCCGGTGCCCGAGCATGCACCGCCGCGGGCGGGCGACGTCCGCCAGGCAGTGGCGTCGCTCGACGAGGTCACGGCAGCACTCGGGTACGCCCCAACCGTGGCGCTCGAGCACGGCTTGCACACCACATTCGAGGCTTTGACTAGCACATCCGAGACCGACGCGGCCTGCCATCCAACGTGATAGGATCAGCACATCCGATTGTGCATGTGTCGTCCGAAGGGGAGTTCGGTCGCGACACAATTCCGCCGTAAGCATGCACGGGTGGGAGGGGGAGTCGATTACGGCTGGAGAATGATGTGACGGCTTGGCCTAGCTGGACGTCCAAAGTTCCGTGGCGTGCGCGCCCAGCGCTCATCGTCACCATCGATGTGCTGATCATTTCGATCAGCCTCTGGGTAGCGCTCTTGCTGCGCTTCGAATTTTCCCTGCCAGAAGAAACGCGCCGCGCGCTGCCGATCAATCTCGCCTTGCTGGTCGGCAGCCGTATCTTGGTCGGCGTGCAAATGCGGCTGCACCGTTGGTCGTTCCGTTTCTCCGGTCTGGCTGACGGCGCCCGGATCGCGATGGCCGGCCTCTTCGGCACCGGCTTGTTCGCGCTCTGCGTCTACCTGCTGCACATCGACACCGCGCTCGGCTACGAGCGCTTGCCACGCTCCGTGGTCGTGATGGAGTTGTTGCTGACCACGACCGCCATGGCGTCCATGCGTTTCTCGCCCCGGCTGGCCCTGATGGTGCACGGAGACTTTCGCCGCTCGCGCAGCAAGGGTACGGTGCGAACGCTGATCGTCGGTGCGGGCTCGGCAGGCGAGATGCTGCTGCGCGACTTGCAGCGCACCGAGCATGACATGCAGGTCGTGGGCTTCGCCGACGACGACCCGGCCAAGCGTGGCTACGTGGTTGGAGGTCGTCGGGTGCTCGGCTCGATCGCCCGCCTGCCCGAGCTGGTCGAACGACACCAAGTGCGCAATGTGCTGATCGCCATTCCACGCCTATCGGCGTCGCGGGTTCGCGAGATCCTCTCGTATTGCTCGACCCACAAGCTCCAATTCAAGATCCTGCCCTTTTCATACCACTACCTCGATTCACGGCCGGCTTCCGCTGTGCTTCAAGACGTTCAGGCCGAGGATCTGCTCGAACGCGACGAGGTCGACTTCGATCAAACGGGACCGATCACCGGGATCGCCGATCGGGTGCCACTGGTCACCGGTGCGGCGGGATCGATCGGCAGTGAAGTCTGTGCCCAGCTCCTGGCGCGCGGGGTCCGCCGGTTGGTGATGCTCGACATCGACGAGAGCGGCCTCTTCGTGCTGCGTCATCGCTTCATGCGCCACTATCCGGACGCGATGATCGTGGCCGAGGTCGCCGACATTCGCGACAGCGCCCGGATTGGGATGCTGTTCGCGCGTCACCTGCCGCATGACGTCTTCCACGCGGCGGCGCGCAAGCACGTGCCGTTGATGGAGGCCGCGCCCTGCGAGGCAGTCAAAGTCAACGTGGATGGTTTGCAGGTTGTCGTCCAGGCCGCTGAGCGCTCCGGCGCCGAGCGCCTGGTCTTCATGTCGACCGACAAGGCGGTCCGGCCGACCAGCGTCATGGGTGCCACCAAGCGACTCGGCGAACGTTATCTGTCCCGGATCGCAGGGCGCTACAAGACACGGATCTCGGTCGTGCGATTCGGCAACGTGCTGGGGTCCGCGGGCTCGGTAGTGCCCCTCTTCCGGAGTCAGATCGAAGCCGGGGGGCCGGTGACGGTCACACACCCGGACATCTGCCGGTTCTTCATGACCATCTCGGAAGCTGTCGGGTTGGTGTTGCGGGCTGCCTATGGTGACTATGGTCGGCTGTGTGTGCTCGACATGGGAGAGCCGATCCGTATTCTCGACCTTGCCCGCCACATGATCACGATCGCGGGACGGGTACCCGACCTCGACGTGCCGATTACGTTTACGGGTTTGCGGCCGGGGGAGAAGCTCTACGAGGAGTTGCTGTGTGATCAGGAACGCGAGGTTCGCCGCATCGATCGAAAGATCCGCGTCGTCGAGGGACCCGACGTCGCGGATGACCTCGAGGCAGGCGTCGAGACCTTGCTGGCGGCAGCGGCAGCCGAGGACGAAGCCGCCGTGCTCGACGGCTTGCGTCGCCTGGTGCCGACGTATCGGGCCGAGTTGGTTGCTGTGAGCACGCCCGGCCAGCCGCCGATGGCCGACGACGAACCGACGGCCGCCTTGCCCATCATGTAGCGTACTGCTGGCGCGCCATGACGGAGCCCGCAGGTCGGGCGCTCGGGCCGAGGTAGCTTCGGTTCGAAACGGTGCCAGTGAGGTGTCCGAGCTGTGTGTCGCAATCCTGCGGCACGCGGGTCCTGCTCGCCGTCGTTATTCTGTTGTTTGTTGTCGTGGAGGCCGTTGACGTCGTCGACGCACAACGGCTCTGGGGAGGAGTGACAGCATCGCCCACGCGAAGTGGGCTGACTGTGCGTTTCCAGTTCGTGGGGGACTGATGGAAGACATCAACCGACGGATCGGCGCCTGCATGCCTGGGGCCGGCCAGCTTCTCGCTCGGGTGCGGCACGTCGTCTGCTGCTCGATCGGAGCTTGGGTGCTCGGAGTGGTCACGGCGCAACCCGTTGCCGCCGAGGCAACGGTGGTGCTGGATCTCGGCACGCCGACCTCGCTCGCCGGCGAGTGGCGTTTTCAGCCTGGCGACAATCCCGCCTGGGCGGATCCTGACTTCGATGATCGAGATTGGGAGCTCTTACCGGTACCGGGATCGTGGGTTCGTGAAGGGTACCCGGATGTCGAGACCGCCTGGTACCGGCATAGGATCGTGTTGCCAACGGGGGTTCGCGAAGCCGACGACGTGTTGGGGCTGCGATTCGGCGAGGTCTTTGCCGCCTACGAGCTCTTTGTCGGTGGTGAGCGAATCGGTGGTGTCGGGGCGCTGCCGCCCGATCCGGCGCTCGCCTACGATCAGCACCGGACGTACCAGGTCCCTCGCGACGCCGTCGGTGCTGACGGCCAGCTTGCCATCGCACTGCGTGTCTGGCGCGCGCCACCCCGCGCTTCGGGATTGGGCGGGATCACCCGCGGCCCCGTCGAGATTGGGCGCCTGACGGATGTCGTTCGCCAGGCCGAGCGCGCAGACCTGCCGCGGGTGATTCTGGCTTCGCTCTTCGCGCTCATCGGGCTCTATCACCTTTGGCTCTATGCCTTGCGACGGGAGGCGAGCGCGTATCTTTGGTTCGCGCTGTTCGCCCTCGGCAACGCTGTTTTCACGTTCGTCCGTTCCCAATGGCGGTTCGAGGTCTTCGGCGACCACTTCGTGGCGATCAAAGAGGCCGAGTACTTCATCCGCTACTTGCTTCCAGCACTGGCCATTCAGTTCATCTGGCCGTTCTTCGGACGACCGATCGGCCGTTGGCTGCGTGCCTACCAGCTCTCGCACGTGACCCTGGCCGTGGCGGTCCTGGCGACGCCAGGATTGACCCTCAACCTGCTGACGGTGCGTGCGTCCGAGCTCTGGGTGCTGCCGCTGCTGGTCGCCGTCGTCTGGTTGATCGCCAAGGAGGCCTGGTCCGGGCATCCGGATGCGCGGACCATCGGGTTGGGTTTGGTGGTGCTCTCGGTAACCTATGTGACGGACATCGCGATCGGTCGCGGTTTGCTCGATCTTCCGTACCTCAGCAAGTTCGGCTTCGCGGCCTTGTTGCTGGCAATGGCTGCATCTCTCGGCAACCGCTTTCGACGGGTTCATGACCGCCTCGACACCTTGCGTCTGAGCCTGGAAGAACAGGTCGAGCAGCGAACCCGGGATCTGCGAGCAGCCACGGCCGAGGCGGAGGCGACGAGCCAGGCCAAGAGCGAGTTCATAGCTCATATGAGCCACGAGCTCCGGACGCCGATGACCGGGATCGTCGGCATGACCGGGCTCTTGTCTCTGACTGAGCTCGATGCTGATCAGAGCGACTACGTTGCGACCATCCAGGCGTCCAACGAATCCCTGCAGCGGCTGATCGACGACGTCCTCGACTTCTCACGCATCGAGTCCGGGAACCTCGAGCTGGTCAGCTACGACTTCGATCCTGTGACCCTGGTCGACGAAGTGGCCGCGGTCTTTCAGCCCGCCGCGACCCAGGCTGGAATCGAGCTGACAGCCGAGGTCACGGAAGGTATGCCGCCACGGCTGCAAGGCGACGTCTTGCGAATTCGGCAGGTGCTGAGCAACCTGGTCGGCAACGCGGTGCGCTTCACCGAGCACGGACGAGTCGAGATCGTGGCGAAGTCCATCGGAGCGGTTGAGGATCTTCGCCTTCACGTCGAGGTGAACGATACGGGGATCGGCATCCCATCGGAGAAGCTCGACTCGATCTTCGAGCCCTTCACGCAGGCAGACAACTCGATGACGCGGGCCTATGGCGGCGTCGGCCTCGGGCTGTCGATTGCCAAGCGGTTGGTCACCTTGATGGGCGGCGAGATCGGTGTCGAGTCGACCCGGGATGCCGGTTCGCTCTTCTGGTTCGAGATCCCCGTCGGGGCTGCTCGAGCCTCGTCGATTCTGATGCCGCCTACGCGTCCGGTGATGGCGGCCTCGGTCGAGAAGTACCGGGTGCTGGTCGCCGAGGACGACGCGGTCAACCGAACGGTCTTGCAGCGCATGCTCGAACAACTCGGGCTCGAAGTCGTGACGGCAGAGGACGGTCGGGAAGCACTGGTCAAACTCGAGGAGATGCCCTTTCACCTGGTGCTGATGGATTGTCAGATGCCGCGCCTCGATGGCTTGAGCGCCACCCGCAAGGTCCGCGAGCGCGAGGCGGAGGGGCGCCATCTCACGATCATCGGTGTTACGGCGTTCGCCCGCGCCGTAGACCGCGAGCACTGCCTGGCCGCGGGAATGGATGATCATCTTGCCAAGCCCTACCAGCTCGAAGATCTCATCCTGGTGCTCGACCGATGGCTTCCCGAAGCCGTCCGCAGTGGTTTCGGCGGTCGGTCCCGAGCCGCCGGCCCCGACTCCGACGTCCTCGGCCCCGAGCTCGGTGACCGACTCGGGTAGCGAGAACTGCGTGCGATGCGTCAGATGCCTGTCGGGTCTGTCCGGAGCTGGTGGGCTTGGCGGCGGGTGGCGAGGAACCCATGCTCGCCGATCGCTCGGTACATCACTTCGAGGCGGTTGAGCCCTGGCTGGCGTAGGTCTTCTCGGAGCCCATCCAAGCCGGTGAAGGCACGCTCGAGCTGAGCGGCTGCCTCGTCCCCGGCGCCTCGTTGACGCATGCAAGCGGCCAGCAGCCCGTGGGTGATGGCCCGTTCTCTGGCCGCAACCTCGTGTACCACGATCGGGTGCTCCAACCTCGCATGCAAGCGTCCCTCGATTTCGCTGCACGCGCGGCCGCCTGCAATGCGCGCTTCTTCCAGGCGATTGGCGAGATTGAGGGTGAGGGGATGATCGTCCGAAGCGAAGGCGGTAAAGAGCCGTAGGGCTTCGTCGCGGACTTCTTCGGCTTGCTCGTAGGCGCCTCGTTCGAAGTGGGCCACACCCAAGTTGTTGAGAATGTTCGGGATCGCCGGATGGGATGCGCTGAAGCGCTCGCGATAGATGGCCAGCGAGGCCGCGAAGAGAGACGCGGCTTGGTCGAGATTACCCTCTCTTCGGTGCATCGACCCCAGGTTGAGATAGATCGATGCCAGGTCGGGGTGATTCGCGCCGAGCAGGGGCGCTGCAATGTCGATCGCCTGTTGGTAGTGCTCGATGGCTTGTCGGTAGGCTCCCCGCAGGCTGAACATGCGCGCTCGGTTGATGTGTGCGACGCGCAGGGCATCTGCTTCCTGAGGATGCCGAAGTGCGAGTGCGAGCGCCTCGGTGGCTGGTGCCTCGCCGCGCTGTGCATCATTCTGTTGGCAGAACAGCGTCGCCAGATGGTTCATCGGCTCGAGCAAGGCCCGATCGTTGGGGGCACCCCGCTGAAGCAGTGCCTCGATCGCGCCGCGAATCAGCGCTTCCGCAGCGTCGTAGTCACCGATGCTGGCCAGCACATTGCCCAAGTCACTCATGCTACGAGCCGTTTCCGGATGACTCTCGCCGAAGCGCTCTCGGTGGATCGCTAGTACGCGTTCGAAGGGCTCGCGCGCGGCCTCGTGGCGCGACAGGTTGGCGTACATCGTCGCGGTGGTTCGGAGCATCTCGGCCAGGAGAACCGGGTCGTCGGCCAGGCGCTGTTCGATCAAGGGCTGGTTGCGATCGAGCGCTTCGATGACCGTCAGCTCATGGTCGCCCCCAAGGCGGGGATCGGCGATGCGGAACATGTCGAGCATCAGGGAGAGGACGTTGTCCTTGGCGTCGCGCTCCAGCTTGGCCTCGTCGCGCTGGTGGGCGAGCGCAAGGCCGAATCCGAGAAGCATGGCGCAGGCAGCGGTGGCTGCCACGGCAGCCAGTCGATGGCGCTTGAGGAATCGGCGAGCGACGTAGCCGAACGTGCCACGGCGGGCCTGGACGGGCAGGCCGTGAAGGTGACGCTCGAGGTCTGCCGCGAGTGCTTCCGGTGATTCGAACCGTTGCTCGGGCTCACGCCGCAGCGCCTTGAGGACGATGGCATCGAGATCACCCCCGAGGCGTTTTCGGAGTGCGGGAAGGGGCAGCGGTGCGGCCGCTTCGTCGGCGGTCTGGTCGTCGCGCTCGTGATCCGAGACCATGCCCGAAGCGTGTTCCCACACCAGGCTCGGCCGGATCGGTACGGTATCGGCAAGGGCTTGAGGCGGTACCGCGCGGCCGCCCGCTCGCCAGGGCAATCGACCGGTGAGCAGGCGATAGAGCAGAAGCCCGAGGCCATAGACATCACTGGCGGTGGTGATGCCTTCACCACGCAGCTGCTCGGGGCTGGCAAACGCTGGCGTCATGGGCCGGATCCCGGTGTGGGTCGGTGCGAGGGTGTGCGGAAAGGTCTCGGGATGGAGAATCTTGGCAATGCCGAAGTCGAGCAGTTTGGGGATGCCCTCCTCCGTGACCAGGACGTTGCTCGGCTTGAGGTCGCGGTGGACGATGAGATGACGGTGCGCGTGGCCGACCGCCGCGCAGACCTGGCCGAAGAGCGCGATGCGTTGCTCGATCGAGCCCGCGTGCTCGGCGCAGAAGCGGTCGATCGGAATACCATCGATGCGTTCCATGATGACGAATGGATGGCCGTCGGGCGTCGAGCCGGCATCGAGCATGCGGGCAATGTTGGGGTGATCGAGGGCGGCGAGAATCTGGCGCTCATTGCGAAACCGCCGCTGCAGCTCCGGGCTCACCAGGTCGGGGCGGATGACCTTGATCGCGACGTCACGGTGTAGATCGGGATCAGCCCGAATACCGCGAAAGACGGTTCCCATTCCGCCTTCACCCATGACCTCCACGAGTCGATACGGGCCGATCCAATCACCGACGGCGAGGGCCTGAGCGTGGCCGACGGAGCGAACGCTGGCGATCGGTTGATCCAAGAAGCCTTCCAGCTTCGGGGTATCCAGGAGCAGGCTGACGTCGCGCAGGAGGGCTTCGTCGCCATTGCAGGCCTGGGCAAGGAAGGAAGCTCGCTGGTCTTTTGGCCGATCACGTGCTTCTGCGACGATTCGGTCGACGTGCTGCCAGCGTTCCTCGGTGCTCATCTTCGTCTCACCTCGCCGAACGCTGGTGCGGTCATCGGCGCGGGTACCGTGGCGAGCAGGTATACTCTCGTCCCCTTCAAAGGTGCCCCGAATCCATGGACTACGTCGTCAGTGAATGGCTGAATTTGGTGCTGCGCTGGCTGCACGTGGTGGCCGCGGTCTTCTGGATTGGCCAAACGGCGCTCTTCGCCTGGCTCGATCACCGAATGGCGGTTGCCGAAAAGACTGGGGCGGCGAGAGTGTACATGGTCCACAGTGGGGGCTTCTATCGGGTCGACAAGGAGCCGGTCAAGGCGCCCTTGCCACCGACCATCCACTGGTTCAAGTGGGAGGCGGCACTGAACTGGATCA
>CALFAM010000172.1 GCA_937948815.1 uncultured bacterium
CCTGGATTTCGGCTATGAACGGACGTGGACCTTGGTGGAATGCTCGGTCGAGCCACCTCCACCGGGCACTCCCAGCACGCTACTTCCAAACAGCAGGACTCGTGAGTCTCCTCCAGACGCATCAGCGCCTCGCGCGCACCATGCGAACCGCCGTGTACGGAACCGTACGCACGGTGGTGTGAGAGGACGGGGGCCGCAAGGCCCCCTCCTACTCGATTCGGGCACAGGCTGCGTTCGGGCACAGCCTAAGACTGGGCAAACCCCGGGTTTGGGCGCACGGCTTCGTAGCGGGTGGAAAGCGGGCACTACAATGGACATGCCGTGAATCTCGATCTCATCCTCACGCTCTACGCTGCCCTGGTCGGATTGGTCGTCGGCAGCTACTTCAATGTCCTCATTCATCGGTTGCCGCGTGGCGAGCCGACGGTGGTCGAACGCTCGCGCTGCCCGCATTGCAAAGCGCCCATTCGCCCCTGGCACAACGTGCCGCTGCTGGGCTACCTGATGTTGCGCGGTCGATGCCGTGACTGTCGCCACCCGATCCACTGGCGGTATCCGATGGTGGAAGCACTCGTGGGCGTCCTCTTCGTTGCCTGCTTTCGCTTCTGGCACGCGAGTCTTGCCGCCCTCGTGGCGGCGATCTTTTGCGGCTTGCTGGTCGTGCTCGGCGCGATCGACCTCGAACACTTCATCCTGCCGGATCGTTTGACCTTGCCCGGAATCGTGATCGGACTCGCAGCACAGCCTTGGCTTCCTTGGTCGACGATCGGAGATGCGCTGGTGGGCGTGGCCCTTGGCGCCGGGCTGATCCTGGCAGCCAGTGGCACCTGGCGGGCCCTTCACGGTGTCTGGGGCATGGGCCTGGGCGATGCCAAGCTGCTCGCCATGGTGGGCGCCTTTCTCGGGTGGCAGGGCGTGGTGATCACCATGGTCTTCGGCTCTCTCTTTGGCGCCCTGTTCGCAGTGGGGGGCATGCTCGCCGGTCGGCTCGGGTGGAGCTCCCGCGTGCCGTATGGCGCGTTCTTGGCCGCCGGAGCAATCCTGGCGCTCTTCTTCGGCCCATCTCTGCTCGGTACCTATCTCGATCTGGCTCCGGCGGTCGACCGCGTGGCACTGGCGGCGGCACCCCTCGACGTGAGCCTGGCCCTGCGATGAGCCAACCTCCGGCTCGCCGAACCTTGGTCCCGCTCCGAACGGAAGCGGTGATCCTGGTTCCTGGCGCCTTGCTGGTGCTGGTCAGCCTGTCTCTGTTCGTGCTCCTTTCCTATCGCGACACTGTGCGGGCCCAGCTCACCGAGCGTGGCGAGCGCGCGGAGCGCTTGGCGCGCGCGGCTGCGGCCCAGCTCGAGCCTGGCGTGCTTCCGCCGCCAGACGTGCTCCGTACATGGGTACCGGATGCGTGGGCCGTGGCCGTGCTGGATGCCAACGAGGTGCCACTCGTGACGTTCGGCGATCTCGTGCCGCGCGCCGTGAGCCGCGGCGCAACGCCCCGAGGCGCCGCCTGGCCATTACCGCCCCACAATGCCGACGACGTGATCAGTGGCTACGCCGCGACCCAAGCGACAGGGCGTTCCGCCACGGTTCGGGTCGACCTTTGGGTACCCCGGCTGGTCTCTTCGGCCCGCGCCCTACGCGTGCTGGTTCCGGTCGTCATTGCGACCAACGTCGGATTGATGGCGATGCTGTTGCTCTACCTTCGCCGCCTGGTCTCGCGTTTTGATCGTGTGGTCGAACGCGCGCGACGCGCCGGCCCGGCCGACGGCGAGAACGATGAGGTCGCCTTTCTTCTCGACACCATCGACCGCGCGCTCGATTCGCTTTCGGACAGTGGGCCAGATGAGCTCGCGGCTTTTCGGCGAGCGGTCTCAGATGGTCTCGAAGGCGGCGTCCTGCTCGTCGACTCGGCGGGCAATCTGCTCGCTGCGAGCGTCAAAGCCGCCGAGCTCTTGGCGCTTGCCAGCCCGGTCTTGCGCGCTCCGCTCCAGGAGGCGCTGGCACCCCACGAGGAGCTGATTCGGGTGCTCGAAGACGCGGTGTCGAACCGCCGCGCCGTGCAGCGTGAGGAATGTACGGTCCAGGTTGCGGATGGCCCACGTGCGCTCGGGCTCACGGCCAATACCTTGCGCCGAGAGGATGGCACGACACGTGGCTTTCTCGTGCTGTTCGCCGATCTCACCGCCGCCCGTAAGCGGGCGGACCGGGAGCGTCTGGCGGATCGCCTGGCCCATGTCGGCTCCTTGGCGGCCGGGGTGGCGCACGAGATGCGGAATAGCCTGGCAACGGTTCGCGGATACGTGGGGCTGGTCGCGCGCGCGAGCGAAGACGATCGGCCGGATCTCCTCGCCGAATTGAATCGTGAGACCGATCATCTCGGACAGGTTCTCGAGGACTTTCTCCGCTTTGCTCGTCCTGGCAGCGTGCGTCCCGAGCCGGTTGACCTTCTGATGCTCCTCGAGCGCTGCGCCGCTGATCCAGGTCTCGAAGGTCCGCGTCCAACGGTCACGCCCGGCCCGGCGGACTTGCCAGCTGAAGAACGAACCCTCGAGGCAGACCCCAACCTGCTGAGTCACGCAGTTCGCAACTTGTTGCGGAACGCCAACGAAGCGCAAAAAGCTTCTGGTGCTGATCGGCCGGTCGAGATCGCGCTGCGCGCAGCGCCCGATGCCCTTTCCATCTGGGTCGACGATCGCGGCACGGGAATCGCCCCAGAGCGCGTCGACGACTACTTCGAGCCCTTTGCTTCGGAGCGGCCAGGCGGGGTCGGCCTCGGGCTCGCCATCACCCGCCGCATCGTCTTGCTGCACGGCGGAGAAATCACGATGGCGCCGCGCGCGGGCGGCGGAACCCGTGTCTCGATCACCCTTCCGCGCCTCGGCTTGGATGACCAAGTTGTTACCAAAGGAAACGAAAGCGGCTACTTCGACTCATTGAGCCGCTCAGAAGCTCCCGCGATAAGCCATTCTTCATCAGTCACTTAGGCTCTAACCGACCATCGTGGCACCCAGCTTGCTAATGGAGGTCAGCATGCAAACGTTCCTCGGCCGACGGCTCCAGCGCCGTATTGCAACCTTCACGCTTCGTGGCCGGCGCGCGTCTCGTCCGGAACGCGGATTCACGCTCCTCGAAGTTCTGATCGTCGTGGGCGTGATCGGAATTCTGGCCGCGCTTTCGACCTCGGCGCTTCAACTGCTGATTCCGCGCTGGCGTCTCAACGACGCGGGCGTCCAGCTCGATACCGTGATCAAGCGTGCGCGGCTGATCGCCATTCAGCGGCAAACGCGAGTCGAGATCCGCTTCGAGGACGACAGCGACAACGTGGTTCTCCTGTCCAACATGGATCGGTTCACGGTCTACAACCTGGTCGCGCGCGAACCGAGTCCGGCAGCCGGTGTCCCCGGCGATGTGGTGGCAAGCGCGCCCATGTACGCATTCAGCAACGGTGTCGACGTCGACTCGATCACCTTTCCTGGCGAGCTCATTGCCTTTGATGAGCTCGGGCAGGCCGAGGACACCGGGGAGGTCGTCTTCGGCTATCCCGCGGATCCACCCCGCCGACGCCAGCTCACGGTGGAGATCACCACCCTCACCGGCATGACCACTATGGAAGAGAGCACCACATGACGGCACTGATCCACGTCAACCGCTCCCGAAGGCTGCGCCCAACGCCGCGCCGCCTTCGCATGCAAGCGGGCCTTAGCCTGGTCGAAGTTCTGTTCGCTGCCTTCCTCGTCGCCACGGTCGCGGTCTTCCTGGCACCTCTATTCGTGCGGGCGGTGGCGAGCAATATCGAAGGAAACGAGGCGTCGCTAGCCGTCAACTTCGACAAGTCGTTCACCGAGCAGACCAACGCCGTACCCATGAACCACCAAGACCTCGACGTTCGGTCGATCGCGGCGCCCGCCGCGGGCGGTGACGATACGGTGCGGCGGATCCTGACCATGATCTACGACCGTGGCCCTCACCCTGGCGGCGTCGAGCTGGAGCTCGGCGACGAGCGCTGGCGCCCGCGGGTGGCTGCCGACGAGAACAACACCACGGTGCAGCTGTTGTGGGACTTCGACCTCGATTTACGCGACTACTCATACTTCGATTTGGTCGATGCGCTGGTGAGCTCGACGAGCTTCGGAGATCCGGGCGATCCGGCGAATCCGCTGACCCTCATCGCTTTCGAGGGAGATCCGGACGTCTTCGACAACCCACTCAACCAAGCCGCGCAGTCGCCTCACAGGCACCTCAAGGAAACCACGGCGATCATCTCGAGTCGTCGTGAAAGCAGCGCCCTGGGCAGCACGGACGCCACCGCAGTGGCGCGCATTCGGGCCTACTGAGCAAGGAGATACGTATGTTCACGGCCCCACAAGGAAGGCGAGCCGCTGTCACGGCGTCGTCGTCGAAGCGGCAGCCCGAGGCTGGCTTCTCGCTGATCGAGCTGCTGATCGCCATGTTCGTCCTCACCGAGGTGATGGCAGCGATCCTGTTGCTCTTCACCGGTTTGAGCGACATCGCGCGCGCGCAGACCAACATCGCAGAGATCCAGCAGAACCAGCGTCTGACCCATCGAGCGCTGGGAGAGGTCGTTCGTGAAACCGGTCTTGGCGGTTTGCCAGCCACGGTTGCCGGACCGCAAGGAAACCCGGGCGTTTTCCCCGATGGTTTGGCGATCGGGTTGCGAAACAACGTGCCTGCCAACACGCGCGTCCGACCGACGTTCGGCACCAGTGAGCTGGTGCTTCAAGGAAGCGACGTCCTGACCGTGCGAGGTGTCTTCTCGACGCCGATCTACTACGTGTCACCGCAACTCGCGTCCCGCGATCCCGACAACCCAGGAACGAGCCTGCTCACCGGTGCTGCCGAGCCGTACCAGCTCGCCGGTCGCCAGTTGACCATTCCCGGACGGTTTCTCGGAAGCCTTCAAGATTTCCAGCCGTTGATCGACGCCATCAACGCTCAAGCTCCGCGACTTCTGATCGTACGCGACTTGCTGAATCCGCAGTCCTACGGCCTTTTGGAGGTCACGGGCATCGCCCAACTTCCGGCCGCATGCCCGACAGGTTGTCTGAGCTTGAACGTCACGTTCTCGGACTCTGGCGATGCACCGTTCTATGCCCAGCTGGTGCCGCAGCGCGCCGGCAGCTTCTCGGTGCAATATGGTGCCGCGACCGTGCCGTTCCCCCGGCGCATCGGTGCCATCGGATTGCTCGAAGAGTTTCGCTACTTCGTCCGCGGTGACGACACACAGGACGTCTTGCTCAGCGATCGCAGCGGGACCATCCCAACGCCTATGCTGTCGCGCATCTCGGTGATTCCACGCACCGACAACCTGGTTGGAAACCGAGTCGACATTGCGGAGAACGTCTTCGATCTCCAGGTCGCGTTCGGAATCGACACCAGCCAGACCTGTCCACCCGTGTGCGACGCCGCGACCATCATGGGGCGCGGGCAGATTCTCGAGGACTACACGCAGAACGACGAGGTGTTCTTCAATCATCCACAGGACGCGCCTGGAAACCTGCCCGATTTCTCGCCCAGCAATACGGGTTCACCGGAATTTCACTTCGTCCGACTCACCACGTTCTTGCTTGCTGATCGCGTCGAGCAAGGCCACCGAGGCACGCCAATCGGCCAGCCGGAAGATCAGGTTCGCCGAGCCCAGGAGATCAACTTCGGGAGCGGCGATTTTGACTACTTGAACAGCCTCCCCAACTATCGCCGCCGGCTCCTCTCCACTGTCGTCGACCTGAGGAATTTGAGATGAACCGCCCATCGAGCGCCAGGCAAGCCGAGCGTGGCAGCGCCTTTCTTCTCGCCCTGATCGTGATTGTCCTGCTGACCATTCTCGGCGTCTCGATCGTGCTCGTCACCGAGACCGAGATGGCCTTGGGGCACACGGAGAAGACCGTGGATCGGCAAACCTACGCCGCGGAGACGGGGCTTTGGGCTCACATCGCAGGCCTGGTGCTGACCAACAACTGGCATCACGAGCGTGTCGCCATCCCGGTGCTCCCGGACACGGACATTCCGATTCCCGGCAAGCAGCTGGCCTATGCGATCAACACCACGGAAGCGCTGTCGCTCGCCAGTGGCTGCCCAGCATGGACCGACTGTGGCGAAGACTTGCCCGAGAGTGATCGATTCCAATCACATTTCGTCCTGGTGGGGTCGACCACGCAGCGCGTGGCCTACCCTGCGCCGCAACCCTACGACCCCGACGACCTGGACACCTTCAAGTCCCCGTTCGATTCCACGGAGACCGACCAGCGCTTCAGCTTCATCAAAGACACGGGCGGTGGCGACGCCATCCAGGTCTTGGGTCAGTCCGCGGTTGCGATCGGTTTCTTGGTGAGCCCATTGAGGAGCTCAGCGGACACCCGAAGAGAAGAAACGGATGGCATCGCAGCCGATGGCAACAGTGGCTTCCGGCTCGAGTCGGACTTGGCCACGATCCCTTAGGCTGCGGTCCGCAGATCACTGATTGGCCAGAGAATTTCCGAACGGAATTTTGACCCTGAATACGGTCCTTGGCGCACCCGCCGCGCCTGGACCTGATCGAGGAGGCGGCCGCCGAGGAACGGCCGCGGGAGGTCCTCCATGAGAGCCCGAAACATCGCATTTTCACCCTTGCGCCGACCCTTCGCCGTGCTCGCCACGCTGGCTTCACTCGCCGTGCTCGCGCTGACGATCCATGCCGACGACCGGGATCTCCTGCGCGAGCGGGCTGCCGATCCATTCGTCTTCATCAACTTCGACACATCAGGCTCGATGAACGTCTCGCCGGTGTGCAACGCCACCGATGCTTGCGAGGACATCGATCCCTACGATCGTGCCTGTACGTCGGAATGTGCCTTGGGTGATGTGAAGTGCGCCCAGGTGTGTCCGGATTGGGGCTGTGTCGAATTCAACGATACCGACCTCCTGCCGCCAATCAGCTTCGAGCGTGACGAGACGGAGTTGAGCGTCACCACGATCAACGGTGCCTGGATTCCGGACAACACGTCCGGCGCCACGCCGTTCATGGGCTCGGCACTCACCGACAACAACGAGAACAAGGGAAATAAGAGCGTCGTCTATACGGTGCCGATCGTTCAGCCCAGGCGCTACAAGGTCTTCATCCACGTGCCGCAGTCCGTGATCTGGGCGACCAATGTTCCAGTCACCGTCGGCGGAACGATCAACGCCGAGACGACCCTCGTCAACCAGCGTTTCGAGCCCGAGCCGGGGCAGCCGGACTTCGTCATTCCCGATGATCTCGAGGTTCAGTGGAAGCTGGTCGGTGTGTACGAATTCGCTGCCAACTCCACCGCAACGGTTCGTATTGATACGACGAATACGGACGGCCCGGTGGTCGCTGATGGCGTCCGCTTCGTGTCGGAGGTCAAGGAATGCGAGCGGATGGGCTATCGCTGCAGCCTCGACCTTTGTCCGACTGGTGATTGCCCGGTTCTGCTCAGCGGCGACGATCCCACGTCCAAGTTCTACCAAGCCAAAGCCGCCCTCTATGAATCTCTGGACCGGATCACCAACGTGCGTTTCGGTATGGGCAGCTTCGAGCAGAATTTCCTCGAGGTCGACCAGAAGCACTGGCTCTACCAGGTGCGAGAATTCGTTCCCAATCCTGACGGCTCCGACTCGGGGGTCCAGCAGACCTTCATCACCTTGCCAGGTGGAACGGTTTTCCCGCAGGCTGGTGATGCCGACGTCTTCGGCTTCAACGGCAACCTCGATTTCTCGTTCTTCTGGACCTGCGAAAGTGGAAATCCCTTCTTCCGGCGCCCTGGATGCACGGAGTTCCGCCCGGCCATTCTGAGCGATCCGTGGGAGCGTGGCCGTGTGCATCGCATCCCCAAGTTCGGTCGTGGTGCCAACCTGCCGACGGTGGTCTGGGTTCGCGAAACACCCACGGATCCCGACATCTATCGCATCACCTACACGCCTGTGACCGGCGCCTATGGAGACGCCAACTTCGAGACCACGATCTCGATCGACGAGTGCCCGGCGGGAGACTGCTCCGCGATGGTCAATCTCGGTGCGCCGACGGTTGCGTTCCAACTGCGCAGCGACTTCATTGGCTGGGATTCCAACGCCCGACCCGCTGGCTACCAAATCCGCTTCGGGCTCGACTCCTTTGCCAGCAACACCTGCGGTGGCCTCGACCTGAACACCGATACCGGAACGGCAGGCAACACCAGCGCCGCGTTCGACTTCGCGGGCAATGTCAATCTCAAGGCGATCACCGTGCCCGACCCTGCGGGCCGCAGCTCGGCCAGCAACAGTCGCGTGTTCGACAGCGGCGACATCATTCCCTTTGACTGGCTAACCGGCCGGGACGGGATCGCAGAGATCCAGGCGCGCTTGGCGCCAAACATCCTGCGCAACAACACGGTTCCTCCGCCCGACCCACTCGAGCTTCCGGACTTCCGGAACGCGACCTACCTGGTCGATGAGGCTGTCTCCGGCGACGGTAACCGACTGCGCCTCAAGGACGGCGATGCTACAGATGGCCTGGAACGGCCACTGTTGCCTCGTGGCTCGACACCCCTCGGCGCTTCCTTGTTGGACTTCCAAACCTGGTTCGTTGCCTATTCGAACGAGGCTTCCCAAGGGGGTACCGCAGCCGATCCGGTGCTCGACCCCGATTGGCTGTGCCGCGAAAAATTCGTTCTGATGCTGAGTGACGGTGACGAAACCTGTGGTGGCGCACCCTGTAACGTTGCCACGACGCTCAATCTCACCCACCAGGTGCGAACCTTCGTCATCGGATTCGGGCTTCAGGACCGCCCCGGCAACCAGCTGCGGTGTATCGCCGCCAACGGCGGAACTCAGCGCCCCTTCTTCCCGCGCAACAAGGACGAGCTCGTCGAGACGCTGCAAGACATCTTCGACGATGTTCAGGCCGAGGCGCGTTCCTTCGCTGCTGCGTCCTTGCCCGCCGTACAGTCCGCCGCGGCCGACAAGATCTTCTTCTCGAGTTTCACGCCGTTGCCCCGGCAGCCCATCTGGCCCGGACGCGTCGATGTGTTCCGCGAGCCGATTCTCGACCAGCAGGATCCGCCGATCTGCCGCAGCTGCGACAGGCTCGACCTCGACAGTGGTTGCCATCTCTGGAACGCGGGCGACACGATTCTCGCCCAGGCACCCACGACCGCTCAGATCGACGAGCCGACACCGAACGCCAATTTCGGTATGGCCCGGAATCAGCGTCGGGTGTTCTACCCGCCTGCGTTCAAGCCGGTGAACCAAGATGGCACCATTGCGCAGCCCTTGCCGCTGCGCCTGTTCACCCTGCCAAATCTCGATTCACCCACCACAGCTTCGGAAGACGAAATCGAAGACCTCGTGGATGTCCTGGTTCGCCCCTCGGATCTCGATCCCAACCAAACGGTGCTCGCGCAGCTTCCGGTGGTCAAGGACGAAGTGAAGGCGATGTACCGCAACATGTTCCGGGTGAAGAACAGCACCGAGCTGGCCGATACCGCTTGCCCGGGTGGGCCTCCTGTGGGCGTCAACACAGCGAACTACACACCTGGTGACTACCTGCTTGGCGACGTCTTCCACACCACGACAGAGATCACGGCGGGGCCCCAGAACCTCTCCTTCCTCCGTCAGGACCGCTGCGGTACTGGCGAGCAACCGGAGCCCAGCAACTGCGTCGAGTTCGACGACGACGAGCAGGAGGAGGCGGCCCTTCGTGGCTTCCGCAACTATGCGCGCCGCGGCGGTTGGTACCGCCGGATGCTGACGGTCGGTGCCAACGACGGCCAGCTTCACTTCTTCGATGGCGGTGTGCGTACGATTGTGGAAGACCAAGAAGTCTTTAGCGACGGTACCGGAGCGGAGCTCTTCTCCTTCATGCCGCGCCTGGTGATGCCGATCGTGCGTGAGCAGGGTCGCACCGGCAACGAGAGCGAGATCTTCTCGCTCGACGGTGGATTCACATCGACCGACGTCTTCGTCGATCCCATCTTCGCCGCCGTACCGGAGGAAGAGGAGCGGGAATGGCGCAAGGTTCTGATCGGTGGTCTGCGCGAAGGCGGCGACCGATTCGACGACGTCCGTGACATCGAGGGCTTCGTCAGCGGCTACTACGCGCTCGACATCACGCAGCCCGACGGTCTCGAGCTCATCGAGAACGACGAAGATCTCGTGGCCGACAACGAGTACATCCCGGACAACCGTAGGGCATCCGGCGTTCTACCTTCGTGCCTGAACATCGATACCGATGGGTTCCTGGTTCCAGACGCCTCCGAAAACTGCGACAGCGCCGCGGGCACGCGGTTGCCGTTCCCGGCGCTCAAGTGGGAGTGGTCCGATCGCATCTACTACTTCGACACGCCCCTTCCGGGCGACCCGGATCAGTCGGGCTGGTTCTTGCTCGACGAAGACGACAATGGACACCATGACCTGGCCAGGACCTGGTCGCGGCCGCTGGTCGGTCCGGTTCGGGTGACCGAAGATGGTGAAGAGACGATCAAGTGGGTCGCGATCGTTGGTGGCGGAATCGATCCAGCGCAGAAGGATCCCCTCACCGCTGGTAATTTCATCTACATGATCGATATCGAGACCGGCGTGACGCTCTACAAGCGCGAGGTGATCGGTGCGGTTCCGGCTGACATCACCGGGCTCAGGGACGAGAAGGGAATTCTCAGCTCGGTCTACTTCGGCACAACCGCAGGCTTCATGTACAAGATCGATCTTCGCGAATCCGGAACGATCGCACCCTTTACCCTCGTGCCGGATGACCAGATCCTCGACTGGCCCGATTCCATCAACGTCACGGTGCCGCGCATCAGTGATGTCGAGTGGACACCGTTCCCGATCTTCAGCACAGAAGGCAAGCCGATCTATCAGCCGCCGGCGCTGGTGCAGGCGCCCGTTCGTGACCAGATTGCCCTCGCCTTTGGCTCTGGAGATCGCGAGAATCTGTGGACCCGAGACGGGGTCGCTGGCCGCTTCTACGTGATTCTGGATGATGATTTCGAGCTGCCGCCTACGGGGGTCGCCAATCCTCCCGTCACGCTCACGGAGCGTAACTTCGTCACCTTCGACTTCAACGCTCCATTGGTCGGTGTCGATACCAATGGCCTGCCCTTGATCAATGCTCCGAACTTCTTGGAAGACGACAATGTCGTGACCAATGACGGTCTGCCAGCAGCCCGCGGTTGGATCATGCGGTTCCCGCTCGACTCGCGGATCACCAGTCGAGCATTCGTGGTCAGCGGTGTCTTGGTGTTCACCGCATTCCAGCCGTTCCTCGAGGATCTGACGACCGGTACGATCGACGTCTGTCGACGAAGCGGAACATCGCGAACGTTCGTGGTGGATACCCGCAACGGCGATGCCTTGACCACCCTCGCGAACCTCGGCGATCCGGATCTGGCTGACGACCGCGGTCTGGTGGGCGGCGGCGGCTCACTGAGTGGTATCAATCCGAACGGTGGACCTGCGGTGGACGGAAACTGCGGCGACCGCTGTACCTTCCGTCAAGGTTTCGGTACCGCGCCGTTTGTTTCCTTTACCGCCACCAAGAACCCGGAAGAAGCCACCAATTCGGCACTGACCGTCGATCCGCTGCAGAGTGCAGTGACGCGACGTCTCTTGGAGAACATCAAGCGCTCGTTCTATCCACCTGGCTGTCAGTTCAACGACACGTTCAGCCACATGATCCGCATGCAGTTCGACAACACCTCGGTGCAGAATCTGGTGCCGGTCCCCGTGGGCGTCTGCCCATCGGACTGGTCGGACGGCGTACCGGCCTGGTCGACGGATCGCTAATGGCGACTCGAACGCGCGCTGTTCGGACCATCCATGCACGGCCCATGCGGTGGCTGCTCGCCAGCCTGGTGCTCATCGGCGTGATGATGAGCACTCAGGCAGCGCTTGCCGACCGATTGGTCATGCGGGATGGTTCCGAGATCGAGACCCGCGGGCCCTGGAAGGTCAAAGGTCGGCAGGTGGTGTTCACCCTACAGAGTGGAACCCTCTCGTCGCTCCGGCTCGATGACGTCGATCTGGAGGCGAGCGAGGCCGCGACCCGGGCGGACGCCGAACCGGAGCCCGCTGTCGAGAGCGAGACCGAGAACACTGCCCCGAGCCATGCCGAAGACGAGCGGCCCGAGCCGGTTCTGGTCATTACCGACCGAGACATTCCCCGTGCCAAGCCTGCGGGGAATGCCAGCTCGGCCGACGATTCGGCCGATGCAGACGGTGGTGGTTCGGAGGATGACTCGCCCGCCGACGAGCAAGCACCGGGGAGCGAGGTCTTGTTCGCGGCGGAGGGTCTCGAGATCACGAGCTGGCAGCCGCGCGACAGCCCGCGTGGCGGTATCGAGATCACCGGGGTCCTGGCCAATCGCGGCGATCAGCTTGTCGCAGAAGCCAGCATCCAGGTGACGACGACAGCGAATGATGGGGTCGACCGAACGTATTCGGCCCATATCGGCAACGCGACCCTCGCTGCGGGCCACCAGTCTCCTTTTCGGATTCTGCTTCCGGATGTCGTGTCGGTCGACGATTCGTTGACCTTCGATGTCGAAGGCCGCGCGGTACGGCCGCGCATCCTGCCCTCGGCACCGCCGAGCACGGATGCCGATGGCGAGGGTGGCGAGGATGATGGTTCCGGTTTCGTCGAGGGCGACAGCAGTCGCTAGCGATACCGCGGCACGCCTTCGAGGTCGTGCTCGCGCACCTTTCGTTGCAACGTCCGATAGCTGATCCCGAGGCGCCGGGCGGCGGCATGCTTGTCGCCGTCGGTCTCCTCGAGTACGCGGCGGACCTGGGAGCGCTCGTCTTCGGTGGTCGTCGCCCGAAGCAGCGGATCGAGGTCGCGGGCGTCGAGTCGTGGGCTGTCGCTCAGAATCAGTGCCCGCTCGAGGACATTGGCAAGCTGCCGGATGTTGCCCGGCCACGGCTGCTGAACAAGGAGCGCTTCCGCCGCGGGCGTCAAGGCCGTATCACCACGGCCGATGCGTCCAGCGATACGCGTGATTAGATGGCGGGCGAGCAGCGGGATGTCGCCGGCACGCGCGCGTAGGGGTGGCAGCTCGATGGGAAAGACTTCGAGGCGGTAGTAGAGATCGGCGCGGAAGCGACCGTCACGGGACATGGCTTCGAGATCACGGTTGGTGGCGGCCAGCAAGCGGACGTCTGCGGCTACCGTTCCACCGCCGACGCGATCGAAGACGCGTTCTTCGATGACCCGCAGGATCTTGCCCTGAATCGCCAGCGGCAGCTCGCCGATCTCATCCAAAAAGAGTGTGCCGGCGGCGGCCTGCTCGAAGCGGCCGGCCGCCCGGCGATCCGCGCCGGTGTACGCCCCCTTCTCGTGTCCAAAGAGCTCATTCTCGACCAGTGATTCGGGAAGCGCCGCGCAGTTCACGGCGACGAACGGGCCCTTGGAACGGGCCGATAGGCCGTGAATCGCGCGTGCGGCGAGCTCCTTGCCCGTCCCACTCTCGCCGGTAATCAGGACCGTACTGTCCGTCGGTGCAACCTTGCGCACGAGACGCAGGGCCGCGCGCAGGGCGGGGTGGGCGCCGACGATCGGTGGCGCCCCCGGAACCTCGAACCGATGGGCGTTGGAGTCTCCGACCAACAAGCTGCTCACCAAGGCGTAGAGGCGGTCGATGTCGAGTGGCTTCTCGAGAAAGTCGCTCGCGCCTCGCTTCATTGCCTCGACCGCGTCGGAGACTGTGCCAAAACCGGTGATGACCACCGTCGGGGTATCGGCTTGAGCCTCGCGCGCGGCCGCCACGACGTCGAGCCCCGAGCCGCTCGGAAGCTTGAGGTCGGTCAGTACGAGATCGTACGACTGTTGCCGGATCATCTCTTGCGCCTGCGGGAAGTCGGCCGCTGTGGCGACCTGGTAGCCCTCCTGCTCGAGCGCTTTGCGCATCATCCGGCGCAGACTGTCACGATCCTCGACGACCAGAATGTGGTGACTCACGCAATCCCTCGCAGGACGTTCGCCAACGCGCCGCGCATCGGCGAGCTCGTCGCGAATCTGAAAGAGCTCGGCTCTTGCTTGGACCCGATTGGCGTCCCGTCCGTATAATCCGATGAACTCACCGATCCGACGATCGGCGTGAGGCATCGACCCGCAACGGGCAGGCGCGACCTGGAACGTTCACGCTCAGCCTGGCCATTGTAGGACGCATCATGCAGTCGGGTCATCGAACGGTCGATCGGTTTCGTTCGCTCCATGCAGCAAGACGCACGACATCTCGCCAACAAGGCTTCGCCAACAGCCGTGGAGGCACAGGTGCGATTCGATCGCGACCTGAGGAAGGCGACAGCCGGCATTCGAGCGCTACGGGTGGGTCAACAGCGTTTCCTGGCCGGTGATCGGCCAACACCGCCGCTCGACGACGCCATCAAGCTCAAGCAGCTCCTGCGAACCCTGCGCGAGCGAGCCCGGGGTGTGCAGGCACAGTTCCAGATCAGCAGCCTGGAGTCGCAGCTTCAGAGCCATATCGACCTGTTCGGTCGTCGGCTCGATGCCCGGGAGCGGAGTCTGCGCAAGCCTCCGGAAGCCGGACGACCCGATGCCACGCTCGACGCCGAGCGCGGTGTCG
>CALFAM010000173.1 GCA_937948815.1 uncultured bacterium
CCTCGCCCAGGGATCTCGTGCCGCACAGCGATTTGTGAAGATGGCGTCGCGATTTCGAATCCGAGGTCTGCGTGTCGCCAGACCGTTTGGGGATCTGAAGGGATGGGACGCAAGCCCGAGCGAGCAGCCGTCTGAAAAGCGTTGCTTCGGTTTCTGAAAGCGGCCGTCTCGCGAACGAATGACTGCCACGATGTGAAGAGAACGATCAGCGCAGCGGACGTAAAGACCACCGCCTGAGCTCGGGGGCCTCTGCAACGCGGAATCAGCCGGAAGAGGAACATGACGATCAAGGGCGCCATCACCGCGACCAGGGCGCGCCCAGCCATCCTGGCGGGAGACAGGCCCTCAATGAAGGCACCAGCGTAGGAAACCAGCAGCGCAAGCAGCCCAGTCAAGACCGATGCGCTCAGCCAAAGCCAGCTCGGACCAGCTTTCTCAGGCTCCAGCTGATCGTTCTCGTCCATCATGACTCCTGTGGCAGGTGGATCGCAGGGGCGAGCCAGGCTTGATCCTTCGACCGAGTCGTGCGCTGGGTTGACTACGTTGGGTCGCCGCGCAGCACGGCGCGCATGACATGTCCCGCGACCTCGGGATTCTCGCGCAGACGGCGGGTCGAGTACTCGTACCAATCACGGCCGTAGGGCACGTAGACCCGCAGGCGGTGACCGCCTTGGATCAAGATGTCGCGGAGCCCAGTGTCGACGCCGAGCAGCATCTGGAACTCGTAGCGCTCACGAGGGATTTCGAGTCGGTCGATCAGGTCGATGGCACCACAGGCCAGGTACTCGTCGTGGGTGGCGATGCCCACGTAGATACCTTGGCGAAAGAGCTTCTCGAGAGCGCTCAAGAAGGCGAGACGGACGGTCTCGTAACCTTTCCAGGCGTCTGCCCGGGGCTCGACGTAGATGCCCTTGCACAGGCGAACGTTGACCCGCTCGCCCGGCAGTGCGGCAATGTCGGCCAGGGTGCGCCGCATGTAGGCCTGGAGCACGACGCCGACGTGCCCATGGGCGTCGTCACCAAATTTGCGGTGCAGGTTGCGGAAGATGCGCAGGGTGGCATCGGTGGTGGACCGATCTTCCATGTCGATGCGCACGAAGTTGCCGTCTTCGGCGGCCCGGGCGACCACTTTCGCGATGTTCTCCTGGCAGGCAGCTTCGTCGATCAGGAGGCCGAGCTGGGTGGGTTTGAGCGAGACGTTGGCGTCCAGCTTGTCGTCGCGGATGCGGTCGAGAATCCGCAGGTACTCCGCGACCGCTTCCTCAGCCTGGTCGAGCTTGGAGACCGACTCGCCCAGCAGGTCGAGGGTGACCATCGCCCCCTTCTGATTGAGGTCACGGACCTTGACCACTGCTTCGTCGAGGTTCACGCCGGCCACGTAGCGGCGGGCAATGCGTCCGACCAGGAAGCGCGGGACCAGTGGGAGGGTGGTGACGACCAGGCGATTGATTATTTGCATCGGCTCACGATCTGTTACTCCGGGGCAGGCTGCCCCGAAGGTCGACGTTCTTGGTGTTGGCGGTTGCTGAACTCGTGGCGGGCGATGGGTTGCTTTCGGCATCGACCCAGCGGACCGCGCGCGAGCATGGGCAGTGGCTCGCGACACGGCGGAGAACGCGGGCCTGGCGGCTGGCCGCTCCAGCGCTCGAGGTGCCCGTCAGCACCGACTGCAGAAGCGCGCGATAGGCGCGGTAGTCCTCGCTTGCGAGGTACGCGGCTGGAAGGCGCGACGCCAGGTGTAGGTGGTACGCGTCGGCGTCGGTGAAGACTTCGCCTTCAAATCCGATCGCTTCGAAGGCCGGGACGCCGCGTCGGCGAAAGAAGCGGGGATCGGGCAGGGCGAGCAGATCGGCGCTGGTGAGGCCTGCGATCCGCGCCCCGGTTTCCCGCAGGCTTCGGAGCATCGATGTGACATCGGCCCGCGAGACAGCTCGACGGGAGGACCGCGCCAGCCGGGCACGCAGGAAGCGCAGGTTGAGGTCGTCGATCAGCGCCTCGACTTCGCGTCGGTAGGCGGTCTGGGCCACGATGTGGTTGTGCGGCTTGAGACCCAGGCGTACGGCCCGCTCGCCGCCGCGCTCGTCGCCGAACATTTCGAGCGCCCGCGGATACCACTTGGCGATCGCTCGTTGCAGATCCTGGAGGGTGATCGCGGAAGCATCCTCGGCTTCACGACCGCCGGCTTCGGTTGCCCATCGCCGCAAGGGCACGACACCAGAGGCCAGGTGAAACGCTTCCTCGCGCAGCATCGGCGGCATGGACTCGGCCAGCGGCAGGTAGACGCTGGACTGCTGCATGGCGAGCTGGTGCTTTCCGACGCGGTCTATCAGCGCACAGAAGACGACGTTGTCAAGAAACGAGTCAAAGGTGATGTTGAACGCGGCCAGAAGGTGGTCGCCGGTCTCCATGGCGAGCAGCTCGTCGACCTGATCGGCTGGTGTCGCGCGGGTCACCGCGGACCAATCGTCGTCGACCAAGAGGTGGAGCATCTGGTAGCCGTGGCGCAGCTCCTCGGCCATCGTGCGCATCACCCACATGCGGTCGGCATCGGTCGGCGCGTTCGCCAAGGTGCTGCGATGTTGCTGGATCGAGCCGAGCTCAGTGGACGCTTGGGTGCGGATGGCGCCATGGAGCAGGGACCGCTGCTCGTCGCCGAGGTCGCGCACCGTGGCCGCGACCCGATGCTGGCCCGAGCCCGAACAGGCGCTGCCTGAGCAGGTGCCAGCCTCGCGGTAGGCGCATAGGCGAGGACGTTCGACGTCCGGGAAGCACTGCTGCCAGCGCGTCCCGAGCTCGACATGCTCGGGGAAGTGGTGCTCACGCCAGCGCACGACCGCGTCGTGGAAGCGGCGAGGCAGGTGGGCCACCTTGACCGTCACGCGCTTGGCCTCGGCGGTGGGGACCCTGGGACCATTCTGGGCGCAGGCAGGGGTATGAAAACGGCGCGATACACGGACGTTGCTCTTGGTGGGCCTGGCGACCCCGCCAGGCGCCGCGAGCATACCGCGCATCTGCGGTCGTTGGCAGGGGGGGATGCCTTGCGCTGAAGAGCCTGGCGTCACGTCCTACCGTGCAATCCGGTGGAGTGAGTCCGCCTCGGCCGATCATGCCGTTCTGGCTGGCGATCGTGGCCGCGATCAGCGCCCGGCGTGGTCGGCGTCAGCCGGCGCGGGTGGCAGCAGCTTCTCGACCATCAGGATTGCCTCCTCCGGCGGGATGCCGAAGCCATTCCAGCGCACCACGCCACTGGGGTCGATGATCACCGTCCACGGAGTACCGCCGGTTCGGTAGGCACGCATGAAAGCGGGGGACTGGTGGTCCTTGCCTTCGGCCTGGGCCCACGGGATGGTCAGTCCGAATGCCTCCATGGTGCGGGCACCGTCGTACGCGGTGTTCGACGCGAAGCCCTCGAAAACGGTCTGAACCGCCACGAAGGCGACGTCATCGCGCTCGCCGAACCGCTCGTGGACGGCCTGGAGCGTGGGGAAGCCATGGCTATGGCAGCCCGGACACCAGGATTGGAAGCAGAAGAGGTAGACGACCTTGCCGCCCAGTGAATCGATGTCGAGGCTGGTCTGTCCCTCGGGGAGATTGTGCCAGGCATCGACCTGCCAAGGCGGTGCCGGCTGGCCGACGATGCCTGGTTGTTGGCCGGTGAGGGACGCGGTGTGAGCTCCTGCCGTCGCCAGAATGGCGAGGAGCATGAGCCTCGAAATGCGCGAAGGAGCGCGGCGGGAGTGGGTGGCGGTCGGCATGATGGGCGATCCTCTCGGGCAATGTGACGAGGTGGAGGCGCATTCGAGAATACGAGCGACCTGGGCGCGATGGATTGTCGACAGCGAGCCGGGGTGTCGGCTGAACCCGATTCCGTCACGGTCGTATGATGAGGCCATGGGTACAAAGCGCAATGCTCCCGCCGGTCTTCTCGCGAGTGGGTTTGCCTTGTTGGCGGGCGTCTGGCTTGCAACAGGCTGCCATGCGGCCTCAGGCCCCTCGGATCCGAGCGGCCTCGAAGCCGACGATGCAGTGTCGCCGGTCCTTCAGCTGGCCGTGCGGACATCCGCTGGTCAGGAAGGGCTGGCCAGCATGCTTCGAACGAGTCGGATGCTGAGATGGCTCGGTGAGCGCGAAGAGGTAGCGTTGGCAGTCGGGCCCGAAGCGGAAGGCGACATCCTGGTCCATGCGGTGCAGATTGGGGCACCGGGGATCTCGGCTTCGACGACGGCGATGCTTCGCGAGCTGGAGGCGAGTCTGCCGGTCCGTTTCGGAGACCGTTCACTCGAGCTGGCCGGGAGTCACTACGCCGCAACCGAGCACACGTTGTCCCTGCGTCTCCCTTCGACATCTCGCCGTGAAGAGTGGGTGGTCGCGGGCGGCGCTGCCGAACAGGTCGCCGATCGCGCAGGGCGAGCGTTCTTCCGACACCTCCCGGGCTTTTCGCGGCGCCAAGGTCCCGAGGGCGACTACCAGGTTTACCAGTCGCCGTATCTTTCGCGCACGGGGCGGTGGGGACCGCGCGACGAGGTCGGGCGTCTGACTGTCGACGCCGGGCACGAAGAAGATCAGATGCGGGAGCGGGAGGAGATCTGGGAAGCGAAGGTGCCGATTGCGCGCGCCGGATTGATCTTGCGCGTGCCCCCCCTGCGTGAACGTGAGCCCGCGCTCACCAAGCTCGCCGAACACCTCGGGCAGGCGGTGGTCGCGCAAGCTTCGCGCATTCCGCTGGGCTTGGACGAGCCGATGACGGTGATCGTCGAAGACGACTATGTGAGCCTTGGGCGTTTCACCAACGCGATAGGTGCCGCCGTGCTCCGCCACGACCGAAAGGACGATCGGTCGCGTGCCGAGGTCCACCTGGTCTACCGACAAGATGATCGCTTCGCCTATCGGTTCGTCTTGGCGAAGGCCTTGTTGGCCCGTGCCGGCTTGGCGGAAACGCGACCATGGTTGCAGGACGGGGCGGCTCTGTGGCTCTCGCGCGATTGGTATGGCAAATCGTACGATCAATGGCTGCCGCTCTTGGCGTCTGGCGAGGTGCTGCCAACGGCCGCGGAGCTCGCGGTCGAGGAGCGCCAACGGCATGCAACGAGCGTGCTCTGGGCGCCCGTGGTCGCGGCCTTGATCGATGCCCTGCCCGGCAACGACCTGCGCACCAAGCTGGCAGCTTGGCCAAATCTTTCCGAGATCGACCGCATGCTGGCCCAGATTGCCGATCGTCGTGTCGCGGCGACCTCTCCGACCCGCCCCAAAGCATGGAAGCAGGCGTTTTGGGCCGGCGTGTCTTTGGCTGCTGCCCCGGGTCTCGAATCCGGGTACCACGCACCAGGGTTGGATCGAAAGCTCGCTCGTCTTGCCGAGCTCGGGGTCAATGGTGTGTCGCTGATGCCGTTCGCTTCCCAGGCAGACCCACAGGCGACCACCCTGAGGATCTTGCGGCGCAGCCCGTCCTCGGAAAACGACATCGGGATGCTCGAAGCAGCCCGACGCGCGCGCGGTCGAGGCTTCCGAGTGCTCTGGAAACCGCATCTCTGGCTCGGCGGCGGGTCCTGGCCTGGCGACATCGAGATGGCCTCTCAGGCGGATTGGGATGCTTGGTTTCGAGCCTACCGTCTCTACATTCTGCACAACGCCGTGCTCGCCGAATGGGCCAAGGTGGAGCTGTTCTCGGTCGGCGTCGAGCTGGGGAAGACTCTGGGGCAGGAAGCGAGCTGGCGTCACCTGATCACCAGCGTCCGGCGCATCTTTCGCCAACCCGTGACCTACTCGGGGAACTGGTGGGAGGACTACGACCGCATTCCGTTCGCCGATCTGCTCGACGTGGTCGGTGTCGATGCGTACTTCCCGCTCGCATCGGGGGAGGATGCCTCCGACAGCGATCTCGCGGCGGGCGCTCGGCGCGCAATGGATCAGCTCGCGGCAGCTTCTGCCCGCTTCGACAAGCCCTTGCTGCTCACGGAAGTAGGATTCTCGGCCACGCGAGGCGCTTGGATCGCGCCGCACACGGAAGGCGCTGGTGGCGACACGTCCGTGCTTTCCGAGGACGACCAGAAGCGCGCCTATGCAGCGCTCCTGGGGACCCTTGGCAAGCCGCACTGGCTCGGCGGCATGTTCGTGTGGAAGGCCTTCAGCATGGCTGACTCCACGCCCGGAACCAGCCCGGACTTTCGCTTCATCGGTCGTCCCGCGGAGGCGGAGATCGCACGGTACTTCACCGCCCCCACGAGCGAATAGCGCCGATCCGGGCCCTGACGCCTCGCTTCGCATCGTCTGCTGATCTCTGAGGTGTGAAACAAACTGAGCCCTCGGGCCACTCTCGTCTGTGAGCGGGAGACTTTTGCAGCCGAGGCGTCCGAGCAGCGCGCACGTGGCGGGTGAACGTCGATCTGAGAATCGGCCGCCGGCCCGGCGGGTGCCCCTTGTTCGGGATCTCGATGCCCGACTGGAGCGGGCTGCACGCCTTGGGCACCGCCCTCACCAGCAGTGGTTCAGCGAGCCCAAGCCCATCGCTTCCACCCCTCGGCAAGCTGATCTCGTGCGACGCCCTGTCGTACAGCGTCATGCGTTGACGCCCACACCACCGCCCGGCGTCGAGGCCGAGGCCCCGGACCTGGCAGCCAGCCTGCGAAAACTTGCCGAGACCGTTGGCGCGCACCGGATTCGGGAAGGGGCCGCGCGCGATCTCGTGGTTGCGGAGCTGGGCCCCCGGATGGCGTCCATTCACGCGCAGTCAGATCACCTGTCTGCAGCAGCGCGCCGCGACTTCGCGTTCCTCTGCGCCATCGCGTGGTCGCGCCAGGGGCCGTTCTGGGCGAAGTCAGTCCTCGGCGCAGCCGACTACGGGGCTGCACACAACCTTCAGTACACCGTTAGGCGGTTCGACGCGCTGCGTCGCGCGGTCGCGCTGGCCAAGGATCCCTCGACCGAGCTCGTGCGCTTCCATGCGCTCGAGGCGGAGCAGATTCCGTACTTGCCACCGTCGTATCGGGCGTTGCTCGCAGGCTGGGGCTCTGCGCCGGAGGCAAAGGGGGACGCCAACCTGTCTTCGGCGACCGGCGTCGGGGTACGGGAGGCCGAGGAACGAGTCCGGGTCGACCGCATGCTCCAGCAGCTCACGGCGGTCGTCGAGGCGCGGGGCGTCTCAGCGGGTGCCGGTCGTTCAGTGGCTGCCGCAGCCGCCGAGCCGCAGATCTTTCGCGCGGCTTCTCAACAACAGCTCGTATCGTTCTTGGCCTCAGCATGGGCGGCCGAGGACCAGGCCACCGCGTCCTTGATTCTCGAGCTGGCTCCCGAAAGAAGCCATCGGCGCCTCCGCGAGCTTGCCCGGTTTGCCAAGGCCATGCACTGGGACGTGACGAACTGGCTACTCGCGAATGTCCAGAGCAAGGAGCTGGCGGCTGCCTATGCCGACTTGCGCTTGCTGACGAGCAAGCCCTATTGGGGGCGTGGCATGCCGCGCTATGCGGCACTCGAAGACCGACGCAGGCTGGTCTATGCGATTCAGGTCCGGTTGCAGTCGACTTCGCAGAGCGCGCGGAATGTCGCCGAGGTCAAAAAGGCCTACGATGGTCTGCGAGCGGTACGAATCGCGATCATTCGAGATGCCACCGAGCGTGACTCGGGGGTCCTGGAAGCCACTTCCAAACAGGCGATCATCGAGACCGATCTTCCCGAGACCTCCCTCGAACAAGCATTCATGGGAGAGCTCTTCGGCAGCGTGGGCCTCGACCCGGAGCAAGGCCGGCACTACGCGCCGAGCGAGCTGCTGATCCGCGGCTTGCGGGCCCTGGCCGAGCGTGCAGGAGTCGATGTCGATGCCCTGATCGAGACCTTTGGCAAGGGCAAGAAGGCATTGCTCGCCCTGGCCAAAGATCCGTCCAAGGTGCTGTCGTTCGCGATCGGCGCGCTGAGCGGCGCCTTTTCGCGCTTTGCCGCAAGCTTCCCGAAGATCATTCAGCGGAGCTTGATCAGCGTCATCCTCGGGCCGGGCGCAGGCGCGACCCTTCAGCAGCCAGCAGAGTGGAATCTCAAGTCCACCGCCGGGTTCATGATGCAGCTTGCGGGGCTCACGGCCGAGCGTGTCTGGACACTCGTCCGCAAGATGGTCGGCAAGCGAGGCGCAGCCTTCATCGAGCGTGTCGCGAGCCCCGTGATGACGCTCTTCAGCGGCAAGCCCGACAATCTGATGAATCAGGTCGAGGGCCTGTTCGAGGAGGCCAAGACGAACGTTTTCGATGCCGCCGAGTCGTGGCTGCTGACCAACGTCGTCAGCCGTGCGGTGGTCAAGTTGGCGACGTTGTTCTCGCCGGTCGGCGCGGCCATCGGCGCGATTCAAATGATCGGCAATGTGATCACCGTGATGGGTTCCTGGGGCAACCAAATCGCGTCGGTCGTAACCTCCTTCACGGACAGCTTGACAATGATCGCAGAGGGCAAGGTCAAGCCCGCGGCGGATCGAATCTTCGATGCCATCGTCGATGTGTTGCCCGCGATCATGAGCTTCTTGGTCGGATTCGTCTTGGGGGGCTCGAAGCTATTCGCTTCGCTGCGGAAGGGCATTCGGACGGTCGGCGACCAGATCTGGAAGATCGTCGTGCGCATCGTTTCAGCGGTCGTCGAGCGGGCCAAGCAGATGGTTTCGAGTCGTGGTTCCGCGGACCCGTCGTCCGCGACCAAGACCACGGATGACGCCAAGCCTCGTCACCCGAGCGAGAAGCGCCAGGATGACGTCTGGTGGCGCTACCGCGAGCCGATCACGTTGGGCGGTGAGCGTCATCATCTCGGTTTTGCTGGCCAGGGCGCCAAGGCGCGGCTGGCCGTGTTCAGCACCGAAACACCGCTCGACGCCGTGGTCGAGTCGTTGCGCACCAAGCATGGAGACAACAAAAGAGTGGCGTCAGCCTTGATCGGCCTCGACGCCCAGCGCGCTGCTTTTGGCAAAGCGAGAACGACGTGGGAGCAGCAAGAACGAGCGTTCTGGGATCTGACGCGACAGAAGAAGAATCAGGATGCCAGGAAAGTTGCGGGCCAGCACCGAAAGACGGCCGGCGAGATCTGGCAGGTTGCGGAGGCGATCCACGGTCACCTGGTCATGATCGCGCAGCAGACCGGCGGAGCAGGAGATCGTCGACTGCCGAAGAGTCGCGTCACATTGGGCGGACTCGAGGAGTTGGATGCCGATCGAGGTCTTCGAGGCGCAACCGAAGTCACAGCTTCTCCATTGTCATTTCGACCCGGCAACACCGTTGGCAGCGCTGTCTTTCGAAGCCCGACAGCAGGAGCCAACGATTTCTGGAAGGCGGTTCGGTCCGACACCGGCTACCTGGAACGTGCACCACTGCTCGCACCGCAGCTTCACGGCCCAGGGAACGACTGGCGAAATCTGGCGATTCTTCCGACCGTGGTTGCCCGCGAAATGACCAAGGCCATCCGACGAGGATTGCAATCCGCAATCGTGGACGAAGGGCGGGTCTTCTCGTATCGAGCCCATGTCAAGCGCGGCGGGATTCCCAAGGACGAAGGCTCTGTCGAGCACCTCCTTCCGAGCTACGTGAGGGTCGAAGCCACGGAGCTGGTCCATGATGACAAGGGAAGGCGAGAGGATCCTGTTGCATGGAAGCCGGGAGGCGCCAAGCACTTTCGATGGGATCGCCGAATTCAACCGATCCAAAAGCCTGAGGCGATTGAGGCCTTGCGCACGTTCACCGAGGTTCTCAGTGCCTTCGATATCGACTACCGAATCGGCGGCGGAATTGCCTCGGCCGTTCATGGCGTGCGCAAGACGATCGGAGATGCCGACGTGGTCGTCGAAGCGGTCAAAAGGCTGGGTGGCATGGCGCTGAGCAAGGAACTCGAGGAACGCGGCTTTCTGGTCAATGACCTGGCGCAGGTGCTCGTCCAAGGAGGCTCGACACAGATTCTCCAGACCGAGTCGAGCTTCAAGATCGACGTCATGGCCGAGGTGGACACAGAGGCCGATCGTCTCGAGAAGCAGCGGGCGGCGAAGAGAGATCTGAGCACCAAGCCGCCCCTAAAAGCGAAAGTCACTTCTGCGGAGGACATTCTGGTCCAGAAGCTCGCGTGGTTCGAGAAGGGCGGACGTGCGTCGAGTAAGCAGTGGGGCGACTGCGTGGGCATCGTCGCCCGGCAAGGACCTCGGCTGGACAAGGCGTACGTACGCCAGGTTGCGGAATTACGCGAGCTTCCGCCATCGGTGGTCGAGCAAGCGCTCGCACGGAGCAACAAACCCGCCGAGATCACCTACGACGAGTGATCTCGGCGATTCAGCCTTGGGGCACCGACGCATCTTTGGGCGAGATCGCTCGTTGCTACCAGCCGCGCCGTTGGCGTTTCTTCTCTCCCAGCACGGACTTGTAGAAGGCGCCGAGCTTGCGATCGTCGGCACGACGGACCGCTTCATTTTGTCGCCGGGCCTGGTGGCGAAGCTCCTTCTCGAGGCCGCGCAGGTTGTCGAGGCGACCTGGATCGAGATCGCCAGCCTCGAGCGCCCGGCGCACGGCACAGCCAGGTTCCCGCTCGTGTTGACAATCCCGGTAGCGACAGCTTTCCGCCAGGCGCTGAATGTCCTCGAACGCGCGCGCGATGCCTTCTTCAGCCCCTTCGTCGGCCCAGAGCTGAAGCTCCCGGACGCCGGGGCTGTCGACGACCAGGGCGCCGTTCGGCAGGCGGACCAACTCGCGGTGGGTGGTGGTATGGCGGCCCCGATCGTCTCCGGCCCGCACGGCTCCGGTGCGCAGGAGCTCCCTGCCGGCCAAGGTATTGATCAACGTCGACTTGCCGACCCCGGACGAGCCGATCAACGCGAGGGTGCGTCCCGGTGCGAGGTAGCTGCCCAGGACGTCGAGCCCGCTGGCCTCCAGGCTGCTGATCGCGTGGACGGGAACGCCCGGTGCGACCGCTTCGACCGCCTGCGACAAGTCCTCGACGCGGTCACTGAGGTCGGCTTTGGTCAGCACCACGACCGGCTCGGCGCCGCTCGCCCAGGCCATTGCTGTGAAGCGCTCGAGGCGGCGTAGGTTGAAATCGCCATCGAGCCCCATGACCAAGAAGACCGTGTCGACGTTTGCGGCCACCACCTGCTCGTCGCTGCGGCCGCCGGCAACCTTGCGCGACAGTTTGGTGCGACGAGGCAGGATGGCCTCGATCCGTGCGGGGGCGTCGCGACGGTCGGTGAGGACGTAGGCCACCCAGTCACCGACGACCGGCAAGCCGGCGGCGCGCGATGGCGACCCTGCGATCTCCTGGTCACCATCGTGGAGGACGACCCGTCCGCGATGCGCCTGAATGACGCGGCCAGGAAGCAGACCGCGCGCTGAGAACGGTTCGAAAGCGTGCTCGAGGGACAATGAGAACCCGAAAGGGATCAAGCTCATGACTCGTAAATCTCCGATCAACAGCCAGCGCGCGTTGGGAGCCTGCACGGGTGTTCCGTGCGGCATCACCACGGCGACCAGCTGAACCATGCTCGATCGACAGCAACAGCCGCCGATCTGGGCGAATGCCAGTCGGTTGGGGTAACCCGGTTGGGTCAACGAGTGGGAGCGTGATCAAACAATCATAGGCAGGGAGAGCTTCGCACGGACGATGCTCTCCCTGCAAGCAGGGCCAAACGCTAGGTCGAGTGGCGAAAGTCCAGTCTACGGTCGATCGTCTCTCAGTCGAGGAGAGGGAGTGGTTCGAGCGCGGACTGGCTCTGCTAAAAAGGCCGGAGGCCTACGCTATGCCTGGGTCACAGGATTCCGAGCGCTTCGAGGCTGGCTCGGCCGAGCGCGACGCGGTGCTCGAGGTCGTCCCGGGACCGGATGGCGATATTGATCGCGAAGGCGTAGATCCGGCCCTGCTTGTTCACCCAGCCGACCCACCAGCCGATTTGCGGCTCGTCGCGTACCGCCCAACCCGTTTTGCCGTGTAGCGTCCAGCCGTCGCCCTCTTCGAGAATCAGGATCTCGCGCGTGGCTCGTTGCGCGGCTTCGGGCAGGGGAAGCTGATCCTTGGCCAGGCGTGCCAGAAACGCGGTCTGCTCGATGGCATTGATCGCGAGCGGCCCGCGGAGCCAGAACGTGTCGACCGTGTCGCCGATGTCCTGGTTTCCGTACCCCAACGAGCGCACGCTCTCCTGCATGCGTTCGAGACCGATGCGTCGGGCGAGCTCTTGGTAGACCGGAACGTTCGAGATCTTGATCGCGTCGCGTAAACCCATGTCGCGTTCCCAGGAATCGAACGGCTGAGGTTTCCCGCCGTAGGGCAAGATGTCGTCGACATCGGCCACGGCTCCGACGGACAGGCCGATCAAGGAGTTGGCGATCTTGAAGGTGGAAGCCGGCAACATGCGCTGCTCCGCCCGCTGACGGTCGTGCCCGATCAGCCGTTCGCCTTCTACGTCGTAGAGCACGAAGGTTCCTTCGATGCCGGCGTCCTCGAACAGCTTGGCGATCGCGGAATGGTCTTGCCAGTCTTGGGCGCCGATCGGGTGGCCGATCAGCGCGATCAGTGCGAGCAGCACGGTGACGGGTCCGAGCGGCGCGCGCCTGCACAGATCGAAGGGTGGGAAGGATGTGTCGTGGTCTTGGGCCAGAGCGCGGCCCGATGTCGAGTGTCGTGTCACGGATTCTCCGAGATGTCGCGAGCGATGCTGGAGAGTCGCCTGGCAGAGTCGATCTCTGTAACACCAGGCAACCCTGCTTCGTTTCTACGCTCGATGAATACCAAACCGAGCGTCCGATCTACGGCCCGGCCGATCCTTGTCTTGCTCTTCTCGTGCGTGGTTGTCTGTGCCGCGTCTGCGGTGCACGCTGGCATGACGGGCCGCGATCTTGTCCAGCTGAGTCTACCCGGCGTTCCCGCCGTGATGGTGCCCGCGGATCTCGACGGGGATGGCCTCGAGGATCTGGTGGTCGTCGTGGTCTACAACGAGTGGGGAACGGTCACGAGCTTCGAGCAAGCGCAGTTCGACGAGGTCGAGGGATTGGTCGAGGTGATGAATGTCGTCTCGGCTGTGATCGACCGACGCGAGCTCTGGGTCTATCCTGGCCTCGCAGGTGGCTCTGGCTTCGGGCCACCGCTCCCAGCGCTCGATCTTGACACGTCGATCCGCGCGTTGCAGGCCATGCCCTCGCCTTCCGGGGGACGGGAGGAAGTGCTCATCGCGCTCACCGACAACGGTCTCGCTGCGATCAGGCTGGATCGTGCACAGGGTGTGCTCACGTTCCGGCCACTTGCCGAGCTGGCGACCCGCTTCGCGCGCGACGGACAGTTCTACACGGATCTCCAGTTCCTGCACGACCTGGATGCCGATGGGCGGCGCGATGCGCTGGTGCCGGTCGAATCGGGCTGGGCCATCGTTCCAGGAACACCTTCGGGATTCGCGGCGGAGCGTGCGGCGATCATCCCCGCGCCAGGCCCGCCGGAAGCCGCCGACACGATGGAGGAGGCGGACGCTGAAGAGGCGGAGAAGAGGAAGAAGAAACGAAATCGCAAGCGCGAGTCCGAAAGCGCGGAGGCCGAGGCGGCAGCCGAACCCCAGCTGCAGAACCTGCCGGAGGTTCGTGATCTGAACGGTGACCACCTGCTCGAGCTCGTGATCATCGAGGGTGAGCACGATTTCGACTCCGTCCGCCCGCGCACCGTCCTCTACCGCAATCGAGGCGACTTTCATTTCGACCCGCCAAGCGTTCTGGTTGCGCCCCTGCATTCGGCGTCGCCTCGAGGCGGGGGCGAGCCGGGAGATGCCGAGGCCGGCGTGTCGGATCGCCAGGAGTTGGAGGCGCCGAAAGGAGAGCCTCAAGAAGCGGAGGCGGAGGAAGAGAACGGCGAGCGGATTGTCTACGTGGGAGACCTTGACGGCGACGGTCAGGCTGTCGTGGTCGTGCGCCGTGAGCTCGATCGGTGGGACGAGGATCCGACCCTGCGTCAAGAGATCCGTTCGGTCAAGGAGCCGCTGTTCGCGTACCGGCTCTATGCACTGGCGGAGGATCTCACCCTTGGCTCACAGGCTCAGGCTTTCGAAGCCCTCGGTTACAATTTCGAAGGGGCCCAAGCAGATGAGGATGACGGCGTCGACTTCCGCCTACCCGGAGGCTTTCAGGATCTCGATGGTGACGGCCGTCTCGACCTCGTCTCGATAACCCTCGACTTTTCCATCTTGCCCCTGCTCACCCGTGTCCTCGTCACGCGCTCGATGAAAGTCCAGATGAATTTTCAGCGCACGTGCCAAACGTCGGAGGGTGACTTCCAGGCTGTGCAAGGCGTGGATCTTTCGGGTCAATTCAAGATCAACCTGCGCAAGAGTCGAATTCGTCACTTGTCGCAATTCGCCGGTGACTTCAACGGCGATGGTCGGGCAGACTTCGTTCAGCTCGGGCGTGGGCGCAAGGTGACCGTCCACCATGGACAGATCGGCTGCAGGTACGCGTCAGAAGGTGATGAAACCATCGTGCTCGAGCGCAAGCCCAAGCACCTCGGTCTGCTGCGAATTCTCGATCTAAACAACGACGCCCTTGCAGATCTCTACGTCGTCCATCCGTTGGAAAAACCACACAAAGATCGCTCGACCCCCGTGCGTGTCGACATCTATCTCAGCCGCGTCCCGTAGGCGCGAAGCGCGCTACGCGTCGTCGTAACCCTCGCGCCTTGCACCTCGGATGTCGTGTCAGTGATCGCCCTGAGACTCGGCGATGAAGCGGTGGATCTCGGCTTCGAGAATGCCCAGGGGCACGGAGCCGTTGGCGAGCACGGCGTCGTGGAAGGCGCGAACGTCGAAGTCGCTGCCGAGTGCTTCTTCGGCTTCTTGGCGCAGGCGGCGGATGGTGATCTCACCCATCTTGTAGGAAAGGGCCTGCCCGGGCCAAGCAATGTAGCGATCGGTCTCGGTGCGCACCTCGTGGAGCGAGAGAGCGGTATTCGAAGCCAGGTAGTCCATGGCCTGCTGACGCGTCCAACCGAAGGCGTGGAGCCCGGTGTCGACCACCAGTCGGCAAGCGCGCCACATCTCATAGGTCAGGCGGCCGAAGTTCTCGTACGGGGTGGTGTACATGCCGGCCTCGATCCCCAACCACTCGCTGTAGAGGCCCCAACCTTCGCCGAAGGCCGAGATGTAGGTAAAACGGCGGAAGGGTGGCAGCCCGTCGAGCTCCTGATTGAGTGAGATCTGCAGGTGGTGGCCTGGGACCGCTTCGTGCAAGGTCAGCGCTGGCAGCACATAGAGCGGGCGGCTCGGCAGGTCGTAGAGGTTGACCCAGTAGGTGCCGGGGCGGGTGCTGCCCAGCGCGGCGCCGACGTACCGACCCGCCGTGTACTTGGGCGCGATGTCATCGGGCACCGGCGCGACGGTGTAGGGCTGGCGCGGCAAGTGGCCGATCAGGGCGGGCAGCTTACCGTCCATCTTCTTGGCCAAGAAGGACGCTTCGCGCATCAGCTCTTCCGGCGTCTCAGGGTAGAAGCGAGGGTCGGTGCGCAGGAAGCGCAGGAAGTCGGCGAACGATCCTTCGAAGGCCAGATCCTCGATGATCGCTTCCATCTCGGCTCGAATCCGCGCGACCTGACGCAGGCCGATCTCGTGAACCTCCTTGGCACTGGTATCGAGGGTGGTGAAGTGGCGCACGCGGGCGTCGTAAAAGGCCTCGCCGCCTTCCATGGCCGAAGCGCCGGTGGTCGAACGTGCGCCTGGAATGTAGTCCTCGGTCATGAAGCGGAGGAAGGCCTGGTAGCCCGGAATCACCGCATCTTGGATAGCAGCTCGAGCCGCCGCCACGAGGGCGTCGCGCTCTTCCGTGGCCACGCCGGGCGGGAAGCGCGTGAACGGCGGCCAGAAGGCGCTCGCCTCGACGGCGGCCTGCGCGTGGCTGGTGATGGTCGCTTCATAGCCCTCGAGCACGACGGCGGGCATCGTCCAGCCGTTGGTCAGCCCGTCTCGCAGCAGCGCAATGTGCTGGTCGACGAACGCAGGGAAGGCGTTCAGACGCGCGATGTAGTTCCGGTAGTCCTGGGTGTTGTCCAGGGGCATGTCGTTGGCGAGGCGCGCAAAGGCGATGTGGAAGCCCGAGTCGACGGTCAGCGGGAAGCGGAAGTCGTGGTGGGCGAAGCGGCTCAGACGTTGGGTGAGCTGCCAGTGAAAGAGGTCGTAGCTGATGCGGTCGGCATGGGCGAGGGCCGCGCGATCGAGCGCAGCGAGCTCGTCGAGGAAGGTCTTGTCCTGTTCCGCCCGCCGCTGGCGTGCCGCGATCGACACGTCGGGGAGGAGGTGGTTGTAGTCGTGGACACCGCTGGCGGTGGCTTGCAGTGGATTCTCACGCAACCGGAAGGCCCATTCTCGGGCGAAGAGGTCGTGCAGCGCCACAGCCGCGTCGTTCGCCTCCGCCGCGACCGAAGACGGGGCAGGTAGCAAGCACGCGAGGCAAGCGAGGATCGGTACGAGACGAGGGCGCGGGTGACGAGGCTGGCGATTCACGTTGGCTCCTTCGGTAGAATGGCGGGCATCCTATCGTCTCGGTCGCGTCCCTCGGTCGCGTCCCTCGGTCGTGTCGCCTCGGCCGGGCTCCTCGACGAGGTGCTCTCGATTGCGATCCGGCAGTACGTTTCCTGCGACGCAAAATGATGCCCTTCCCAGGCTGACGAACACAAGAAATGATGAGCTCGACACACCATCCGACCCGCGACACCAGCGCGATGGCCATCGGCTTCGCGATCGTTTTCCCGTCCATCGTGACCCTCACGTATTTCGTGCTGCTGGCCGGAGCCAGCCCCGCCATGCAGCAGGCGGCATACGCGATCGGCAAGACCATTCAATTTGGTTTTCCGCTCGTCTGGGTCTTTCTGGTGCTGCGGGAGCCACTTCGATGGTCGCCTCCTACCTGGCGAGGCGCTCCACTCGGGCTGGCGTTCGGCGTTGCCGCTTCGCTCTTGATGTTTGCGCTCTACACGCTGTGGTTGGAGCCCTCGGGATTACTCGAAGGTGCGGAAGCGGCGATTCGCGAGAAGGTTTCGGGGCTCGGACTGGACACGCCTGCCCGCTATGCTGCCGTGGCGGTCTTCTACTCCCTCTTCCATTCGTTGATGGAAGAGTACTACTGGCGATGGTTCGTCTTTCGAAAGCTTCGGGAACGGACCACGCTGCCCACCGCGATTGTGGTCTCGAGCCTGGGTTTCATGGCCCATCATGTGATCGTCATGGCAACCTTCTTTGGCTGGGCGTCGCCGATGACCTATGCCTTTTCCTTGGCCGTCGCGGTCGGGGGCGCGGTGTGGGCCTGGCTCTACGCGCGCTACGAGACGCTCTATGCGCCATGGTGGAGTCACCTGGTGGTCGATGCGGCGATCTTTTTCCTCGGCTACCGAATCGTGCGGGATTTGCTTGCCGCGTAGGTCGACCGTCATGCAGCCTAGAACCGCGCCGCGATGATGCGAGCCAGTGACCTGAAAGGTGCCCCACGATGACTGCCGACATCCGTGTTGTTTTCCTTGCGATGGCAGTGAGCCTGCTCGCGGTCGTCCCGGGTGCTGGTGCGGATCCCGCCGGGCCTGCAGCGCCGCTGGTGATCGGCGAGACCTTCACGATTCCATCAAAAGTACTGGCCGAGAATCGGGTGATCACGGTCTACCGGCCAAGCGGCTATGGAGTGTCGGACGATCAACGCCTTCCGGTGCTCTACCTGCCGGATGGCGGTATCGCCGAAGACTTTTTGCATGTCGCGGGCCTGGTGCAGGTTTCGGTCGGCAATGGCACGATGCGGCCATTCCTGCTCGTCGGCATCGAGAACACCGAGCGGCGGCGCGATCTGACTGGGCCGA
>CALFAM010000174.1 GCA_937948815.1 uncultured bacterium
GTCCTGGTGGCCATCACCATCGCGGGCACCTATGCGGCGACGGCGGTCGGTTCTTCGCTATTCGGTTGGCCCGCTCCGGTGCGCTTGTTGATCGCCGGGGTCTCGGTCCTCACCCTGGTCTACATCGCGCTCTTGCAGGCCCTACCGGCCCGCTTCGCCTCACTGCAGGCGTATGCCCAGCTGATCGGTGATCTGGCGCTGATCACGCTCTTTATCCAGACCCTGGGCGAAACCGGCTCCGGCTTTTCGATCCTGTATCTGGTGATCATCAGCGTGGCGTCGATCTTCCTGGCGCCCACCGCAGGTCTGGTCATCGCCGGCCTGGCCTTTCTCTGCCACGCTGTACCGCTGATCGGCCGCCAATTCGGCATGTGGCCCGAGTCGACGATCCCCTTTCTCGGACACGGCGATCTGGCCTACAACCTGGTGGTGCACCTGGGGGGCTTCTCGGCAGTCGCCCTGATGGCCGCCTACCTGGCGCGCGATGCGGCGCGCGCCGAGCATGCCCTGCGCGAGAAGGCCGCCGACCTACACCGCCTGCAGATGCTCTACCACGATGTCGTCCGCTCGCTCTCGAGCGGCCTGATCACCACCGATATCAAGGGCATCGTCACCAGCGTCAACCGGGTTGCCTCGGTCATTCTGGGCCAAGAACGCGAAGCACTGATGGGGCGTCCGATTCCCGCTTCCGGGCTGTTCTCGGAGCCAGATTGGGAGTCGGTGGCGCTCGCAGCGCGCAACGGCGACCGCCAAGAGAGCAGCCGCAACCGCGTTCGGCACGAGCGGCCGATCGAAGTAGGCGGACGCACCATCCCGGTGGGCTACTCGGTCACGCCGCTGCGCGATGATCAGGGGCGCGAACGTGGCTTCATCGTTCACTTTCGCGACCTCACTGAGCTGCGTCAGCTTCAGGAACGCGTGCGGACGCAGGACCGGCTGGCGACGCTCGGATCGATGGCCGCTGGGCTGGCTCACGAGGTCGGCAACCCGTTGGCAGCGATCTCCGGCTCGGCGCAGATGCTCGCATCCTCCTTCGAGGGCGACCCAGCACGCCGCCGCCTGCTAGAAATCGCCGTGCGTGAGAGCGAGCGTCTCGACCGCACGGTCAAGACCTTCCTCTCGTTGGCTCGGCCCCCCAACCATCGCCCGGTACGCTTCGACGTGGCCAGGCTTCTCCACGAGCAACTCGCGCTTCTCGGCAACAGCCCGGAGCTGACTTCGGCTCACAAGCTGGAGGTCGACCTGCCCTCGACGCCGATCGCGCTCTATGCGGACCCCGATCAGATCAGCCAGGTCTTCTGGAACGTGGCCCGCAACGCCCTCAAGGCGATGGCGGGCGGCGGCAGGCTGGTCGTGTCTGGCATGATCCACGGCGACTCGGATGGCGGCGACAACTTCCACCTGACGTTCCGCGACACGGGCAGCGGCATGAGCGCCGAGGAGCGCGCCGAGCTCTTTCAACCTTTCTCGTCCTTCTTCGACGATGGCGTAGGCATCGGCATGGCCATCGTCTACCGCATCGTCGAAGATCACGGCGGCGAGATTCACGTCGATAGCGAGCTTCGTGAAGGCTCGACGATTACCATCCGACTTCCTCGCCGGCTCGATGCCGAGTCCACGGGCGAGGAACCGGCCGAAGGGGATTCATGAACGCGCGCTTGCTGGTAGTCGATGACGAGCAGAGCATCCGCGAATTCTTGCGCCTGCTTTTCGAAGAAGAAGGCTATCGGGTGACTGCTGCCGGCTCGGTCACCGAAGCCCGGGAGCGCATCGGCCGGCAGGACTTCGACTTGATCCTGTCCGACATCCTGATGCCGGACGGCAACGGGCTCGATTTGCTGCGCGAGATCCGCAAGGCCCAGCCGAATACCGCGGTGATCATGATGACCGCGTATACCTCGAACAAGTCGGCGATCGAAGCCATGAAGCTCGGCGCCTTCAGCTACCTCTCGAAACCCTTCGAGGTCGAAGAGCTGAAGGTCGTGGTTACCAAGGCCCTCGAGTCGACCGGCCTGGCGAGCGAGAACCAGTACCTGCGGCGCGAGCTCGAGCAGAAGTACGAATTCTCCAACATCATCGGCAAGAGCACCGAGATGCAGGAGATCTTCTCGCTCATCAAGCGGGTCGCGCGAACCAACTCGACCGTTCTGATCCGGGGCGAGAGCGGGACTGGCAAGGAGCTGATCGCCCGTGCCATCCACTTCGCCAGCCGTCGCTCGGTCAAACGCATTCTGTCGATCAATTGCGGCGCCCTGCCGGAGAACCTGCTCGAGAGCGAGCTGTTCGGGCATGAGAAGGGCGCGTTCACCGGGGCGATCGGCGCCAAGAAGGGTCTCTTTCAGGAAGCAAACGGAGGCACGCTGTTTCTCGACGAAGTCGGCGAAATGACGCCGTCCATGCAGGTCAAACTGCTGCGCGCCCTCCAGGAACGCAAGATCCGCAAGGTTGGAGGCGCCACCGAGGAGCCGGTCGATGTCCGGATCATTGCAGCGACCAATCGTGATCTGGCCGAGAGCATCAAGATCGGAGACTTCCGCGAGGATCTGTACTACCGGATCAACGTGATCCCGATCCACCTTCCACCCTTGCGGCGGCGCCGCGAGGACATCCCGCTGCTGGCCGAGCACTTCCTGGAGAAATACACCGCTTCACTGGAAATTGACTCGAAGCCGATCTCCAGCGAAGCCATGCGGGTGCTCGAGGGGCATCGCTGGCCGGGAAACGTGCGGGAGCTGGAGAACGTCATCGAGCGCGCGCTGGCGCTTTCGACCAAGGAAAACTTGACGACCGCGGATCTGCCGCTGGCCATGGTCCAGGGCGAAGAGCGCCTGCCCGGCTCGGACGCCCGCCTGCCAGACGAGGGGCTCGATCTCGAGGCCTATCTGGACGGCGTGCGCGGGCGACTCATGCAGCAAGCCCTCGAGCGCGCGTCGGGCGTGCAGACCCGCGCCGCCGATCTCCTCGGCATGACGTTCCGATCGTTCCGGTACTACGCGAAGAAGCTTGGCCTCACCGGCAGCACGGACGAAGACGAGGGCTGAGAACGCTCCTGCTCAGTCCGCCTTGGCGCTACTCGTCTTGGTGCTGCTCTTGCTCTCGCTGGAAGAGGATCCGGAACTCTTCGATTCGGTCTTCGACGACGAATCCGACGTGCTGGTGCTCTCTTTCTTGCTGGAGTCTCCGTCGCTGGACGAGCCCCCACTATCTTTCCCCGAATCACTCTTGCTACCCGATTTTGCATAGTCGGTCACGTACCAGCCGCTTCCTTTGAACTGGAACGCTGGGGCAGACAAGAGCTTCTCGAGATCACCGCCGCAGGACTCGCAGGTGGCGAGCGGCGCGTCGGCCATCCGTTGCATCACTTCGAACTGGCGATCACAGCTCGAGCATTTGTACTCGTAGATCGGCATGCGAGCTTTCCTTACGTTTGCACAGGTCTAAGGCCGCGGGCCGGCGCCCGCAGCGAAGCCACAAGTCGTATCACGAAACCGACGCCGAGAGGGCTTTTCGTGCGCTGATCGTGGGCGACTTCGACGCTCTCCGAGCTACCGGCAGCGTCCGGGCTAGCTCCCGGGGAGCTTGCGGTCCGCCTTCAAGCGAATCTTGATCGCGCCAGTGGACGGCTCGTTCTGCCCCTCGACCCGGCGAATCAGGCGCAGTACGTGGTACGCGTAGAGAAGGCGGGCATTCTCCGCCACCGAGAAGGGGCCCTGGCTGCAGATCTCGTAGACATTTCGCTGGCCGTCGACCAGCCGCAGAAGCGCGTATTCGTCCTGGTCGAGGGCGATCTCGAGTAGATCCTCGATCGCGTACGAGGGCGACATGATGGTGTTGCGCCGCCCGAGGTTCGCGACCAGCGCCTTGACGTCGGGCACGTGTTTGACACCGCGCAGCACGACCTGCCGCATGGGCAGGTGAATCTTCACGGCTGGCGCCGGCAGCTGGCCGATCTTGAAGGCTACTTCTCCCTTCTGCCAGGCGAACAGGCTCCAGAGAATCGCCTCCATCTGACCCCGAATCGCCTCGTAGAGCTCGCCGGGAGACAGCAGCCCGTCTTCGATCATGATCTGGCCGTGGCGCGCGTTCGATTCGCGCCGCTTGCGCATGGTCTCTTCGAGCGTTTCCCGCGTCAGCTGGCCCGTTCGGTAGAGAAAGGCCCCCAGGCGGTCGGCCCGATCGGTCGAGGAAGCGTGGAGTACCATGCCGTCGTGGATGGTGATCCGCTTGACGATTCCCTCGTTGGTAATCTCGATCAGACCCGGCACGCGGTGGCGGAAGATGGTGTAGAACATCTCCGCCAACGAAGTCTCTTCGAGCGTGCCGTGATACTGGAATTGTTGACTCATTCGTGCCCAGCATACGGCCGACAGCTCGGCCGAGTCCCATCGTGTGCGGCGCACCATCCGCCGGGGATTCGGCAAGATCGTCACAACCGGCTTGGTTTCAGAGAGATCGTGATTATAGCACTGCCGATTCGCACGACACAGCCCCCCGATCGGGCGCCATGCCGAGGTCCCCATGACTCGTGTCACCGGAGACTCTGGCCCCAGCCTCCTGGCCGGCCGTGCCCCCGTTTTTCGTGCCCGGTTCGGCCGGGCCTCTGACTACACCGTTCAGCTCAGCGAGACGAAAAGCTCATGTTGAAGCCCGAAGAAGCCTGGCGGCTGATCGCGCCCCATCTCCACGCGCTCGCACCCACCGACGTCGCGTGCGACGACGCGCTCGGCCTGCTGCTCGCCGAGCCCATCGAAGCCACGGTCGACTTGCCTCAAGCCGATGTCTCCGCGATGGACGGCTACATTTTGACCGGGCCGGTCGCGGCCGGTGACACGCTGCCCGTAGTCGCGACCATTGCCGCCGGAGTCGCCGGCGACGTGGTGCTCGAGCCCGGTACCGCCGCCCGGATCATGACCGGTGCCGTGGTGCCCAAGGGTGGCGAGCGGGTGATCCCTGTCGAGCTTACGGACGGCGGTGAGCAGGTCGTCCGCATCGACCGAACGGTCGACGCCGGCGCACACATACGACGCCGGGGCGAGGTCGTCGCAGCGGGCGCCCCGCTGCTCGAGCCCGGCATCCCGCTGGTCGCCGGCACGCTCTCCCTCCTCGCCGCACACGGCCATCAACACGTTTCCGTCGTGCGTCGGCCAACCGTTGCGGTACTGAATACCGGCGACGAAGTCGTTCCGGCCACCGAGGTGCCGGCTCCCGGCCAGCTCCGCGATTCCAACGGACCGTTTCTTCAGGCTGCCCTGGCAACCCTCGGCATCCCCGCAATTCGTCTCGGCATCGCGCCGGATGATCGGGACCTCATGAGGGAGTCCATGACGAAAGGGCTCGAAGCCGATGTCTTGCTGGTCACTGGCGGCGTGTCAATGGGGGCCTTCGACTTCGCCGAAGATCTGCTCCAGGAGCTCGGCTGCGAGCTACTCTTCGATGCCGTCGCCATTCAGCCCGGCAAGCCGCTCGTCGTCGGCCGGCACACGCGGCAACAAGAAGGCACTGGCTGGGTGCTGGGTTTGCCCGGCAACCCGGCGTCCGTGATGGCGACCTTTTGGCTCTTCGCACGTCCCGTCCTCAACCGGCTGCTCGGCCACCAGGATGGCTTCTGGCACGGCGCGCTCCTCGCGGAGACCGCAGTCGACTTGCCGCCAGGCAAGGATCGGGATCGCTTCCTGGCTGCCAGCGTCTACCGAAAGGAAGGACGAATCGTGGCAACGGCCCGGCTGCCGCGCGGCTCACACGACCTTGCCGCCTATGGCCAGGGCCACGCCCTGCTGCGCATCCCGCCCCACGCGCCACCGACGCCTGCCGGCGGCCCATGCGAAGTGCTCCCCTTGGTGGACTGGCTTCAGGATCCGCGCTGAGATCGATCCCGAGCGCAAGTCGCCCCAACATCCTGCGCTGCCCGACATCGCAACGCCCCGCGCGCATGCAAAAAAGCGAGACAAATGGTAGGAACGCTACCCTCTGTACAGTAGACTTTTCTCTGGGGGGATCCCGCCTAAGCTTCCGAGCCTCCTTCGTACGTAGCGACCAGTTGTGGGGGTCGTTCCGTCGCCGGACGGTCGAAGGTCGTCGCGTTTGTACGCTCCCGCCATGCGGAAGCTGCGGCCACCGAGGAAGCCGTGTGGATCGCGTCGTACACCGGTCGAATGGGCATGTCGGTCAAGAACAGAGCATTTCCGCCAGCTGAGGCGCCTTCGGCCAACTTCCCGTACCGCATCGAAGCGAAAGTCGGCGTGGGCTCGATGGGTGTCGTCTATCGGGCGGTGGAGCTCGAGCTTGATCGTACGGTCGCGATCAAGGCACTTCGCGCGTCTCTGCTCGAAGAAGAGCCTCCTCATACACAAGCAGAGATTCGGCGACGGTTTCAGCAGGAGGCGAAGGCCGCTGCTGCCCTCTCACACCCCTCGGTGACCACGGTCCACCGTGTCGGCCAGACCGACGGCATCCCGTACATCGTCATGGAGTGGCTCGAGGGCACGACCCTCGAGACCGTGATCGCCGACCAGAACAAGCTCGACGCGCGCGTGGCCGTGCGCTACGTTCTCGACCTGCTCGGTGCCCTCGACGCAGCGCACCGGCAGGGCATCGTTCATCGCGACATCAAGCCGGCAAACCTGGTCATTCTCAAAGCCGATGGCCGGTTGAAGGTAACGGATTTCGGCATCGCCCTCCTGCGCGGCCGCGAGCTGGTCAAGACCCGGGACGGCATGGTCTTGGCGACCCCCAAGTTCGCATCTCCTGAGCAGCTCACCGGTGGCGAGGTGGATGGACGGGCCGACCTCTTCGCAACCGGCATCTTGCTGTACGCCATGCTCGCCGGCGCTTTCCCGTTTCGGGGCACCAGCTTCATGGAGCTCGCCAATGCAATCATGTTGCTCGAAGCGGAACCGTTGCGCGACCTCGACCCACGCATCCCAGCTCCCCTCGAGGCCGTGGTCGCACGCGCCCTGATGAAAGACCGCGACGACCGCTTCCCGACCGCCGAGGCGATGGCCGAGCCGCTCCGCGCCTGGCTGTCGCAGCAGGCGGCCAGCGGGCGGAAGCCAGGCCAGGAAAGTGCCGGTACGGAAGAGGAAACCGCCTGGCGCATGCCGATTCGCTCCGGCCTGCCACACGACATCGCTCAGGCCGTCGTCCGGGTGGTCGAGTCTTGGCCATCCCGGGTGCTCCCTCGGCAGCCCGCCGGACGCCTGCTCGATCGTTTGCTGGAGCGACCACTCCACGCACCGGCGTTCGCCGGCGCTGTCGTGCTCGGCCCCGTCTGCTTGTTGCTCCACGACGGCCAGCTCCTCGGCGCGATCGACACCACCAGCGGTGCCCATGGCGACACGGTCGCATCGCGCCTGCCGAAGAGTGTGGCAGCTCGGCTGCATCCCGTGCCCTCGATGCTTCCGAGCTCGGTGATCGAGCTGATGGCGTCGGTGCTGCTTCCGAGCCAGATTCGGATGGGCGATCTCGACTCCAGCTTCATCAACTTGCCGGCGCTTGCCGACCGGTTGCGCGAAGAGTGTTTCGACGGCATCCTCCGCCTGCGACACGGAAAGGACTACGGCCTGGTTCTGTTCGGCAGCGGCCGCGCCGTGCTGAGTCTCTACTCGGCCGGCTGGAAGGACATTCCAATCGAGTCGAGCTTGCAGCACTGGATTGGCTCGGTGCCGATACGCGCCAGCGTCGAAGACAAGGTCGTCCGCCCCTTGGCACTCTGGTATCGCCGAACCCTGCGCGACATGCCTTTCGATGTCGTCGCTGTCGAGCCGACCACGAACGATCAAGACGTCAAGCGCACGGCGTCCAGCTCGCGCATTCGTCAGCTCATCCAGTCCCCTCGGAGCGGCACCATTCCGATGCGGTCGATTCGCCTGGTGCGGGTGGGCGAGGATGGCCTCGCCGCGGCACATCACGATAGTCGCTACGAGCAAGCGCCGGCCTATCGTCTGCTCGGCTACACCCTACGAGACCTGCCGACAGTCCTTACCGAACGTGCGCGTTCCACCGCCTGGAAGTACCTCGGCGACTGGCTCCCGCAGGTACGCAAGGCCCTCCTCTACCACGCGCTTCCGCGCCCGGGCAGCCAGGAGACCGACCGCTTCGATGTGGTCACCTTCGACCAGAAGGACAAGGTTCTTCACGTCATGGACTGCCTCGACGAAGCAACGCCGGACGCTCTGGAGGGGTTCATCGAGCGGGTGATCGCCGCGAAGAACGCACGCAGCAAGAACGGTGACATTGGAGGCGCCGTGCTCGCCGCGCCGTCCTTCTCGGACGCTTGCATCGAGGCGTACAACGCTCGCCTGCTCGAGCACTCGGCATCCTTCTTCGGCATGGAAGAACAGCTCACGGGCTACGCTGGCTTCGTTCGCATGAGCCCGCGTCGCGGCTTCCACCTCCTTCTCATCGAAGCCGACGACGAGAAGCACACGCCGCTGGTCGCGTAGCGCGAAGAATTCAGGGCGCTCCGATGGCGAACGGGCCGTTGTACTCGGTCGAGCCCAGAACCCGTCGCTCATAGGGAAGCTCCGTCGCCACGCCGTCCGCGCTCAGGGCGAAGAAGCGCAGCGTGCCCGCCACCTCCTCGATCGGTAGGGTGAGAACAAAACCGGCTGCCTCATGGCCCTCGAGGCGGTAGCGCCTTCCGAGGTTCGAGCGCGCAAGATCGAGACCGACCGAAGTCAGGTAGCGCTCGTCGCAAAAGACTGCGATGGCCACTGCGGCATTGCGGCCATCGGTCCCCTCCGCGTAGCCAAAGAACTCCATGCGCGCGGCCAAGGACTCGAAGAAGAGTCCCGCGACCTTGCCTTCGAAACGTGTGTTGTCGAGACGGTAGCGCGTGCCGTCCGAGGCCTGTAGCGCGCCGGCCGCGTCGAGCTGAAGATCGAGCGCGCCGTCGAGCGGAATCGACACGAGCTGCACATCCGCCCGCTGCGCGTCAGCCGGTGGTGGCACGAGCGCGAAGAGCGCAAGGTCATTGGCGCCATCCCGCAAGGCGTCCTCCGGTAGCAGGAAAGCGAAGTAGCCCGGCTGTCCGTCCTTCTCGCGCGTCACACCGGTCGCCACGATGACACCGTTGACGGCAAGGGCGATCGGCATCGACCGCGCCGCTTGTGCCGGCGCCGACCCGGCGAGATCCAGGCGGCCGGTGACCCGCGCCGGAAGCAGCGGCGCAGCCCGATCGACCGCGCGGTAGCGGGCGGCATGGTCGAGACGGGCCGAGATCGCGGCCCGCTGCACAGCGCCCAGGGCCGCGATGGGCCGGCCGAGAAGCTGCTCGTGAAATGGGCCGATTGCGAACGGATCCGAGCCCGTGCCCAACTCCCGGAACCACACCTCGGCGATTGCGGCCGGGCGGACGGGCCGCGATGCGGGGGTGACCCCTGGCGATTCGCCGGAACCGCCCGAGGCGTCCGGGCCTCTGCCGGCCAGAGAACGGCCTTCCCAGGCCCAGTCCTGCTCGGCACCGATGGTCTCCGCAATGGTCGGCAGCACGTCGAGCAAGCGGGCCGGATCGTCCGACAAGCGTGGTGTCGTCTGCCCAGGCCACTTGATGAGCAGGGGGACCCGAGCCAGGCTGTTCAAGGTGCTGGGATCCGGCTGGCGCACCAATCCGCCAGGCTCGAAGTGAATGCCGTGGTCCGCGGTCACGATCACCAGCGCCTGGTCGAAGATCTCCATGGCGTCGAGCCGCTCGAGCACTTCGCCAAGCAGTCGGTCGGCGAAGCCAACCTGCAGTAGGTGACGCTGGTAGGCCTGCAGGACCGCCCACGAATCGGGAACCCAACGTGAGAAACGGGAGCCGAGATGCTCGTCGGTCATGCCATCGACGAAGACCTCCAGTCCCGGATCGTAGCGCCGGCCAGACGGCAAATAGAGCCAGGGATGATGCGGCAGCAGAGAGTGCAAGAAGTAGAGCCCTGGTCGTGGGCCGGTTTGCATGCCCTCGAGGAAAGCACGAAAGTCCGCCGCCCGATCGGTGTGCTCCCCAAACGGCTCCCAGGTCGTCGCAACCTGGGGAAGCCGCCGCGCGAGCTCGTTCGGCGCGATCAGGTGGAGGTAGACGATCGACAAATCCGACAGCAAGGTCTTCGGGCTCGCCTCGCGCAGCATCTCGGTGCGAGGGTAGAGGGCGGTCAACGGCTCGAGCGCCTGAATGTCGTAGTGGTCACCGACCAGCGTGAACAAGCTGCGGGGATGATCTGGAGCCCGGGGCAGCGCGCCCGCCTCGCTGCGCACACCGGTGAGCAATTCCGCCAGCGCTACCGTGGTGAAGAAGGACTCGGTTCGAGCGTCGCGGAAGAAGCTCGCCGTCTTGGAAAAGCGCGCGAAATGTGGGAACTGGTCGCCGTCGATTTCGCCGTCTCGCCCGAGCAAGGACGCTACGGGCAGCTCGTCGAACACCACCATGACGATTGGGCTCGGCCGCGCAATCTTGGTTACGGAAGCGGTGGCTTCGCGAACGGCATCAGGGTTGCTCGCCAGCAGCTTGCGCGCAGGCGACCGAAAAAGAAATAGCAGCGGGAACGCCAACGCCAGGACCGCCAACACCGAGAGCAACTGCCGAATCGCCGGCCGGCGCGCATAGATGCGAGGAAACAGAGCACCGATCAGCACTGCCACGGCGACCGCGGCCCACGTGCCGAATCCCGGAACGCGTTTCAGGATCAACAAGGACCCGAGCGCGACTCCTACCGCCAGCGCGGTGCCATACGCCCACCGCCGCGCACGCGCGCCGGCGACCCTGCCGACGAGCTCCACAACGCCGATCGCGATCGCGGGCGGCCCCAACACCAACAAGGCGGCCAATACCGCGACGCCGCTGCCCCCGACTCCCCGAATAACGAAGAAGTCAGGCGTCCGGCCCAGCAGGTCGAGCAGTGGCTGGGCGACGGCGAGGCTGGTGATCGCGAAGAGGTGCAGGGGGGCGGCGAGCCGGCCGGGCGGCGGCACATCGCGGGACGGCTGCTTCATTCGACGGCACACCAAGGTCGACGAGATGCGGACATGGCAGCGAAGATAGCACCCGCGATAGCCTTCGCCTCATGACCGAGCACGATATGCCAGAGCCTGCTCCCGCCGCAGCCGGGGAGCAGGAGCTTGATCTCACGACGTGGAATCGTCGTGCGCACTTCGACTTTTTTCGCGCCTACGACAACCCGTACTTCAACATCACCGCGGACGTCGATGTCACCGCGCTCCATGCGTGCTCTCAGGCCGCCGAAGGCCCTTCGTTCGCCGTGGCGGCGTACTATCTGTCGCTCCGTGCCATCAACGCGATCGAGCCGTTCGCCTACCGCATTCGACGCGAGCCTGGTGACCGGGGTGCCGTCTCGGTGATTCGGCACCCCGTGGTTCACGGTGGCTCGATCGTGCTGCGACCGGACGAGTCATTTACCTTCGTGTACTTCGACTACGAGACGTCCTACCCGGCGTTTGCTGCCGGCGCGAGCGCGGCGCTCGCTGCCGGACGCCGAGCCGATCAGCTCGGCGCACGGGATGACCGTGACGACTTGGTGCACTACTCGGTGATTCCCTGGGTGTCCTTCACCAGCTTCTCCCACGCACGGCGCTGGGGAACGGACGACGCGGTGCCCAAGTTGGTGTTCGGCAAGCACCGCGCCGTCGGCTCGCGTCGGCTGATGCCCGTCAGTGTCGAGGTTCACCACGCCCTGGTCGACGGCCTGCACGTCGGTCGCTACTTCGAGCACTTCCAGGCCGGTCTCGACGACTGCGCAACATGGGTCCGCTGACCGCACCCCTCGGCTCAGCCAGCGCATCGGACCGTGTGCCCTTGGTCAGCCTCGGCTAGGCTGGGCGCCACAGCGGGAGGCGATTGCCCTCCCAGCCCGGGAAAAGGGTGGCGTCATCGGCCACGCCAAGGTGACGCGACGCGACCTCGGCAAAGACACTTCGAAAGTCGGTGGTGATCGCCAGGTCCCGCCCTTCGAAGAGCGCGTCTCGCGCGAGCCCCGGGAATTCTCCGTGCACCTTGCCGCCCAATACGTCGCGCCCGAGCACGAAGAGACACGAGCCATGGCCGTGATCCGTGCCGCCGGAGCCGTTTTCGAAAGCGGTCCGCCCGAACTCGGTCATGGTCAAGACCACGACGTCGTCGCGGTGGGTGCCGAGATCGGTCCAGAACGCGGCGATCGCGCTGCTCAGGTCGGCGGCGCGGCGCGCGAAGCTGCCATTGGCGCTCCCCTGCAACACGTGGGTATCCCACCCTCCGGACTCCGCGAACGCCACTTCGAGGCCGATGTTCGACTTGATCAGAAAGGCGATTTGTCGAAGGCTCCGAGCGAGCGGGCCCGATGGATAGCGCGCCTCGGGAGCGGCGCGATACTTCGAAACGTCGAGCTGCTCGAGGGTGCGTGTAGCTTCGAAGGTCTCGCGCGCCGTGTCGCGCAGCAGGTTGGCGGATGCCTCGGCATAGAGCGCCTCGAAGCCGCGTCCCGCGTCGACCGCGCCCATCGCCGGAGATTGGACGTGAAACTCCCGCAGGTCCGCCACCGCCATGGCTGGCTCTGGACCGTAGAGGGAACGCGGAAGCGTCGGGGTCAACGCCATGGCGCGAAACGGCGTGGCATCGTGGCCGAGCTTGCCGGCTACCCGATTCAGCCAACCATCCGGCGTTCCTTTTCGGCCCGGCGTGCCGGTCTCCATGAAGTCCTGGGCATCGAAATGGGATCGTGTCGGGTCCGGCGAGCCGACCGCATGGACGATTCCCAATTGCCCAGCCTTCCACAGCGGAACGAGCGGAGCCAGCGCCGGATGCAGGCCGAAGCCCACCCCCAGGTCGATCAACGCCTCGTCGCCGGCGCCTTGGGCCGCGCTCATGCCCAACCGCGGACGCAGCTTGGCGAGTTGTTCCTCGGCGCCCACGGGCGCAACCGCCGCCAGTCCGTCCATCGCGCCGCGCTGAAAGATGGTGACCAGGACCTTGCGGCGGCCGAGTGCCGTCGGTTCCTGTGCCGCCCGGGCAGCACGCTGCAAGAAAGCCGGGCCGGTACCCAGGGTTACCAGGGCGAGCCCGCCTGCCTTGAGAAAGGCCCGTCGATTCATCCATTTCGGGTGCTTGGTCATGCTCTTCATCGCTACCGGCGCTGGAATTCCGGGGAGCCGAGAATCAGCCCGACCACGCGCGTGATCACGGGCGACGGGGGCGCGGGCCGCGAGCCGTCGGCTCGCGTGCTGACTTCGAAGTCGTGGGTGTCGAGCGTTCGCTCCGCGAGATCCTGCAGCGCTGCAGCTTCTTGGGCCACGCGCGCGACCACCGCCGGGTCCGTGGCCAGCGGCCGCAGACTCTCAACCGTCGACGCAATGTCCCGTCCGGGAAGCAGCACGCGCGCGTAGCGGTCGAGCGCGGCGAGAATCGACTCCGGCTCGGGGCCGTCGTCGAGCGCGCCGAGGTCGATCTGGATACCGGGGACATGGCCCGCGACCAGGTCCAGCCCGAGGTTCATGCGCCCGAGGAGCGCACCGGAGCTGACCCAGGCGTCCGCGCGATCGGGAAAGCCGCTGGGCGCGGGATACGCATAGACGTCTTGTCCGAGGCGGGCGAGCCGTCGCATCAGGGGCATGGCAAAGCCGACCTCGGCCCGAATCCCGCGTAGCGCCGAAGCCGCCAGCTCGAAAGGTGACTTGATCTTGCGCCGACGCGCGGAGTCGGCCCAGAAGTGAGGTGACCTGGCCAGGGTGCGCATCATCGCCGAAAGGCTGCCATCGTTCTCGAGGTAGGCCTGGGCGAGGGCGGCGACGAGTGCTTCGGGCGGCTCGTCCTGGACGAAGCGAATGGCCAGCTTGCGGGCGATGTGACGCGCGGTCGAAGGATGCTGTACGAGCAGATCGATCACCGCTTCGCCGTCTTCGATGCCGCCGCCTTCGGGAATCAGCTGCCCGAGGACCGACTTTTCGCCGGAATCGTGGAGGTCCGCACGGAATAGGAACAGGCCATCGCGCACGAACTGCGACCCGGGAAGGCTGAGCAGGCGATCCAGAGCCTTCCCGAACGGCTCGCCATAGGCACCGGCCGGCGGCACCACCGACCACCCCGTGAAGGCGCGCGCCACCTCGATCACGTCGTCTTCGGAGTAGCCCCCTTCGACACCCAGGGTGTGAAGCTCGAGCAGCTCGCGGGCGTAGTTTTCATTGAGCCCCCGAGGTCGCCGGTCCTCTTTCGGCCGCGCAGCCCAGGTCGCATCCGCGTCGTAGATCGCTTCGCTCGTGCCCTGCTGGCGAACGATTCGCCGCCGCTGCAGGCGCCACCGGTAGGCGTCGAGGTCGAAGCTGCGCGGCATCCCTGGCTCCGCCCCAGATTGCGCATTGTCGAGGTAGAAGAGCATGGCCGGGTGGCGGGCCGTTGCCTCGAGCAGGTCACGAAAGTGACCGAGCACATGGGGGCGAATCGCGTCGCGCTCGTAGCTGACGACGTAGGGGCGGACCTCGGTGTCACGCACCGATACATTGAAGTGGTTGAACCAGAAATCGACCAACACTTCGCGCAGCTGGTTCTCGGCCATCACCGCCCGGGCCAGCTTCTGGGTGTAGAGCTCGCCGACGAGCTGACTGATCGGGCGCAGCCGACGCTCGCGCGCGTACGCACGAATCGCCTGGCGAAGTGCCTGCTCGGCTTTTACAGCGGTCATGCCCGGATCATCTACGCTCGGAAGCGCGACCCCGTCTCGCTCCATCATGCGACGAACCACGGCATCAGCGGGGTAACGCGAGATCATGCGCGGCAAGGGCATGTCCACGCTCGGCAGCTTGGCGAGGCGGGCATCGAGCACGGGGTCGTCGATACCGCGGAGCTGCTGGTCCAGCCATGCCTCGTGGCCGAGTGCAACGACCGCTTCGACGTCGCCGGGACGCGGCCCGAAGGCGAATCGGTCTAACAGGTGAGCAGCCGCGGCCTCCGCGTCCAAGCCCGCCGCCGCCCACGGCAGAGGATCGGCCGCGTCCGTGACGGTGGCGGCAAACGAAGAGCCAAGCCCAGGGGAGAGCCAAGGTCCGAGCACCAGAAAGAGCGCGAGACACCGGACCAGCTGCTTTGCCGGCACGAAGCACGGCCTGCACGCCGAAAAGCGCGCGGCGCGCGGCAAACCTCCCCTGACACGGACAGGCCGACGCTGAGCGACGGCAGGCTTCGGCTGGCGCTGGTGCTTGATCATTCCCTGTCGCCTATTCGAGGCGTACACGGTCCCCAGTCTTCATACGGCCCGACCGGGCCGGTGGTCTAGGTCGGTCAGGCGGCTGTTCCCATGCAGCAACCCCCCGCCGGAGCCGGCGCCGCGTCCTTGCTGCCCGTCGAGGCCGCGAAGGTGGAGTGCAGCTTGTCGACCTCTTCGTGCCGGCATTGCGGACACGCGATGCCCTCCGCACTGTCGCCGAGCGCACGAAGCGCCTCGAATTCGTGGGAACAATCTCGGCAGCGATACTCGTAAAGCGGCATGGTGTGAATCTCCTTTTGGATCTCGGCTTGATCTCCGCTGAGACCTCCGCAGATCAAGCCACCATTTTCCCATGCCCCGGCGTCGAGCGCCTACCCAGGAGGGTGGCGACCCAGGCCGCGCACCACCGTACCGTGATCGCAAGGAGAATCATCATGGTACGAATCCGATCTACCCTCGCCTGGCTTCTCCTCGGGGCCGTCACGGTACCGTGCATACCCTCCGACGAGGGGAAGAGCCTGACCGATTCGTTCAAGCAGGGGGACTTCTTCGTTCACCTGCGCTATCGCTACGAAGATGTCACGGACGACGGGGTCGGCGACCGCCACGCTCGGGCGTCGACCCTGCGGACAGCATTCGGCTTCCGCACCGCACCCTGGCACGGGCTGACGCTCATGCTCGAAGGCGAAGACGTGTCCGTGGTCGGCAACGAGCTCTATCGCAATGCCGGCGCCGCCAGCCTCGACAATGGCATTCGCGACCGGCCGGTGGTCGCTGACCCGGACGACACCGAGATCAACCAAGCCTTCTTGACCTGGCAGAAGGGTGACACCGCGGTCGCGCTCGGGCGCAGCGAGATCACGCTGGACGATCAGCGTTTTGTCGGCAATGTCGGCTGGCGGCAGAATCATCAATCGTTCGACGCTGTGACGGTTTCGCATGCGCTCCGCGATCGCGTCAGCCTGTTCTATGGCTTGCTCGACAGCGCCAACCGGATCACCGGCGGCCGAGACGAGATGACCAGCCACCTGGCCAATGTGCGTATCGGCTGGGACGGCGCCGGAACCCTGACGCTCTTCGGCTACCTGCTCGACTACGACGCGCCCGCCCGCTTACCGCTCTCGAGCATGACCCTCGGCGCTCGCTGGGCGGGCAAGCGGCCGTTTGGCCCATCTCGCTCTTGGGTCTACGAGGCATCGTTCGCGTCTCAACAAGACGCCGCGGACAACCCTGGGCGCCTCGACGCCCACTATGTCCACCTGGCCCTGGGCATCGCGTGGACGAAGGTGACGGCGCGAATCGGCTTCGAACGTCTCGACGGCAATGCGCGAGACGGCCAGTTCCAAACACCGCTCGCGACCCTGCACAAGTTCAACGGCTGGGCGGACAAGTTCCTCTCGACCCCGACCAACGGACTCGACGATCTCTACCTGCACGTTTCAGGCAAAATCGGCGTGATCCAGGCAACCGCCGTCTACCACGCGTTCCAGGCCGCCGAGGGCAGCGTCGACTATGGCTCGGAGCTCGATCTGCAAGCGACCTACAAGACCGAGTGGGGGCAAGTGTTCGGGCTCAAGACCGCCTTTTACGACAGCGACGACTTCGCCGCCGACACGAACAAGCTCATGTTCTGGACGGCCTTCAGCCCGTAGCCCAGTCCGCTCGCTTGCGACACACGATCGGTCTCAGCAGGCGGATTCGTGCGCCGGGTCAGCCCAGGTCCAGTATCCGCTGCCGCAGCGTTTCCGGGACCGGCGCCTTCTTTCCCCGGCCGTAGTCGAACGTGACGATCTCGCCCGTCCCCAACGCGGCGATGCGGCCGTGCTGCCGACTTGCAACCTCATAGCGCATGATGAACCGGTCGTCGCCCAGGGTCTCCGCCTGGACCGAGGCGCCAGCAATGATGGTGTCCGGATAGGTCAGCGGAATCTTGAAACGGCAGCTGGTGCTCGCCAAGATCGGGCCGATGCCGGTCTCTTCCTTGATGGCAAGCGCTTCGACCCGGTCGAAGTAGGCGATTCGCGCACTCTCGAACCAGCGAAAGTAGACCAGGTTGTTGACGTGCGCGAAGGCGTCCATGTCACCCCACGCCACGGGCACCTCGATGCGCACCGGGTAGTCGGCTAGAAGATCATCCATGCCTCGATTCTACCTGGGCTCGCCCAGGGCCACTCCTGGTTTTGACAACTGTCAATTTCAATGGCAAGATCGCTACGTGGACGTTTCACCGCCATTCCTGTTCGCGCATCCCGAGCAGGTGAAGACCCAAGCACCCTGGTGCACGGTCGTCGACAATCTCGAGCTCGGCGTCTTGCTCCTGGCGCAACCGTGGCTGGCAGCCGACGGCCTTGGGCGGGCCGATCTCGAGCGCCAACTCGGGCGGCTGGCAGCCGATCTACCCATCGGCTCGGTCTACTTTCAGCGCGTCAAGCGAACCGTGGCGCGGCTGGTCGAGATCGGAGCGATCCGCTCCATCGCACACGGTAGACGGGCCCGTTTCGCCACCACGCCCGAGGGCTTTGCCACGCTCGTCCTGAATCTACGCGTCCTGCGCTCGGACCCCACCTTGGATGGCAGCGAGTTCGAGCTGAAGCGCGCGCTGGTCACCATGTGGCACCTCGTGACCGTGCGCCTCCTCAGCCCCTCCGCGGGGACCGACAGGACCATGACGACGCCCGTAACCGAGCGCTTCTTCCAGGACGTCGAAGCCCTCACCATTGCGGGCGCACGCGTGATCGACCCAACCGCCATCGAGGATGCGTTCGACGTGTTCGCCTTGATCGCGCGCCAACGGCAACACGTCGAGAGCCTCCAGACTGCCGCGCGTGCCGAGCTGCTCCAGACGGCGCCCCTCCAAAACGGCCTACCCGCCCCCGCCACCACGGCCTCTCGCTCCGATGCCGTGCCATCGCACGCGGACGACCCCGAGACCATCGCCACAGTTCGTGCCATGGCGGCCCGCGTGCTGCCACGAGTCGGACAACAGGCCAAGATCTCCCGCTACGAGCACTACTTGGGCTATCTCGACGATCTGGCGCACGTGCTCACACACGAACTGGCGCCCGAGAGGTCGCAGGCCACAGAGAGAGCAGCGCCGTCCCTGGAGCAACCTGTGCGTGAAGAACGACCGCCAGACCGGGGTCGCGGGCGGTGAGCCGGCGTCCCTACCCACGCTTGCTCGAGGCCATCGAGGCGTTCGCGTCCCTGTCGACGGCCTCGGACCCCGACCTCGACGCACGGATCGCAGCCATCCATGGGCGTATCGCCGGCGGCGCCACCCTCGAATCGGTGCAAGTCGAGTGGTTCGCTCTCGTGCGCGAAGTGGCCCACCGGCTGCTCGGAGAGCGGCCCTACGATGTCCAGCTCCTTGCCGGAGCCGCGCTCTTCGACGGCAAGCTGGCCGAGATGCAAACCGGCGAGGGGAAGACCCTGGCCGCGGTCGCGCCCGTATCGCTCCGCGCGCTGCGAGGGTGTGGCGTCCACGTTCTGACCTACAACGACTACCTGGCCCAGCGTGACGCGGCCTGGATGGCACCGGTCTACGAGCGCCTCGGCTTGCGCGTGGCCGCGGTCGCCGAAGGCATGGACACCCAGGCACGGCGGGCAGCCTACGCAGCCGACATCACCTACGCGACCGTGAAGGAAGCTGGGTTCGACTACCTGCGCGACAGTCTGAGCCTCGACCCCGCCGACCAGGTGCACCGGCCGTTCGACTTCGCACTGATCGACGAAGCCGACTCGATCCTCATCGACGAGGCACGGATTCCTCTGGTGATCGCCGGCAACGCCGAGAGCGCGGACCTCGACCTCCCGCGCCTGGCGATTCTCGCCCGCGCCTGTCGTCCGGAGCGCGACTTCGAGACCGACGAATACGACCGCAACATCTTTCTCACCGAGGCGGGCACCCGCCGAGTCGAGCAGGAGTTGGGCTGCGGCGACCTCCTGGTGGTCGAGAACCTGGCGCTCCAGGCCGACATCCGCAACGCGCTTCACGCCGAGCACCTACTCCGTCGAGATGTCGACTACATCATTCGCGAAGGGCGGGTCGAGCTGGTAGACGAGCTGACCGGGCGGGTCGCCGAGAATCGACAGTGGCCCGACGGCCTGCAAGCGGCACTCGAAGCGAAAGAAGGCTTGACGCTCCAAGCCGAGGGCAAGCTCCTGAGCTCGATCGCGATTCAGCACTTCCTCGGCAAGTACCCCACGCTCGCCGGGATGACCGCCACCGCGACCCCTTCGGCGCACGAGCTACGGGACGTCTATGCACTCGAGATCGTGCCGGTCCCGACCCACCGGCCGAGCAACCGAGACGATCTCGCGGACGCGATCTTCGCCACCCAGGACGCCAAGCGCCGCGCAGTGATCGACGCGATCATCCAGGCCCACGCGGTCGAGCGCCCGGTGTTGGTCGGCACGGTCAGCGTCGAGGAGTCCGAGCGCCTGGCCGCGGACCTGCGCGCGGAGGGCGTTCCGTGTCGCGTGCTCAACGCCAAGAACGACGCTGAAGAAGCCGAGATCGTCGCCGAGGCCGGGGCGCTCGGGGCGGTCACCATCTCCACCAACATGGCGGGACGCGGCACGGACATCAAGCTGGGCGGCTCCACCGAGCGTGACCGCGACGCGGTGATCCGCCTCGGCGGTCTCTTGCTGATCGGTACCAATCGGCACGAGAGTCGTCGCGTCGACGATCAGCTTCGCGGCCGCGCCGGACGCCAGGGCGATCCCGGAACCTCGCGCTTCTTCGTCAGCCTCGAAGATCCTCTGATGGTGCGCTACGGCATCCAGACGCTGCTCCCCAAGTCGCTGCTTGCTCGGATAACCAGCGGCGACGCGCCCGAGCCCGAAATACGTCGAGCCGACGGTTCTCCTCGCGAGATCGACCATCCTGCCGTTCGCCGCGAAGTTGCCCGCGTGCAGCGAATCGTCGAAGGGCAGTACGGCGACATTCGCAAGCGCCTGCTCGAATTCTCCCTGCTGATCGAGCGCCAACGCGAGCAGATTCAGCGCTGGCGCCAAGCTGTGCTCGAAAGCACCCACGCGCCCTTGCTTGCGGAGCACACCGCCGAGCGTTGGAACGCCCTGAGCACCGCCTACGGCCAACCGCTGCTCGCATCGATCGAGCAACGCCTGACCCTCTTGCTCATCGACCGTGGCTGGAGCGATCATCTCGCCGAGATGCAGGTCGTACGCGACCAGATCCACCTCGTGACCCTCGACGGGCGCAACCCGCTGACCGAGTTCTACCGCACCTCGAAAGCGGCTTTCGCCACCCTGGTCCAAGAGATCGAAGACACCGTCGTCCAGACGTTCGAGCGGATCGAGATCACCGCCGACGGGGTCGACTGGGAGGGCGAAGGCCTGACCGCGCCGTCCGCGACCTGGACCTACCTGGTTCACGACAACGTCTTTCGGACCAACACCTTCATGACCATGGCCAATCGCGCATCGTTCGGCATGTGGGCCGTCTTGCTCTGCTGGTGGATTCTCATTCCCTGGGCGACCGTCATCCGGATCAAACGCTGGTGGCGAGCACGCCGAGCGGCCCGAGCGGACAATGGCCCGTCCCCTACCGGGTCAGAGCCAGAAGACTTCGATATCGTTGACCGGTCATGACCGACGCATCCCGAGGGACCAGGCCTGGTGAGCATCGCGATCCCGCTTCACGCCCTGATCCGCCACACGTGGCTGATGAGGGGAACCGTGTTGGACGTGGACACGACCACGGGCACAGTCATGGACCCGGCCATGGCCACGGACATGGCGGACACGATCATGGTCGCGGGGCGAGCCGCCGGCGTCTGACCATCACCCTCGTCCTGGTGCTCGCCTTCATGGGCGCTGAGGTGGTTGGCGGCATCGTCTCGGGCTCACTCGCCCTGCTCGCCGACGCCGGCCACATGTTCTCCGACGCTGCCGCCCTGGCGCTCGCCCTCTTCGCCATTCGCCTGGCCAGCAAACCTCCGACCGCCAAGCGCACCTATGGCTACCACCGGGCCGAGATTCTCGCCGCGCTGCTCAACGGTGCCACCCTCGTGGTGGTCGCCGTGCTCGTCGTCTTCGAAGCTTGGGAACGCATGCAGGCGCCTGCCCCGGTCCGCGGCGGCATGCTCCTGGCGGTCGCGGCCGGCGGCTTGCTGATCAACGTGATCGGCCTGATGATCCTGCACGGTGGGCGCAACGACTCGCTGAACGTCCGTGGCGCGTGGCTCCACGTGGCGAGCGATGCCTTGGGCAGTGTCCAGGCGATGATCGCCGGCTTGCTGATCTGGCTCTACGACTGGCACTGGGTCGATCCGGTCGCCTCGGTGCTGATCGCCGTGCTGGTCGCCTGGTCCGCCTGGTCTCTGCTCCGCGCCTCGGTCGACGTGCTGATGGAGAGCACCCCCGCCCATCTCGACCTCGACACCATCCGCGACACCATCGTCCGCCTCGACGGCGTCACCGCGATCCACGACCTGCACGCCTGGACCATCACCAGCGGTAAAGACGCCCTCTCCGCGCACGTCTGCATGGCAGAAGGTCATTTCCCGAATCTCCTGCGTGACATTCGAGAGACGCTGCGCACCACCTTCGACATCGACCACGCCACCATTCAGCTCGAGCCCCCGCACTTCGAGGATGCCCTCTGCGCGTGCTCCTGCGCCCGCGTCGAACCGCGCGGCTCGTGAGTCGAGGCGACGGCATCGCCTCAATCGGCGTCTTCTTCGGCGGCCTGCAGCGCGGCCTCCGCAGCTTCCTGTTCCTCGCGCCATGCTTTGTGCTTGAGCTTGCCCATCAGCCGCGGCACGTAGCGAAGTTGCGAGTCGGGCAGCCCCAGCGCCTCGATGATCTGCTCGGCTTCTGGCACGTCGGCATCGTGCGTTCGCTTCACCAGGTGAATGGATGCCAGTCGGTGTGCCGGCTTGTTCGGATCTGACGTGCTCGGATCCAGGGGAATGGTCGCCACCGTCTCGTGCCGCAGGGCAAAGAGCTCGGGCGGATTGTTGAGAAAGCGGTCCGTGACCTTGCGAAAGGTGTCCCGCGGGCTTGGCGTGCCGGTGGGCGGCGCAGGGATGTGGAGGATGAAGCGCGCCCGCGCCAGGAACCGAAGATTGTAGGCAATGCCCCACGTCTTGACGCCTTGGCTACGAACCGGGAGGTTGTTGTCCGGCCAGTAGCGAGTCAGCCAGTAGTCGACCTGAGACGCCTGAAGGTGCTTGTGGTCGACCACGAGAACACCGGGGAAACCAAAGCGTGGGCCCATGGAGTGGGTTCGCAGGGCCTCGACGATCGCTTTGCCCGGAGACTGGTTCTGCTCCGGTGGACGCGGGCAGAAGACGCACGTAAACCTCGCCAGGCTCGTGCAGGTCATCGAATCGGGCCGCGCCCCCATACCGCGGGCCACCGTGTTGCCCCACGCACCGCCGAACAGCACGTACGCCAGGTTGAATCCGGCAACGCCTGCCAGCAGCAAGTAGGCAGCCTGCCGGAGCCAGCGCTTGGGAAGCGCGTCGACGGCCAGCGCCGTGGCCAAGGCGAGCAACGGCAGCGCGGCGGCCAGTTTCCACCAGGCCAATGCCGTCTCGCCCAAGGAAACCACCAACACCACGCTGGCGAATGAGAGCAGCACGAACCAGCGGAGCGAGCGAAAACGCATCGTGAGCCGAATCAGACCGACCAGTCCGGCCAGAACCAAGGGCAGCGAGAGGGCAGCCGGCGCGGTCTTCACGTACCACAAGCGGCCCAGGTGCTCGGGAAATCCATGGGCCACGAGCTCTTGCCCGCGGTAGGCCTCGATCTCGTCACCCTTCCACTGCATGTACTCCTTGAGGATCTCGATCCCTGGCCCGACGTACCAGAGGGCGATGATCATCCCGCTGATCGCCGCCGAGGGCAGCAGCGCCCGGACGAAGATCTCGTCGCGCACCACCGCACGACACAGGGCCGCGAGCCCACCTTCACCGTCCACCATGCGTGCCTTGGCCCGCGTGACGAGCCAGTACAGAACCCCACCGGCCATCGGGATCGCGACAATGCCCACATACGACGGATGCACCATGGCACCGAGGCCGATCATCGCCCCGAGCGCCCACCCCGCACGCCGACCCGGCCGAACGATCAGCAAGGTCACCAGCCAGAGCGTGATCACCGTCAAGCTCGGGACGATCGTGTGCGGAAGGAAATTGTGCATGCCTCCCACCGTGGTGGGATAGGTGAGATACAGCCCCGCGGCCAACACCCCCGCCCACGGCTTGCCGAGCAGCACACACCAGTGGAACAAGGCCAGCGCGCCCAGCGCCAAGAACAGCAAGTTCACGCCCAGCGCGACATCCTCTGCCCCACGCCCCAGCACGACGAACGGCACCGCCATGATCTCGTAGGCCGGCGGCCGCCCGAACACACTGAGATTGCCGAGCGACTTCGCCAACTGCGCCAGGGAATCGATGCTGCTCAGCTCGTAGCCAAACGTCAGCGTCCGGTTGAGGTAGAAGTAACTCCCGGGATTCGCCAACGCCGCCCGATCCATCGCCAACCAGGCGATGTGACAGCCCAACACCAAAGCAACCACGAGCACCAGCCCCACCAAGGGCGCAGCAAGCCTGCGCGACATCTTCATCTCCTGCGGCAGTCGAGTTCCCAAGTCTCCGAAGCCTGGTCCACCCAGGCACCCCACGTCAGGGCGCCCAAGCTCCGAATCGCTGAACAGCAAGCCCGCAAGGATACCGCGTCCACCGCCTCGTGCCTCCCCCACACCCCCACCGGCATCCTTGCTCCACCGCGTCGGGGCGGCGACGGGTGCAACTGCGAGGTGTTCGCCGAGTGAGCAAAGGTCGCAATCCGCGCGCCTGCGTGGGAGGCGACGACCTCAGCTCTTGGTCAAGCTGCACCTCGAACCAAAGAGGTTTCAATCCACACCTCCACGTGGGGGGCGACCTCAACAGACAGCAACCATCGGAGCAGCGGTGGAGAAGCCTGCTGTGGGATCGCGGCAGGTGAACGTGCGGTTGCCTGAACCTCTGCGGATACGAACGCGCGTCGCCGTGGCCGAAGGCCACGCACGAACCGTCAGCGAATTTGTCGCGCGTGCGCTTGAGA
>CALFAM010000175.1 GCA_937948815.1 uncultured bacterium
AGGCCGAGGCAGGTGACCACGAAGAGCGAAGCGACGGACGGACGAGCAGCAATCGGCATGAAAATCTCCCGGCGAGTGGTTCGCGCGGGAGCTTATCGCGCGGAAGACCTTCCTTGTCACGCCGCGCGAGCCGTTGCGCCAGTCGTCGGCACCGGTTGCCGGGCCAGATCGTCGTACCGAGCGTCTACGCAGCTTCGAGCAGCAGGCGCTCGAGCCGGCAGGAGATGGTCGGCCGGATCCCCTCCGCGGCTTTCTGTGACCATGGCTCGAACCGGAAGCTGGCAGCAGGCGAAGCCTGCATCTCGCCGAGCAACCGTTCGAAGGCTTCGCGTCCGTCGAGGCCCTCGAACGACGCATGAACCAGGGCACCCTCGCGGTAGAGCAGCGAGCCCCAGCGCAGCCCATTGCCGAGCACCAGCTGCCCGGTCTTGTCTTGGCTCCCGATCACCTGGACCAGCGCCGAAAAGTCCAGATCGTCGAACGTTCCGCTGAAGTTCGTGCCCAGCGACGCCCGCGCTTCGCCGTCACGTGCGTGTTCGACGATCTGCTCACAGATGGCTTGCACTGGCTGCAAGCCATCGACAACGGCATCGAACTCCGCTTGCCCCTTCTCGCCATGTCGGCCGTCCGAGCTGAGCAGAATGAGCAGTGGCCGCTGGACCGGGTGCCACTGCTTCACCCGCCCAGCCAGGCAGGCCCCGCACATATCAGGCAGATGCTCCGCGGTCACCAGCAGGTGAACCGATTGATTGGCGACCAGGTCCAGCGCGTCTTCACCACGATGGGCGCCCGCGAGCACATCGAATTGACGGCTGAGCCGCGCGGCTTGAGCCGATGTCAGCCTTCCCGAACCGACGAGTAGCAGTTGAATCACGGTCGTTTCCTCCCAAACATTCCTGACCCTTAGGCGACGTCGTGAAACGCGCCTGCCCCATCGAATCACTCGTGGGGCATCTGCCCACCCACTAAGCAAACGGAATGCCATCGAGCCCTCCCAGCCGGCGACGCGTTCCACAGACGGCGGGAGCGGTAAAACGGGCGGTGATGTCTACCGCCCAGAGGCCGCGCGGCAGCTGCGAAGCCACAGGAGCATCGCCTCTCCCTGGCATTCCGCCGTGACGGAGGCAGAATGCCCAGGGTCCACGCCGACCCCATCGGCGCGATGGCTCGGACCTGACGGGTGCGGTGTGCCCACCGCGTTCGGGTCGTCTCGTGCGGGGCGGGAAGGCTGGTGGGTCGGGGCGAAGGGCCCCCCTCCGGGAGGGGCGGCCTATTGCTCCTGGTGCTGGCCCTGGCGCCGGCGCTGGCGAATCACCGAGACCTCGAGCTCCTGGGTCTCGTACTCACTCGCGATTCCAGCCACTTTGCGGAGCGCGTCGAGTCCCATGGGCTCAAACGTCCGAGCGCAGCTTGCTAGCTCGTCATGGGAGATATTCTCGAATCGGTACCAAAGACCCGACTTTCCCGGGTCGTTGGCCCCTGCGAGATCATCCTGGAGCAAGGCGGAAAGGAGCGCCATGCCCTCCTCGAGTCCACGGGACACCTGGATGACCTTTCCTTCTTCGAAGAGGAGGGAAAAGGCATGTTCGTCACCCGGCAGGCGTACGATCAGTCGCCCCGTCGCGAGAGCTGCCGCGAAGCTCGAAAGGAGGTCTTCCACATCGCCCGGCTCATCGCGCGTACTGGCGTCTTGCTCGAGCTCCTCCGCAATCACCGACGGCCGGTCGCTCCGGATCAGCTGATCGAAGCATGCAGCTTCGAGCTCGCCAACCGGCTCCGGTGACAGCAGCACCAGCGGAATATCGGTACCGACCGTGGCCCGGCGCAGGATCATGCTCACCCGCTCGAGGGGCAGACCGGGCCTGCCATTGCGCACCAGGATCATGGAGGGGGTGGACCGCTCCAGCGCGGTCAAGGCACCAAACACGGTCCCGACGTGCTTCGTCTTCCAGCTCAACCCTTCCAACCCGAGCCGCGTCTCGACAGCCCGGCTCTTGTCTCGATCGATCAGCAGAAGCTGCCGGTCGGTTTGATGAAGGGATTGTTCGTTGGAGTCCATTGGTACACCAAGCAGCAGAAAGCGTGCCACGCAGCAGCGGCCTTTTCACTGCCGAACGTATTGTAACCGAGCCTCAGACACCGGAACCTGCTTCCCGAGCAGACTTGACCTGCGGAGTCTGCCGGGAAGACTTGCTCGCAGGGCAGTGAGCATCGACGCCGAGTCAATCAGTCGTAGGCAGGGCGGTCGGCTGGTCTCGAGCTGTTCTTGAGCTGCGCAGCGAAGCGGCGCCGGTCGGTGGCGCGACGCAGGGCGTCTTCGGGGTCGACCTTGCCGGCATCTACCAGGGTCTTGAGGCTTTCGTCCATCGAGCACATGCCCATCGACTTGCCGCCCTGGATGATCGAACGAAGCATGGGCGTATTGCCCTCGCGAATCACGTTCGGTAGGCCACTCGATCGCAGCAAGATCTCGAAGGCCGCGTGGCGTCCACGGCCGGTCTTGGCGGGCAGGAGCTGCTGCGCGACGACCGCAGCCAGGGAGTCGGCCAGAGTCGTGCGGACCTGCGATTGCTCCTCGGCCGGGAAAACGTCGATCAAGCGGTCGATGGTCTTCGCCGCGCTGTTGGTGTGTAGCGTTCCGAACACCAGTGAGCCCATCTCCGCCGCGGTGATGGCGAGCGCGATGGTCTCGAGGTCTCGCATCTCGCCGACCAGAATGACGTCGGCGTCTTGACGCACGGCTGCCCGCAAGGCGGCCGCGAAACTTGGGCTGTCGACCCCGACCTGGCGTTGCGAGATCACCGACTTGCGATTCTCGTGCACGAATTCGACCGGATCTTCGATCGTCATCACGTGCTTCTCGTAGTTCCGGTTGATCAGGTCGATGATCGCGGCAAGGGTGGTCGACTTGCCCGAGCCGGTGGGACCGGTGATCAGGACCAAGCCTCGCGGTAAATAGGCTAGCTCGGCCACCGCCTTGACCAGCCCGAGCTCTTCCGCGGTCAAAATCTTCTCGGGAATCAGCCGGAACACCGCCGCGATGCCACCGAGCTGGCGCAGATAGTTGGCGCGAAAGCGAGCCTCTCCCGGCAGGGTGTAGGCGAAATCGAGATCGCCGCTCTCGAGGAAGGCCTTCCACAGGCGAGGCTCGGCAAGCGGCTCGAGCAAGGCCTTGAGATCGTCGTCAGTCTGGGGTTCGGGCCATCCTTCGATTGGCTCGAGCTCGCCATCGGTCCGGATGCGCGGCGACTTGCCGGCCGCCAAGTGGAGATCCGAACCCCGGGCGTTGATCAATCGCCGAAACAGATTGTCGATCGCGTTGCCCGTCATCCCGTCGACTCCAGCTTGTCGGGCTCTTCCGCACATATGCGTGCGTCTTCCAGCGTAATGAGGTTTTGTTTGACCAAGCGACTGAGAGAAAGGTCCAGCAGGCACATGCCGCTTTCCAGGCTGGTCTGCATAACCGACTGGATCTGGAAGGTCTTCGAGTCGCGAATCAAGTTGGCGATTGCCGGCGTGTTGAGCAGTAACTCGACCGCCACGACGCGTCCGCCGCCGACTTTCGGCAACAGGCGCTGGGAGACGATCGCCCGCAAGGACTCCGACAGCATGGTTCGAACCTGCGGCTGCTCTTCGGGCGGAAAGACGCCGAGCAAGCGATTGATCGTGCGTACGGCGCCCGTGGTGTGCAAGGTGGCGAGCACCAGGTGGCCGGTCTCCGCCGCGGTGAGCGCCAGGCTGATCGACTCCAGGTCGCGCAGCTCACCGATCACGATGACGTCCGGATCCTCACGCAGGGCCGCACGCAGTGCGCGGCCGAAGCTCTCGGTATGCGGTCCGACCTGGCGCTGATTGATCAGGGCCTTGCGCGGCGGAAAGACGAATTCGACCGGATCCTCGATGGTCAGGATGTGCTCGGCACGCTTCTGGGCGATGAGCTCGATCGCCGCTGCCATGGTCGACGACTTTCCGCAGCCGGTGGGGCCAGTGAACAGCACCAGGCCCTGGTGGTAGTCGGTCAGGGCTTCGAAGGTCGACGGCAGGCCGAGGGATTCGAAGGTCGGTGGCTGCTGCGGAATGATGCGGAACACCGCGTCATGACCCCGCTGCTGCTTGTAGACATTGGTCCGAAAGCGGGCAACTCCCGGCATCTCGAGCACCAGGTCGAGTTGCTGCTCGTCCTCCAAGAGCGCCAGCTGCTCCTTCGTCAGCACCTCTTCGATCAGACGCATCGACGACGCCGGGCCTACGGGACTTTCACTGACCTCAGACAGGTTGCCATCGATGCGCATCCGCAGGCGCGCGCCACTGTGAAGGTGCAGATCGCTTGCGCCGTTCGCCACGGCCTGCTGGAGCAACGCCATCATTCCCAGATCGAGCGACACCATGGAGGAAGCCGAGCCGGGCGACGCGTCGTCTGCTGGAGCAGCACCCGATGCCGACTCGTCCGGCACCCTCGTGGGCTGCGTAGCCAACAGTGAGCTCTCTGGCGCCGTGGCCACGGGCGCCGCTTGCTGCGCGGGCGTCGTCGCTGCCGCGGGCCCGGCGGCCGGTGGCGCTTGTGCGGTCGCCGGGGGCTGAGCGTTCGGGGCTCGAGTCGCAGGCGCTGCAGCGCCTGCCTCGGTC
>CALFAM010000176.1 GCA_937948815.1 uncultured bacterium
GGAACCCAGGGGCTGCGTGTCGTCGATGCGTCAGTTTTTCCGGAGATTCCCGGTCTGTTCATCGTCTCGGCGGTCTACATGGTGGCGGAGAAGGCGAGTGATGTGATCCTGGCCGACGCCAGGTGATCGATGGCCAGATGACCGAAGGGCTGACCTAGCAAGAGGCAACCAAGCATGAGTCGACAATCACGAACCAAGGCCCGCGACGCAGTATTGGTCGACGAGATCCGAACCTCACCGGTCGATCGAGACCTGGCGCGGACGACCCGACGCCTCATCCGCTGGCTTCTCCTTCTGCTGATTCTGCTGTTCGTCGGCTTGTTGGCACGCCGCTTTACCCTCGACCGGCCAGTCGACTACGCCAACGTGGTCGAGCAGTTCAAATACGGCTCGATCGGTAGTGAGCCGGGTGGCTCGTTGCTCGAGGCTGCGGGTGGCCTGCTGCCACCGGAACCGATCTTTGCTGTGCTGCCGCAGATCTGTGCGGACCGCTTGCCGGGCGGCTATGCCCAGCTCGGCTTCTTGTTCGAAGAAGGGCATCACCTCCCGATCGGCGTGTCGCAACGCTTCCGGCTGGGCTTCGATCAGGTCGGTCTCAATTGCGCGGTGTGTCACACCGGTACCGTGCGCGACAGTCCCGACAGCTCGCCGCGAATCTATCCGGGTATGCCAGCGCACCAGCTCCAGCTCCAAGACTTCTTTCGCTTCGTGCTCGACTGCTCCCTCGATTCGCGCTTTACGGCCGACAATCTGCTGGGGCGCATCGCCGAGGCCGGCTACGAGCTGAGCTGGTTCGATCGCTTGCTCTATCGACTGGTGGTCATTCCGCGTACCCGAGAGCAGACGCTGCAGCTCGCCACGAGCCTCGAGCTGATCATGGGAGACAAAGTGACCGAGTGGGGGCACGGGCGGGTCGACACCTTCAATCCCTACAAGGGCATGCAGTTCAACTGGCAGCTCGATCGCCTACCGCTCAGCGAGCTGACCGCTTCGTCGGACTTTCCGTCCCTCTGGAACCAGGCGCCGCGTGACGGCATGGAGCTCCATTGGGATGGCAACAACGACTCGGTCGACGAGCGAAACCTGAGCGCCTCACTGGGCGCCGGAGTCACGCCCGTCAGTGTCGACCATGCGCGGCTGAAGCGCGTACGCGACTGGATCTGGGATGTCCCACCGCCGACCTATCCCTATCCGATCGATCATGGCGAGGCTGACCGCGGCAAGGTGCTCTACGAGGTCTATTGTCTCGAATGCCACGGTGATCATCAGTTCAAGGACGGTGTTGCCCGGGGTGCCAAGTTGGGCACGGTCGAGCCGCTGGCCTCCGTGGGCACGGACCCCTTCCGGCTCAACTCCTACACCTACACCTTCGCGGCCAACCAGTACACGCTGTACCCGGACTCGCCGTACCGCTTCACGCGCTTCCGCAAAACCAACGGCTACGCCAATCAGCCGCTCGACGGCATCTGGGCGCGCGCACCCTACTTGCACAACGGCGCGGTGCCGACCCTCCGTGACCTGCTCGAGCCGCCCGCGGAACGGCCGGTGATGTTCTACCGGGGGTATGACGTCTTCGATCCCGAGAAGGTGGGTTTTGTTTCGGACGTGGCGCAAGACCAGGGCCTGCGATTCACCCTCCACGACACCCGGCTGGACAACAACAGCAATGCCGGTCACCTCTGGGGTGTCGACCTGGCGGCCGAAGACAAAGACGCCATCGTCGAATACATGAAGACTTTCTAGGAGATCGAGACATGACTCAACACGCAACGCGTCGCAAGAGCCTCGTCTGGATCGTGCTGATCGTCCTGGCGTTGATGATCGGCTGGCTGGCCTGGGCAAATCTGTTCCGCGAGCTGCCGCAAACGCTGGCGGACGACTCGATCGAGGAGTTCTTCAAGTACGGCTCGATCGGTACCGAAGATGCCGCCGGCATTCCTTTCTGGATCTGGTTGGTGCTGCCCAAGATGTTCCCGGAGTATTTGCCCGCGCCGGGTGGATGGGCCGCGCTTGGCTTCAATTGGGAGCAGGGACGCGAGCTGCCGGTTGGTTTTTCGAAAAAGACCATCGGTTTCGATCGGGTGGGGATCAACTGTGCCTTCTGTCACAGTGGTAGCTTGCGCGCAGACGCCGAGGCCGCACCGCAGATCGTGCTCGGTGCCCCGGCCACCACGGCGGACATCCTGGGCTACCAGCGCTTTCTCTTCGCCAGCGCCAGCGACCCTCGCTTTTCGGCCGGCAACATCCTGGCGGCGATCGCCCAGGTCACCGAGCTGTCGATGGTCGAGCGCTTGCTGTACCGCTTCGTCCTCGTACCGCAGACACGCGCGGCCTTGCTCGGACAGAAGGCGGACTTCGCGTGGACCGATACCCGACCCTATTGGGGCCGTGGACGCATCGACCCCTTCAATCCGGTCAAGGTGTCGATTCTCGACACGCCGGTGGGCGACACCATTGGCAATGCCGACATGGAGCCGATCTGGAACCTACGGCCACGGGTCGAAGCCGGATATGCCTTCCATTGGGATGGTCTCAATACCGACCTGGGCGAGGTCTTCATCAGCTCGGCGCTCGGCGACGGAGCGACGCCCAAGTCGGTGCCCCTCGATGACGTACAACGTCTGCAAGATTGGGCCATGGACCTGGCGCCTCCCGCCTTCGCGGACTACTTTCCGATCGATCAAGCGTTGGCTGCCGAAGGAAAGCCGATCTACGACGCCGAGTGTGCGCGGTGCCATGCGTTTGGCGGCGCCCTCACCGGCCAAGTGATGAGGCTTTCCGACTCCGCGTGGGAAGGGGGCCAGACCGATCCACATCGCGCTGCCATGTGGACGCCCGAGGCTGCCGAGGCCTACAACGCCTACGCCGACAAGTATCCGTGGGATTTCTCTCAGTTCCGCTCCACCGATGGTTACGTCAGCGTGCCTCTCGATGGCATCTGGCTCCGCGCGCCCTACCTGCACAACGGCTCGGTGCCGTATCTCTCGGAGCTGCTCGAATCGCCGGACGCGCGCAGCAAAGCGTTCTACCGTGGCTTCGACGTCTATGACCCGATGCGAATGGGCTTTGTTGCCGAAGGGGAAGACGCAGCGCGCCACGGCTACTGGCTCGACACCCGCGAGAAGGGCAACAGCAACGTGGGCCATCTGTGGGGCACCTCGCTCGAACCGGACGCGAAGCGTGCCTTGCTGGAGTACCTGAAAACGCTCTGACCGGAAGAATCGATCCACACCGAATCGGCGCAACGATCGCGCATAGGGGGACTGCCGAATGAACAAGCACGCCACATGGTTTCGCCGCGCCGTCTGGCTGGGGATTCTGGCCGACTGGGTTCTGGGAATCCCGGTCATCTTCGCGCCGGAGAAGGTGCTCGACCTGCTGGGCTTCCGCCAGACCGCGGATCCCGTGTGGACTGCCTTCGCGGGCCTGCTCGTGGTGCTGCTGTCGCTGTTCTACATTCCTGGTGCGCAGAATCCCTATCGCTACAAGTTCAATGCCTGGTTCGCGGTCTTCGCCCGTCCGCCCGGTGTCATTTTCTTCTTGGTGTTGTGGAATGGCCACTACCCGGCGTTCGGCCTGCTCGACGGGTTCCTGTTTCTGATCCAGTTTCCGCTGCTGATTCTGACCATGCGTCACGCGCCCAAGAAGGCGTGGAAATCAGAAGCAACGCCGCAGGCGCCTACCGACCAACTGCGCACCTCGACATCCTGGCTGCGGCGCACCCTGTGGCTCGGCATCATCGCGGACTGGGTTTTGGGCGTGCCCTCGATCTTCATGCCCGAGAAGGTGCTGGAGCTCGCGGGCCTGAGGCAGACCCTCGATCCGGTGTGGACCGCCTTTGCCGCGCTGATCCTGGTGCTGCTCGGGGTTGCCTACGTGCCGGGTGCCAACAAACCATTGCGCTACCGGGCCAACGCCTGGCTGGCGGTTTTTGCCCGGCCGCCCGGGGTGGTGTTCTTTCTCCTCATCTGGCCGGGGTTCTACGTCATGTTCGCCTTGCTCGACGGCGTGCTCTTCTTGCTTCAAATGCCGTGGCTGATCAAAGTCATGCAGCTCGTTCCCGAACGGCGATTCCGCGATACCGAGGTTCCGGAGTACGCGGGAACCACCTTCAAGGAGCTGAAGACAGCAGTGTGGCGAGGCCCCTACAATGACAGCGATCTGCCTTACCACAAGGGAATCGGCCCCACGACGTTCTTACAGTTTCTCAACGACTCGGCGCGCAATATGCACGACCGGCGGGACATCCGTCCGGTCTACAACAAGCTGATTCACGCCAATGGTGTGGCCTACACCGGAGTCTGGGAGATCGACCAGGAGACGCCCTATACCGGCATGCTGCGGAGCGGGGCGAAGGGCCTTTGCGTGGCGCGCGCCTCGGTCGCCGGTCCACTGATCTGGCAAGGCGCGCGGCGCGCCTTCGGCATCGCGGGCAAGGTGTTCCCGAACATGGATCCCGACGCGCACGTCTGGCCGGCGAACTTCGTCACGGTCAGTCATCTGAGCGGCTCGCGGGCCAAGCACGTGCTCGACACACCGATGTCGAACTATCCGACGGTCGGCCTCGATCCCGCGTCCAACCTGATCAATCGTGTGATCTTCCGGATCATGGACACGCGGCCGGGATACCGGCAGCTCTTCACCCTGTCGACCCTGGGCCTGGCACATGGTGAGGTAGCCGTGACCCCGGACCTGATGGAGTTGCGCATCGCCGACAGCATGGCGCGCTTCGACGCCAAGGATTTCCGTCACGAAATCAGGGTCCGCAACTATCCGCGCAGTGAGATCGTCTACGACATCCGGGTCAAAGACTTCGCGGACGCGGACTGGCGTCGCATTGGTTCCTTGACCTTCACCGACGACGTGATCTCCGAAGGCAGCGACAAGCAGCTCCATTTCTGGATTCCGCGAGACATTCCGAACGTGCCGCAAGGGCGCTGAACATGACGGACTTCGACGTCATTGTGGTCGGAACCGGGTTCGGTGGTGCGATCACCGCGTGCCGGCTGGCGGAGGCGGGTGCCCGTGTGCTGGTGCTGGAGCGCGGGCGACGCTGGACCCAGAAGACGTATCCACGCAAGCTCGGCGATCCCTGGCTCTTCGATCACGCGCGGCCGGAACGGCACAACGGTTGGCTCGACCTGCGCCTGTTTCGGGGCATGGCCGTGGCCCAAGGCGCGGGCGTCGGCGGCGGTTCGCTGTGCTACTCGAGCGTGGTCATGGAGGCGGACCCCGAGCGCTTCGAAACCGACTGGCCGGCGGAGATCACCTACGACGAGCTGAAGCCGTACTACGACAAGGTACGGCACGCCATGGCCGTGCGGCCGATTCCCGCGGGGCAGCGAACCCATCGCTTCGAGCTCCTGCGCCGCGCAGCCGAGAAGCTGGGGCACACCGACCGCTTCGAGAGCGTGCCCCTCGCCATCTCGTTCGACGACGACTACAGCTACCAGCGAGACGACCCGATCGACCCGAAGCACGCCAAGCCGCTGGTCAACGTCCAAGGTGTCGAACAGCGAACGTGCGTTCATCTCGGCAACTGCGACATCGGCTGCGATGTCCACGCGAAGAACACCCTCGATCTCAACTACATCCCGGCCGCCGAGAAGAAAGGGGCCGAGGTGCGGACCCTCTGCCTGGTGCGCAACATCGAGCCCCGTGGCACGGGCTACCGCGTCGTGTGGGATTCGCTCACCGGCGGCCAGCGCAGCCGCGACAGCGCCACGGCCGAGCGAGTGGTGCTGGCGGCTGGCTCACTCGGCTCGACCGAGATCCTGCTGCGCTGCCGGGATCAATATCGCAGCCTGCGGAAGATCAGCCGTCGGCTGGGGGAGCGCTGGAGCGGCAACGCCAACTTCCTCACGCCAGCGGTCTACCCCAAGGGTGTCGAAGTCAACCAGGGCATCGGCCCGACAATCTCGGCTGGCATGACCTTCATGGACGGTTCGGTCGACGGCCACCGCTTCTACATCGAAGACGACGGCTTTCCCAATCTCCTGCTCAACGCCCTCGACGCGCGCATTGCCGGAGGCGGTCTCGCGGCCCTCGGCGCCCGGCTGCTCAAGCGACGGCTCGGTGCGGGCGCGGAGCGGGGCCTGGACGAGAAGAATCCAGCCTCACAGCTCATGGTCTGGCTCGGCGAAGGCATTGACGCCGCCGACGGCACCCTCAGCCTCGGCCGCCACCTCACCGCGCCGTGGCGCCGCGAGGTCAAGCTGCGCTGGAACAAGCAGAATTCCAAGCCCGTGATCGACGCCATCCTCGACCTCCACCGGCAGATCACCGACGTCGAGGGCGGCAAGCTCAAGATTCCGTTCTACTGGCGCTTTCTGCGCTCCCTGGTCACTGTCCACCCCCTCGGCGGCTGCGCCATGGGCAACAGCGCCGAAGATGGCGTGGTCGACCATCGCGGCGAGGTCTTTGGCCACCCCAACCTCTTCGTCGCCGACGGCGCCGTCCTCCCCGCACCCACCGGCCGCAATCCCTCGATGACCATCGGCGCCATCGCCGAACGCGTGGCGGATTTGATGGCCCAGGACGCTCCGTGATGCTCTCGTGAGACTCTTGTCACCTCGTCGCCACGCGAGGGTCCGGCGTTCCCGGCTAGCATAGGCGTCCGGCGTACGCTCCGCGTAGTGCCGCCAACGA
>CALFAM010000177.1 GCA_937948815.1 uncultured bacterium
GTGGCCTTCGACTGGAAGGCGCGCAAGCTGGGCCGCACGAACATGCACGAGAACGTCGACGACCTGGTGATCTTGCACTTCCGCCAGGCCTTCCACGGACGCTCCGGCTACACCATGAGCGTGACCAACACGCTTCCTGACAAGGTCGGCCTATTCCCTCGCTTCAGCAACTGGCCGCGGGTCCACAACCCCTTTGTCGAGGTCGACGCCGCCGGCGAGGTGACCAACGACATCGAAGCGGAGGAAGCACGCGCCTGCGCTGAGATCGAGGCTGCCTTTGCGCGTCACGGCCGCCGGATCGCGGGCATTCTGATCGAGCCCATGCAAGGCGAAGGCGGCGACAACCATTTCCGTCCGGCCTTCTTGCAGAAGCTCCGCGACTACGCGAATGACCACGAAGCGCTGCTCCTCTTCGACGAGGTCCAAACCGGCTTTTACAGCTCCGGTAAGCCCTGGTTGTGGCAACACATCGGTGTCGAGCCGGATGTCGTGGCATTCGGCAAGAAGACCCAGGTGTGCGGCATCTACGCCGGCCCCCGCCTGGACGAGGTCGAGGATCACGTCTTCGTGCGCTCCAGCCGCATCAACTCGACCTGGGGCGGTAGTCTCACGGACATGGTCCGCTGCCGACGTTTTATCGAAATCATCCAGGCCGAGAACCTGACCGAGAACATCGCGGCGCGTGGCGAGCAGCTCATCGCCGGCCTGCGCAGCCTGGCCCGTGAGCACGGAACGTTCTCGAACGTGCGCGGCATCGGCACCTTGGCCGCCATCACCCTGGCCACTCCCGAAGCCCGCGACCAGTTGGTGAGCGCCTGCTACGACAACAAGCTACTGCTGCTCTCCTGCGGTGAGCGTTCGCTGCGCTTCCGCCTCCCCTTCGTGATCAGCGAGCAAGAAATTGCCACCGCGCTGGAGCGTCTCGCGGCAGCCGCGTCTCTCCCATCGGTGGTCGCAGCGACCGAAGCCGGCTAGCGGCGCGACCACCGACCGTTCCGCATGGAGACACTGACCCCCGCTAGCATCGCGCTGGCCGCCATTTGGTACGCGGTCTTCTTGTTCTCGATCACCTTGCACGAGGCCGCCCACGCCTGGGCGGCCCTCAAGCTCGGCGACCCGACTGCCTACGAGGGCGGCCAGGTGAGCCTGAACCCGCTGCCGCACATTCAGCGTGAACCGTTCGGCATGGTCCTGGTTCCCGTCATCTCATTGCTGATCTCCGGCTGGCCCCTGGGCTGGGCGAGTGCCCCGTATGATCCATATTGGGCCGACCGCTATCCCCGCCGGGCTGCCTGGATGGCGCTGGCGGGTCCGGCGTCGAACCTGCTGCTCGTGTTGTTCGCGGCTGTGACCATCCGCATCGGCATGGTTGCCGGCTTCTTCTCCGCCCCGGACCGCATCACCGGGCTGGCGGATTCGGTTGCCAGCCCGCTCCCCGGCATGCCTGCCGCGCTCGCAACGGTGGTTTCGGTGCTCTTCTCATTGAACCTGATCTTGTTCTTGTTCAACCTCCTGCCTTTGCCACCCCTCGACGGCGCGGGCGCACTGCCGTTGCTCACCGGTGACGATCTGGCGCGCCGGTATCGAGCATTCATGATGCAGCCCATGATGGCGATGCTCGGATTGGTGATTGCCTGGAACGTCTTCGGCTCGTTCTTCACGCCGCTGCACACGCTGGCCTTGAACCTGCTCTACCCAGGCGCCGGCTACGTTCGCATGTAGCCGGGCGCCCCTTTCTCCCCCCCTCCAGTTGGACTCCGCTCGTCGCCTCGACGGGGAAGCCTTGGCGTGCCTCCATTGCCGCCATCGCAATATCCATATACTCCTTGGGTCCGGACAAACCAAAGGAGATCGTGTCCATGCATCAGTCCAGAGCCAAAGCTCCCGCGCCGCCCCGCTCAGGTCTTCTATCGAAGCTGCTGAGAGGATCCTTCTTCGTGGCCGCCTTCGTGGCACTTGCCGATTCGGCACCAACACCCGCTGCAGCCAGTGGAACCCCTCATCCCGGCAGCCACTACGACCGACGAGCCGCGGTCAATGCCGAAGTACGCGTCCACACTGCCCCCGCGCAAGCGGACGCAATGACCACCCTGCGAGCCCAGGTTCCGGACCTCCAGATCCGACTCGAACCCACCACAGGCGCCGTTCGCAGCCTGACCAACGGCGCTGGCTACCTCACCGAAGCGCTGCCATCCGCGTCGTTCGAGGCCGAGGAGATCGCACGCGGCTACCTGAACCATCAACGCGACCTATTCGGCTTCGAGCAGGCGGATCTCGACGACATGGAGCTCGTCGATCGCGTGGTTTCCCGGGTGAGCGGAACCACGCATCTCTACTACCGACAGACGCATCTCGGGATCCCGGTCTACAACGGCCGTTTGCACGCCCATGTCGACTCCGAAGGAAGGATCCTCGGGATCGACAGCAGCTTCTTGCCGGCACTACGGTATGCCACCAACGACCACGCACCGACCATCGATGCGGCTGACGCCGTGGCCGGCGCGCTCCGTCACATCGGGCTGCCTGCGCACCGCCCGGCGCCGCTTTCGAGCAATACGCTGGCGGCACAGCAACGAACCCGCCTCGATCATCGGAACGTCTCCCGGCGGCCAATCGAAGCCGAGCTGATGTGGCTGCCGATTCGCCAAGGGGAAGCGCGCCTGGTCTGGCGGTTTCAGCTCAGCCCCTTCTCGTCGCCAAGCGTTTTCGACCTGACCGTGGATGCGGTGACGGGTGACGTGTGGACCCGTATCGACTGGACATCGCCTGCCGACTATCGCGTCTATGCACAACCGGCCGAAAGTCCAATGTTGCCAACCGGCATCATCCCACCGGATGCTCGTTTGCTCGCCATCGACCCTGATCTACGAGCGCCAAATGCATCACCGGACGGATGGCATCGCGCGGGCAATACCAACTTCACGATCATGCGAGGCAACAACGTACACGCCTACGAGGATCGTGACCGAAACGACGCGCCTCCCGTCAACCAGCCCGACTGCGGCGTCAACCTCGTCTGCGACTTCCCACTGAGCCTGTTCGATCCGCCCCAGAACTACACCGACGCCGCTGTCGCCAACCTCTTCTACTGGACGAACCTCGTCCACGATATCCAATATCAGTACGGCTTCGACGAGCAAGCTGGAAACTTCCAAGTGAACAACTTCGGCCGCGGGGGCGCCGGCAATGACGCGGTCCGCGCGCAAGCCCAGGATGGCGACTTCACGAACAACGGCTTCTTCACCGCCTTCCCCGACGGCCAGAGCCCGCTCCTCCAGATGCACGAGTTCACGGCGACCAATCCTCGCCGTGACGCCGATCTCGACAACCTCTTCATCGTTCACGAATATGGTCACGGCATCTCACTGCGCCAAGTCGGCGGGCCGGCAACCACGACTTGCCTCGGCAACGCACAGCAGATGGGCGAAGGATGGAGCGACTGGCTCGGTCTCGTCTACACGGCCGAGGCGACGGATCGTGGAGCCGACGCGCGCGGCATCTTCAACTACGTTCTCGGGCAAAATCCTTTCGGGCCCGGGGCACGCAACCAGCCCTATAGCACCAATCCCGCGGTCAACAGCTACACCTATCAGAGCATTCTCACCGACACCGCCGTACACGCTGTCGGCTCAGTCTGGGCGCAAGCGCTGTGGGAGGTCTATTGGGAGCTGGTCGACACACACGGTTTCGATGCGAATCTCTACGATGTGCTCGGCGGTTCCGGGAACCAGCGCGCCATGCTGTACGTCAATGAAGGCATGCAGAACACAGCCTGCTCGCCGTCGTTCCTGGAAGCACGTGACGGGGTCATTCGGGCCGTGACCGACAATTTCGGCGGTCAGGATCTCTGCCGCGTGTGGGAAACCTTCGCAGCGTTTGGGATGGGTGTCGACGCTACAACCGGTTCTTCCAACAGCTTCTCGAACGTTCGCAATGGCTTCGACAAGCCCCAAGCGTGCTGCACGGCAGCTGACAACATGCCGGTCCCGGCCTTCATCACCACCCATGATGGTGATATCTGTCAGAACAGCTCTGCACTGTTCCAAACCAATGCCATCGCCGGCGCTGATCTTTATCAGTGGGAGCTGCGAGACGGCAATGGACAGCTCGTACGAGCCAGGATATCGGCCTTCCCGCGGTGGGATATACCGGGGTTCCAGCTCGCCCCGAACGCCTATACCTTGCGGGTTCGTGCGAGCAACGAGTGCAGCACCGGTGGCTGGCGCTCGGTCACCGTCTTCGTGCTTCCCTTCAACAACCCACGCTGTAGTGGGTGCGCCTTCGGCCGCATCTGCCGTCCCTTCTGACCGATCTCTCGGGTGGGCTGCCTTCGCGCAGCCCACCCATGATTGATAGCGCTCGGCGGGTGCTTACCGAATCGACAGTGCGTTCAGATCATCCCCATACGGGAAAACGAAGGCCGTACCACTGCGCGTGGTCCCCAGCCCCACCACCTCGGCGGCGATGAAGATGCCTGGTGGCGTACCCGGCCCGAGCGGCGGCGTGGTCAGGATATCGCCCTCTGCGATCGGTGTACCGGTAAAGGCATCGGGCGTTCCGATCAGCGGCGAGTCACGCCGCAGAGAAAACAGCAGCATGTCCGTGCCGCCCCCGACCCAGTCGAACGGCACGATCGATGGGGTGAATATGCCGTCACCGTTCTCCCAAAGTGCCAGCGCATCGACATCATCCTGGCTGCCGAGTCCGAGCTGCACCGCGGACGCCCAGACGCCGAATCCGCCGCCGCCCCCCGAGATGAGCACATCACCCGGCAAGACACCGTTCGAGGCCGCGGTACCGATGTTGGCATTCGGTGCTTCGAGTGGATCCGTGAAGCGAGCATCGAGCGAAAAATAGAGGCGAGGTTGGGGTCCCCGAAAATCTGCCGCGTCCACCGTGTCGCCGACGTCGGGCAAGAAACCCATCGACGGCGGGTTACCTTCGATCAGTCCCAGGCCGAATCCGCCGAACGG
>CALFAM010000178.1 GCA_937948815.1 uncultured bacterium
ACGACTGGCGACGATGCGACCCAACGTCTCGGGCGCGGCCTGCTCGTAGACCGCGACCACGGCACCGACCGCGAGCCGATTGCCGGGGCTGCCGCGCAGCCGCACCTCGAGAAACGCCCGATCGTCTTGCTGATTCTCGAAGATCCGCGAGCCTGAGCCGGCAGCCACGAAGAGATCGAGGTCACCGTCGCCATCGAGATCGACGAAGACGGCGCTCTGCCCGCGTAGGTCCGCCAAACCCGAGCGTTGGGTGACATCTCGGAAGTGACCGTCCGGTCCCCGGCTCAGCAAACGCAGGGCAACGTGCCCCGACTCGTCCGGCTGAAAGAGGATATCCAGCGAACCGTCGTGGTCGACATCGGCCACAGCCAGCAAGCCGCCATGATCTTCTGCCGGATTGCTCTTCAGCAGGGAACGCAGCGCTTCGTCGGCCCGAAAGCGTGCCGCACCGTCATTGAGGAAGAAATGCAACCGCTCCTGGAGGAAGAGCAGGTCGAGATCGCCATCGTTGTCGAGATCGGCCACAGCCGCCTGGCGGATGATGCCCTCCTCACCCTGGAGGTCCAGGCCCGCTTCGGCCGTCGCCTCCAGCAACTGCCCCGCACCATCGTTGAGCAGCAGGGTCAGCTCCTGCTGGTTGAAGCCCGGCAGAAAGACATCCAGAGCCTGATCACCATTGAAATCACCCCACAGCGCCACGTTCTCGATTCCCCGACCGCTGTCTTGCGGTCCCGCCTGGCGCAGCGTGCCGTCAGCACCCTGGAGAAAGAGCAGATTGCCCGCACTGGCCGGACCGGGCACCAGGCTCCGAGAGAGATAGAGGTCGAGACGGCCATCGAGGTCGACATCGAGGAAGTACGCCGTATCGCCGATCGAGCGCCATCCTGGCGTCGGGCCTTCGAGCTCGGTCGGTCGCAGGGCACGGCCGCGATGAGAATGACCACGTGGGTTGTCGAAGAAGAGGACGTCACCCTCACCTTCTTGGAGCACGAGCAGATCGGGCCTGCCATCTCCCGCCAGATCCCCCCACGCGGCACTGATCAGCGCGGCGCCCGCCGCCTGGCGCGGTGAAGCGATCGCCCACAGCGGTTCGAAGCCCTCGCCACGCGGGTTTCCGACTACCTCGATCTCGGTCCCGTTCAGCAAGGCGATCTCCACCCGACCGTCGCCGTCGAGGTCGACCGCCGACACTGCGTGGGCAGGCTGCTTCAGGGCACGGTAGAACGGCAGCTCGGAAACCTCACCAAAACCGGGCACGACCGACGCTGCTTCGAGCAACACGCCCGCTCCCGCGATCCAGCCGCGCGCCGGCCCAACCATCTCGATGGCGTTCAGGTCAGCGTTGGTGGGCGATGGCGCGCTGTGCCATCGCGCGCCGTCGAAGCGGAGGATCACGCCCTCGAACCCGACCGCCCATCCGGCATTCGGACTGGTCATGGCAATCGCGGTCAGGTCCGACGTCACCGGCGAAGGAAAACGCACCCAACCTTCGGGGGTCCGTCGCGCGATCATGCCGGAGGTGCCGACCAACCACACGGCGCCGTCGCGGGTGATATCGACTCCTTTGAGCTGTTGGCCCTGAAGCCAGTCCGGAGCCGAGATCGTCACCCAGCGATCCAGCTGATAGCGGGCCACCAAACCCCGGCTGCCGACCACCCACCCTTCGCGGGGCGTGGCCATGCGAAGGCCCAGGAGATCGTCGTCCACGGGCTGCCCGGAGCGGTCCGTCAGCTGGACACGCCGCCAGCGGCCGGATTGATGGTGCAGCAGCAGCCCACGGTTGCCCGCAATCCACACTTCGTCATCGGCAAACGCTTGCATGGCCTGGGGCCAGATGCCAGGCACCACCCGGTGCATCCGCCACGCGTCGCCATCCGTTCGGTAGACCGTGAGGTCTACATAGGTCTGAGCGTCCAAGGGTGTATACGTCGCCGCCCAAACCGCTCCGTCGGGATCCGCGTCGAGAACATAGGCCCGGCTGCCCCGGAGTGGCTCACCCTGCTCCCGCCAGGGCTCGTTCCGCTTCTTCCGCAAGAGTTTGCCGCCCGGGCTGGCCGGATCGCTCACGCCGCCGACCCAAAGCTCCCCTTGCCCACCAACGGTCACGCCCTGCCGCCACCCCAGCGTAGACAAGTCGCGGCTGTGAACCCGCCAGTGAATCGCTGGAGAACCGGCGCCAGCCGAGCGCGCTGGCGACTCCGCCCGCGCGGAAGGAACCGCGGCGCAGCCCAGGAAGAGGACACAGCCCACCAGAGCGGGCGACCAGCCGGGGCCACGAAGGTTGAGCCCGGCCGCCGCGTCCGTCGGAGCGGCTCGCATGGCCTGGGCGGGTACGACCAGCCTCGTGCGCGTCCGCGGTCTGTGGTGGTCGCCAGCGCCCAGGGGGCGACCCTGAAGGGCGTGTGCCACGGAAACGTAAGCCGTACCATCCAGGCGACTTAACCCTCTCACTCGACGGTACCAGCGAGTTGGCAGGCCGCTTGCCCCTTCATCGACCGATCGTGAACCGGCCGCCAACCTTCGGCGGCGCCAACCTCGAGAAGGAGGCAACCCTCGATGCGTACCAACCGAAGACCCCCCATCCTCACTTCCCTGGTCCTGGTCATGGTGGCCGTGCTGCCGGCCCAAGCCCAGCCAGGCGAACAGCCAGCCACTCCGCCGTCCGCCGAGCGATTGGCCGAAGCTCCATACATTGTGGCGGGAACTGTGATCGGTGCCGTCCGAGCGGACGAGATCGGCATTCGACGCAAGCCACCGACCGACGATGGCGCCACGCGCGAGGCCCCGACGCCGTATGAAGTCCGCATCGACCACGTCCTGCTTCAACGTGGAACATTCAGCGATTTGACCGGCCGATCGATGACCGTGGTCGCGCCGCCCGCGGGCCTCGAAGCCGGCCTCTCGTATCAACTGTGGCTCGAGCCCTTCCGCTTTGGCAAAAGCGTCGTCGCGACCCTGGTCGCGGCCGAGCCGATCGACCTCGCACGGGTCAGGGCCGGCTCGCCTGGCCTGGCCGAAAAGCAAACCACCCTCGCGCGCACCTTCGCCGATCGAGGCCTCGCCGTTCGGCTGCAGGCAGCGGATGTCGTGGTAGCAGGCCGAATCGAATCGATCCGGCCGCTCGACCGCTGGCAAGCACCCGAGTCCGAGCATCAGCCCGAGCTCTTCGAGGCCACCGTCATCGTCGACCAGGCCTTGAAGGGAAGCACCGCGGGATCCCGGCTGCGCTTCGTCTTCGCGACCAGCCTCGACGTTCACTGGTTCCGCGCACCCAGGGTCGCAGCGGGCGACAACGGCCTCTTCCTGCTCCATCGGGTCGACGATGCCAGCGCAGACCTTGGCGTCGAGACCGGGGAGCTGACGCTCTTTCACCGTGACGACCGCCGCGCCACCACCAAGCTCCACCGTGTCCGGGAGATCCTGCGATGAGAACGATCACACTGCCCCATTCCACGTCGACCGCCCTCGGCCTCCTCATGCTGGCAGCGATGGCCGCCGTACCACTGTCGGCGCAGACGATCGAGGTCGTCAATATGATCCCGGAATCGCTCAGTAGCGAAACCGGACAAGACAGCGAGCCCGATCTGACGGTCAATCCCAACGACCCGGACGAGATCGTCGCGTCGGCCTTCACCCTCAATCCCACCGGCGCAGCCAGTACGGCCCCCATCTATCTGTCCAGCGACGGAGGCGCAACCTGGTCGCTGAACAACATTGTGCCCAGCAACAATGGCATGACCGGCGACATCACCGTCAGCTTGAGCCGCAACAATGTCCTCTATGCCGGCATCCTCGCCGGCGGCGTCTCTCCCCGTACGATGCGTATCCTGCGCAGTGACGCCTATACCGGCTCCGGAACCATGACCACGCTGCTCAGTCGGCAGCAGCCGGATCAGCCCTACACGCGGGCCTATGCCCCGCTGGGCGGAGCCCGGGTGAACGACGACCTGCTCTGGGTCGCCCATAACGATCTTGCCGTCGCCCCGCCGTCCGCGACGATCGAACAATCCCCGGACGCCGAGGCGACACCCCCACCGGCAGGCTTGACGGCCGACCGGGTCGAGCGCCGCATTCCCTTCGGGCAAAACGGACCACCCGTGCGGCAGGCGATTCACGGCAATGGGACGGTCTATGCCGCCTACACCCAACGCACCGGTCGCAACGGCACGAGTCGATTCGGCAACATCGTGGTGGTTCGGGATGATGCATGGGGCCACAGCGATACGCCGTTTGCCGACCTGGTCGATCCCTCCGACCTGCTCCCGGGACGCCTGGTCGCGATCGGCGAAGAGTGGACGTTTAGTTCGAACAGCGGCCCCTGGCTCGGACAGGAACGGTTGGGCGACCGGCTGAGCATTGCCGTCGATCCAACCGACAGCGACACGGTCTACCTCGCCTGGGTGACCCTGTCCCCCGGCGCGGGCGGAGCGTCGTCCACCATCCACGTGCGGCGCTCCAGGGACGGTGGCCTGACCTGGTCGGGCGACCTGATCACCGTCGACGACGCGCCCGCACCACAGCTCGCGGTCAACATTCGCGGCGATGTCGGCTTGCTCTACCAACAGCTCGTCGAGCTTCCCGTGGGCACGCGCTGGGAGACTCACTTTCGCCAGAGCGACGATGGCGGCGCCACCTGGGCCGACTTCGTCCTTGCTGACACTTCCGCCACGGTACCGGCCGCCGTCTTCCGGCCCTACCTCGGCGACTACCTCGGGTTGACCGCCGTGGGCAAGGATTTCTACGGTGTTTTCTCCGCGTCGAACATCCCGGACGTGGACAACTTTCCTGAGGGCGTCACCTACCAGCGCGAGGCCAACTTTGGCACCCAGCAACTCTTCAATGGCTCGGGTGGAACCGTGAGTTACTCGATCGACCCCTTCTTCTTCCGAGTAAGCAACTTGGCCGACGATCTCGACTTCTACGTGCGAGATTGGACCGACAGTACGACGACCAACGACATCGGCCTCGAGCCTTCGACAGATCCCTCGTTCTATACCAAGAGCGACGTGTGGAATCGGCGCAGCGACGATCCGGGCGGCTTCGATGCCAACGACCGACCGATCAATGAAACGCCCCACGACTTCCTTCAGGGCTCGAACTTCGCATTTGCACGGGTTCACCGCAAGGACGTGGGCAGTGCCGAGACCGTGCGCCTCCATTTTCTGAAATCCGAATTTGGTACCGGAAGCAACTACCAGAACGCAGGTAGCGCGCTCGATCCGACCCTCGATTTCTCCAATAGCGAAACCGTCGACACGATGATCAACGGCTACCCTTGGGTGCTCGGCGCCACCAATTCGACCCACGTGTGCCTGGCCGTGGAGATCGATACACCCAACGATCCAATCATTGAGCCAAGTCTGCTCGGCCACGCTCCGGGCTGGCCAGACACCGACCTAATCGTCCTCAACGACAACAACAAAGCGCAGCGTAACATGGGTGTCTATCCATGCGTCCAGACGCCGCAGGACGGCGATGTCGTTCATTGGGCCATCGCGCACAATGCCTCGGTGGTGACCCGGGACGTGGTTCTGCACTACGAGCCCAATCCCACTTTCCGGGCGCTGTTCGGCGACCCCGCGCTGATCAGCGTCGGCTCGGCCGTGCCCTCTCAGGTGCCCGGACAGGTGATACTCCCAGCGATGGCACCCGGCGAGAGCCGCTGGGTCGGGCTGCAAGTACCGCTCATGGCGACGGTGCCGCCTGGCAAGGTGGCCTCGGTGGCCTTCTACGACCTGGTCGGCGAGCAGGCCGTGGACGGGTTCACGATCGGTGTCGAGAGTCCGACGATCGAGCTGGCAGGGGCGCGTACCCTCGCGCTGCAAGCTGGCAATCTCTCGCGCCTCGCCCATCTCGAGGACCATCCCGCCGCCCTTGCCGCCGCCCAGCAGCTAGGAACCGCCATCGCAGGCGGCATCACTGCGCCGACACACTACGTCGCGCAGGTCCAGGCTCACCTGCCGGCCTACCGCAGCTGGATCGGTGAGTTGCTCCTCGAGCAGCCGGATGACCCCTTCCGCCTCGCGGGTCGCCTGACCGAGCTCGACGCGGTCATCGCGGAAGGTGGGCCGAGCCCCGTGCTGACACGACACTGCGCCCTCGAGCATGCGGTCGACGCCCACCTGACCTATATCGATCTGGCGCGAGGAAACCTCGCGGACGTGGCGCAGAACATGCGCTGGCAGGCAGACCTCTTTTCCACCGTCCCGTTGCTGGCGTCGTTCAATGGTGCGCCGTCCTTGGTCGACAGCTCGTATCGTTTCGCCCGGGACTGGAGCGCGCAGGCCGTTGGAATCGAAGACTACTCGACTGCCATCGGATCCATACTTTCCATCCTGTGGGCAGCCGATCACGAGCTCGGACTCGGCCAAATCGCCACCCTGATGGCCATCGAGTCGAGTCTCGGCCACCCGCAACAGCTACAGCATGCCCACCGAAACTTCCTGCTCGCACTGGAAGCCCTCCGGTAGGCCGACCTGCTGCAATCACGGATCAGCGGGCGCACTTCGCTCGCTGATCCGTGATCGATTCGACCCTCCATGCCACGACGACCCTATGGAATCCAATCCGCCCAACGAGATCCAATCCGCCATGGGCATCGACCTCCGCCCCACTGCGCCTTCTGATGCGTTGCACTATCGGTGACGGGTTGCGGCAGCCCTTGCATGGCATCGTACTTTTCCAGCTCGGTGCCATCGCCGTCGTGCCACGGAGTTTCTTTCGAACCCCGTCCCTTCGCTCTGGGACGTGCCCCGCGCATGCGTGACTGATCACACCCTCGACACAATCGAGAACGACACTTCGACAGATTCGGGCCAGCAGAACCCGATCAGACACCCAACAGTTGCAGCAAGGCAGGGCTGTCGTCTACGATCGAAGCGAGGGAGATCCGTAATGAACTTGTTGACAGCCACACAGAAGAGCGTTGCCCAGGCGATCGTCAATATTTTCGAAACCGGCAGTGTTCTGGGGGACTACAGCCGCGTCACATTGATTCATGGCGACACCGGCCAGCTCACCTACGGGCGGTCGCAAGTAACATTGACCTCCGGAAACCTCTTGGCACTGATCGACGCCTACCGCATGCGCCCTGGTGCTCGTTTCGCCGAAGCATTGTCACCCTTCGTCACGGACCTCCAAGCGCAGGCCCCGAGGCTCAATGGCGATCTGCACTTCCACAACCTTCTCCGCGCCAGCGCCGACGATCCGGTGATGCGCGACACACAGGACGAGTTCTTCGACACGCGCTTCTGGGCGACCGCTATCCGCATCGCCCGCAGAGACGGGCTGACGACTCCGCTCGGCGTTGCGGTCCTCTATGACAGCGTGGTCCACGGATCGTGGTCGTTCATTCGACGCCGGGTCAACCAAGCACACGGTCTGCTCGCAGATATCGGCGAGCAGGCGTGGATCACGGCCTACGTCCAGGAACGACACGCATGGTTGGCCGGCCATCGTCGTGCCGATCTGCGCCGTACGACCTACCGAATGGAGACCTTGGGTACGCTGATTGAACAGGACGAGTGGATGCTCGAGATGCCGGTGGTCGTTCGACGACAGGAAATCAGCCCCCGAGCCCTGGCCGCCGATCCCCCCCACGTCTTCATCGGCCCCGAACCGCGCTCGCGGGAAATCGCCCTGGCATCGCCGCTGCTACGAGGGCTAGACATCCGCTTGGTCCAGCTCTCCCTGTCCGCCAGCGGCCACAGATTGCTGGCCGACGGCCTGTACGGCCGCGCCAGCCAAGCCGCTGTTCGAGCCTTCAGACACGCCAACGCCCTGCCTCGGGTCGGCCCCGTAGGCGGCGCCGACTTCGATGCGCTCGGCCTCTAGCCAGCCCAGCGGCACGCCGAGTTGAGGTTCGCACCGGCACAGTGAAGCCTCCCCTTCGAGGGGATCAGGGCGCTGGCGTGAGGTGCTCGATCGAGAAGAGGTGGTGGGTATCCTCGAGAGGCGCATGACAGGCACGGCAAGCATCGATGTCTTTACCCGCGATCGAGCCATCGGGTTTGAAGGCGGCGAAGTCCCAGTTCTCGTTGCGCAGCTCCGGAGCGAGCCCCTCTCCCCAGCCCGGCTCGCGTTGCATGACACCGAGGAGCACGAGCTCTCCGCGAACTCGGCGCCCCAAAGATGAGGTAATGACCTCCCCATCCGCATCCTTCTGGGCCTTGTAGATCTCCGCGACGATCACGGAGCCGTACGGCAACTTGCCGTCATCGTCAGGCCCTTCGAGCGCCTTGTCATTCCCGAACAGGCGAATGACCTGATCGGGATTCTGCACCCTGTCGAGACTGAGGTAGTTCGTGAAGGCCGTCTCGTAGTCGGCAGGCAGGGAGATTCGTTCCCTCTGCTCACCGTGGCTGGCGCCAGTGAGTAACAGGACAGCGGCCATGAAGGCCAGGAGAAGAGGTGGTTTCATCGGTCGTGCTCCACTGGTTGGCACCCCGGAGGGCAATCGCGTCTGATCGGAACCGTTCGAACCGGCTCACCATTTCATCTTATATGAAACCTTGATATATTACAAATGAAGCACGACACACCGGATCACCAGCACGCGCCACGCGATCGAGATAGTCTTCGCCAGACGTACCACGCCGATGCAAACCGCCCAGAGAATCCTCAACCTCCTCAATCGCAAGCCCTTGCGCGTCAGCGAGCTGGCCGAAGCGCTGGGCATCTCGCGCAACTCTGCATACGTGCAAGTGACCAAACTGGAGGCCGCGGGCGTCATCGAAAAGCTCCGGCCCGCGTCACACAGCTCGGAAACACCGAGCACCGTTGGCAAGCCCGCCTTCCGCTACCGCACCGCGGCGCGCCACGAAGACACCTACTCCGCCGCGTACAAGACCGTCCTCACCAGTCTCATCGACACGCTCGGCACGCGCCTCGATGAAGAAGCGCGACGCGAGCTCCTGGAGCAGGCAGGCAGACACCTCGCCGGCGCCGCGGGCTTGGCGCCCACCGCCGACTTCGCATCCGACTTCCAGCGCGCCCTCGAGGCTGTCAACGGGCTCGGCGCCATGGCCGAGGACGCCAGCGTCGACGACACGCCATCCATTCGCTGCCACACCTGCCCCATCGCCACCCTGGTGCACAAAGAGCCCGCCATGTGCTCCCTGGTCGCCAGCTTCTTCTCCGCGGCGACCGACCGACCCGTGACCGTCCGATGCCAGCACGAGCGCACTGTCGTGTGCGGCTTCTCGTTTGGCAGCACAGATTCGATAACATTGGAAACGAATCTGACTTAGCGATCGCCATCCTCCGAATGCCCGTCCCCTGACTGGCCATCCTGAGCGTGGCGATTCGACCGTATCGCTCGGTAGATCGACCGGCCCCCCGTTCGCCCAGGCCCACAACCCGCTGGTTGCTGGTGCCAACGGGTAAGCGCTTGTCCGGTCGCGACCTGCCGCGGCAGCACGGTTGGACAACACCGATCGGAACATGGGTTGGTCTTTCGGAGGAGAAACCGTCGTGAAGTGGAACGATCGGGAATCGCGCACTTTCGGACAACGTTGCGCCGGTCTACCGACGCTCATCGGGCTCTCTCTCCTGGTCGTCGCCTGCGGGTCACCATTCGCCAGCAACTTGACCACAATCGACGAGGCCCCCTTCGACGAAGAGAATCCGCACGTCGACCGGCTCGCCAACATCGAGATCAGCACGCCCCAGGTCTACAGCCGCGAGTCTTTGATCAACGACCGGCGCGATGAGGAGCGATACCTCAAGACCCTCCTCGAGCAGAGCACGACGATCGCGGTCCCCGCCGAGCTGGCCCGCGATCTGTCGTCGATCACTTCGCTGGCCCTCAACCTGGGCCTGAGCTTCAACCCCGCACAAGCTCTCGAGTTCGATGCCGCGCGTGAGGAGCTCGACCTCCGATCGGAGCGCGATCAGCTCGCCCTGCGGCAAGAGATCGACGATCTCGAAGCGCGCTCCGAGCTGCGACAGCTCGAGCGCGATATTGATCAGACACGTCTCGAGATCGAGCTTGAGCGTTTGCGAACCGAGCTGGTCGATGTCCGGGCCGGCACGGCGGCTGCGAGCGATTCGAGCACCAACGGCAACGGTGGCGACGGCGCCGCAGAGGGCGAAACGACTGCTGCCGAATCCGACGACACTGCCCTACCGACAGCCGACGTGCCCGATCCGCGAATCGAAGCGGTCGAAGCAAGGATCGACAGCGTGCTCGACCGCCTTGCCACCCGTACCGAGCAG
>CALFAM010000179.1 GCA_937948815.1 uncultured bacterium
CGGCGGATCGACGCGCCGCCCGATCCACGGGCCGACCTTCGCGCCCGTCAGGCCTATCGTCAGGATCTCCGCGCCGCTCTCGCCGAGGCCCGGCTCGACGACGGCCACGATCGCGACGGCTACACCCTCTATCGCCTGCAGTTCCAGGCCACCGTGGCCCCGGGTGAGCACAAGCGCAAGTGGGGTGTCAGTGAGTTGGCGATCAAGCCACCCGCACCCGAGGTGATGGACTACTTCCCGAGCCTTTACCGCACCTGGCTCGGTCACGCCACGTACCGGCTCAACCAGGCCGAAAGCATGGCCCAGAAGGGTCGTATCCCCAACCCCCTCTTCCGCTCCCTCGCCGCAGCTGGCGCCTTCACGGTCGGCAACATCTACTACCATCCGGATCGTCAACCAGGCCAGCTTTTCGATATCTGCGAATCGGTCAAGAGCAATGCCGAAGCTAAGCTGCGAGGCTGCAAGAGCCTCGCGCTGGCCATGCCCGCGGGCCAGGCACTCCGCGAGCATGCCCTGACCTATGCGGTCAAGGGCGCGGCGCTCCAGCTATTCGTCGAACGTGTGATTCGAGGCCTCGCGAATCGCCCGGTCGACACGTCACCGCTGGCTTTGGCCAAGGCCAGGTCTGCAACGGAGTCGGAGGCATACTGCTCACGAACATTCCTTCGCGCACCCGTAGCCGTCGAGCCGACACTCAACGAATCCGTCGACAATCTCTTCGAGCTAGGCGCGCTTCTCGAGCGTGAAGGTCCCGGACGATTCAAAGGTCTCGGCACACAGTATTCGCGAGATAACCCGATCATGATTTCGGAATCGGCCGCCTACGTGAACTATCAAGCGATGCGAACGCAGCGGCCGGGTGGAGGCGCTGCGTTCGGAAAAGCTGATCAGCAGGAACTCGTCACGGCTGTGTTGTCACTTGCGTCACGGCTCACGACCGACGATTGGCTTGCCTTCTGGCCAGCCGAAGACTCCCTCGACTTCGCGATTCGGATTCTCGAAAGCTCTCGCGCAATCTCGGCTTCGGTTCAGGGCCTGACGAGCCTCACCCGCCTGACGGACATTCAAGAGGAGCGTCTCGACTGGTTACTCCGTTGGCTCACAGAAACAACGGACGCCGCCCGTCGCTACATCGATTTCCTGTTCCAACACAATGCCTGTACCGCGTGGAGCAAGCCCTCCCTTCCCAGAGACAGCCCGCCTACGAGCCTCCTGCTCGAGCGGTGGGAGCACGAGGAATATGGCACCACCATTCCGTTCGAATTTTTCCGTGCCCTGACGGAGGACAGCATTGGGTGCAACAAGAAATACCCCGACTACGGTTGGAACGAGACCTGCCTGCTCAAAGGGTCTTCCACCGTTCACGCGGTGAGCCCACTCCAGCTCGAGCAACGGGTGTCGACGGTTGCCAGTGCTACCCGAGCACTGCAGCTCGCCGGATCGCTACAGCAGACCTTCTCCGATGGCGGCGGTGGTGCCGGATTGGGTGGCAGCTTCTCCAAGGGCGCGACAGGGCAAATCGAGACGATCGAGCGGCTGCCTTTGGTCGTCGCATTCTCTGGCCAGACACAACCCGACGAGGGCGCTGCGCCACCAATCACGCCGCCCACGACCGCTTCGGACTCATCTCCTGACGGCGGAGACGCTGCCTCCTCTGCGTCGCGCACTCGAGACGATCCAGAGCGCATGGGTGTCTTTGGTTGGGTCTTTGGCCCACGCGCCTTGCTCGACCCCACGGAGGGTGAGGTCTACCTCGAACACACCCTCGCCAACTACACCCTAACCGCCGACCTGGTGGTTCCCGTCTGGTGGCCACGGGTCGAGATGGATGTGAAGTCGGGCTGGGTTGGCCACTGGAGCGCCAAGACAAACGCTGACTTGGGGCTGTTGAATGTCGACAGCCAACGGACCTTGAGGAAAGACCTACCGAAGAAGCGCGCGGATCTCGACAGCTTGACGGCAGTGCTGGCTCGCGAATTTCTCGGCGCACCGATCCGCGACACGGAGATCTATGCGGTCTACCCCGAGCGGTTCTCGGTCTGCGACGGCAAAGTGCGGCTGCAGATCTACGGCTCGAACATCTGGCGCAGCTCCAAGGTTCAGCTTGCTGGCCTGGCCGCCGAGGAAGGCTCGATCCGCGTGCTTCCCGACATGGAAGGCGTGGCCGCGACGTTCGACCTCGAAGATCTTCCCAAAGGTCCGCAGCTGCGCCGTCCCAACGTGACCGTGTGGACCCAGAGTGGTTTCGACACCTGGCGCCTGGATCTCGACGACAACTTCGATGCCCAGGGTAATTGCGTGACCAAGCCACCCGCGTCCGCTGGCCTGGTGGCCCGGGTCAGCCCGAGCTCGGTACCGCGCTGCGAGCGCGATGTCCGCTTGTTGGTCGAAACGGTTGGTGAGCGTGTCAAGCGCGCCCTGCTCGGTACGGTAGCCGCGGAGTCGATCGAAGAGCTCAATCCGCCAGGCCAGGGCAACGCGCTGACGCTTCTCACCTTCGCCGCACCGAACGACGGCAACGTCGGCCTCGACACCTGGCCCCTGACCTTGGTAACGCGACGTGGCGCCGTGCTCCGGTCGAGCATCACGGCCACGGGCGACGCGTGCAAGCCATCGCCTGTCAAGCCGCGGCTGCGCAGCGTGTCTCCCAAGACCGTATCCCGCTGTTCCGAGTCGATTACCCTGGCCATCGACACGGACGGATTCACGCTCGCCCACGCCTTCCTCGGAAGCCGGGAGAGCGCATCGATCACACGCGTGCCGAGCACGGGTGATCGACGAGGCTACCTGCTGACCTTCGACCAACCCGCCGCCGTCAACCAGGCCCTCTCGACCTGGCCGCTGACCCTCGTAACCGACCGAGGTCAGGTGCTGACCGGCTCGGTGTCGGTCGAAGGCAAGGCGAGTGATTGCACACCGCCATCGCCCCCCACGTTGGCCCTCGAAGTCGCCCTTCCTGACGGGCTCAACGTCTGCATCCCCCAAGAGGCGCTCACCGTCGTCGGCCCGGGTGCCGACACGGTCACCGCTGGCGAGCTTCTCGGGGTCCAGAGCTCAGCGGTCAGCCACCACGGGAGCGCCGCTGCCGTGCTCGCCTTCGCCCTGCCCACCTTCGACGATCCCAAGACGGTCGACGCCAAAACGAGCCTGCGCCTGACCGCGGGCGACCAGACGGTCACGCTCGAAGTGCCCCTGCGCTGCCAGCCTTGATGGCACGACGCTGCCTACCCGACTGGCGCCTGCCCTGCCGACGCCAGCACTGACGCTCCTTCTGCATCGCCAATCCCGCATGGGTGTTCGCCATTCCGCTCGCCAGAGCTGAAGGAACAACCGGGCGCTATCACT
>CALFAM010000180.1 GCA_937948815.1 uncultured bacterium
TTCATCAAGGCTGTGCTCTCGGCCCTCGACCAGCGCTTTCCGAAGGCGCAGTGGTCGGCGCGCTATCGAGACCTCGTGGCACAGCCAGGCGATGCCTTGGCCAACCTCGATCGCTACTACAGCGCACTCTCCAAGACCGCCGGCTTCACCGTCTTGCCCCGTGCCGACCGCTGGAACAGCGTCAACAGCCTGCGCTTCTTGACCCGTCACCTGATCGGCCTCGAGCGAACGGAAGAAGCCGTGGCGATCGCGCGTCGCCGGGTGGCCTACCGACCGCGGCTGCCCGCCGCAATGGCCGGGCTGGTCGACGCGCTCGAAGCTGACGGACAGCTCGGTGCCGCCATCGAAGCCCAACAGCGCGCCATCGCACTCACCAAGGAACGCGGCGGCGCGGACGCCGCCGAGACCCTGGCCACGCTCGCCGAACGGTTGGCCGCGCTGCGCGCGCAGAAAGACGCTATGGCCGAGAATTGAAACGGGCCTCCCCGCATCGCGGAGAGGCCCGGAGCCAGGGCTTCGCCTGGTCGCGCGGTCCCTGGTTACGACATGTGGAACCTACTGCGCGCAGATCGACAGGTCGTCGATACCACCCTCGATGATGTCACCGGGGCCTGCGCCGTCGGAGACACGGACCTGCAAAACGACGGTCGAGTTGGCCGGGACATTGCGCGCCGCGCGGGTCCAGGCCGCAACACTCCGAACGTCGCCGATCGAGACGAAGGGATCAAAGGCGCCACCGTTGACCGACGCCTCGATAACGAAGAAGTCACCGCCCGGATCGTCACCGGCGTCGCGTTGACCATGGAAGTAGAAGACTTCCAGCTCCGAAGCGTCCGTCACGTTGAAGGTCGGTGAGGTCAGGATGCACTCGCCACCGTCGACGTCGGCGTTGCCGGCGCTCGAGTTGGTGGCGGTGAAGATCGCGCTTCCCGAGCCGCTGGTGTTGTCGCCACCGACCTGGGTGACCACGGTCGACGTCTGTTGCGTGGGGGTACCGAGGGTGAAGGCACCGGTCGTGCAAGTGGACGCACCGTTGTTGCTCCAACCGGCCGCGCCGTTCTCGAAGCTGTCTTCGACCGCGCAGTCACCCGGAGGTGGCGGGCCACCACCGTCGGTCAAACGCACGTTGCGGAAGAAGCTGGTGTTGTTCTGACCCGCGGCATCCTTGTCGTTGACCAGCACCAGGCGGAAGCCCGAGCCCGTGTAGAACTGACCGACCGGGATGCTGTAGCTGACGAACGTTCCGATCTGCCCGTTGGTGTAGTTGTTGTTGTCCTGGAAGGCACTGGCCCAGGTCTGGGTGCCGAAGAGCTGGAAGACCCGTGTGTCGTTCGTCAGGGTGTCGTCCTCGTCGAAACCGATGGCGTGGATTTCGCCTTCGACCGTCGACAGGAACTCGAATTCCAGCACCGAGTCCGCGTTGATCGTGAACGTCTGGTTGCTCCGCTGCCAGCGGTTGCCGCCCAGGGCAAACGTGGCACCGTTGTCGCGCACGGCGACCGGCCCCGAGCCGGTGTCCTGGTTCGAATAGCCGACGGTCGCGGTGTTGTCGAAGTCTACGCAGTCCGAGCACGATGACGGCGCCGGGAACCGCTCACGCCAGTTGGCCACGAAGGGTGCGGTGATGTTCGAGGTGCGCGCGTTGTCGCGCTGGTTGGCAATACCGGAAGCCGCGCCCTGGAACACAATATTGGGGTTGGAGAACTGCCCCACGCGCGAGCAACCGTTCGGGCACGGGCTTCCCCCAGCCGCCATCACCGTCCGGTAGTTGCCGTTGACGAAGTGGCCGAAGGCGAAAGTCCGGAAGGCCTGCGAGGCTGGGGCGCCATTCTGGGGGTTGTGTTGCAGGCCCATGTTGTGCCCGTGCTCATGGGCGAAGGTGCGGTTGCCGACCGCGCAGTTGCGCTGGGTGACCTGGTAGCCGTTCTCGGAGAAGGCCGCGGCGCTCTCGTTGCCCATCAGGAAGGCGACCCCACACAGGCCAGGGCCAGCGCTCTCGACCAGCATGCCGACCATGTCGGCACGGAAAACGTCGCGGAAAGCCTGGGTGGTCGGATCGGCGCGTACGAAGTCGCGATCGGCGCGGGCATTGTTGGCGTCATTGCGGTTGATCAGCTGGGTGTGCACCAGGTTCCAGCGAATGTCCATGCCGCTGTTGGCGAACGCCGTGTTGGACACATCGACTGCCGACTGCGCGGTCGCCTCGATGGCGGCCGTACCACCCGCACCCGCCTGTGCCTGCGGCGTGTAGACCGTCAGGATGTCGACACTGTTGACCGGATCCGCCTTGGTGGCGACGCCCGCCGTTGCTGCCGACGCGTCCTTCAAGATCAGCGGCGTCTGGTCGTCATGGTCGAACTCGTGGGCACAAGACTCGAAGCTGTCGAAGTCGAGGCGGACGAGGACCTGGCTGCCATCCGCGATCGAGGTCAGCTCCCAGGTCCCGGTCGCGGTCTCGATCAACCCCATCACGTATCCGTTCTTGAGCGTCAGGGTCGTGTGCCCGCCGTCCGCCATATGGCCACGCCAGGCCAGATCGCCGGTACCGCGCTTCTCCACATCCCAAATCTGCGCCGCGAGACGCTTGCCATCCGGCAACGAGAAGGCGAGCGAATTCGGTGCGCCGTCCAACACAGCAGGATCGATCGAAATCCGCCACGCTTCCGCGGCTGCAGGGGCATCGAAGATCGTGACCTTGCCGTCGGGCAGCGGGGTGAACAGGTCACCGGCTTCCGCCGCGGCGCCGCTCGCCACCAGCGCGATTCCGAGCCATGCCGTCAGGACGACCCAAGCAGTCAGGCGCACGTTGGCGCACTTGCGTTCGCGATTCATGAGTTCCACCTCCATGAGACTGGAATCTTGGCGCTGATGCTTCCGCTCGCGCGAGCCAGACGTGCTCAGCTTCGATTCCCCACCGGTCGCCCAGCCAACAACCGCAGGAGCGCACTCGCCGAATGGCAACCCGACACACGGGCGACTCAAATGAGCCTGCCACGTGTCTCCACGCTGACCACCACAATCGGAATGCCCTACCAGCCCAAGCAGGCTGCGTGCCAGTCGTCGAAGCGCGTCGGGCGTCCGGTCGGCATGCGGCAGCGCGCACGGCTTCCGCAACACGGGACAGCCGAGGCTCGACCTTTGCTCCAGGGCGTAAACCTCGTGCGGACCGAGCGGTCCCGACCATGAGGTTGTGGGTCGCTACAGACAGACGTGCATCGCAGGCACGGACCCACCACATCTCAAGTTTGAGAACGGATAAATCTCAGTCGTGAGAATCACGACCATGAGGCGTCTCACATTCGGAGCGCATACCGCGATTGGCGACGCGAATCGAGGGGCGAATCGGGAGGCGGGCGGTCTCGGGAGGAGACGTCGGGGCGGGCAATGGATCGTCGTGGAGCCGGGCGCAATGAGGACAGCGACGCGGATCGAAACGACGAGGTCCGGACCCTGCTCAGCAGCGCGCCGGACCCCGCAGGGAGCTGATCCTCGTCAGTCGGCGTCCGTGTCTGCGTCGCCGGCCATGGACCGGGCCGCGCGCACGGCATCGAGCACGGTGTCTGGAGACGGGCGACGGCGGTAGTCCTCGTCGAGGTGGACCCAGCGCACCTTACCCTTCTCGTCGATCACCACCACCGTGGGATGCGGAAGCTTGCCGTCATCGGTGGCAATGCCGTAGGCCTGGGTCGCGGCAAGACCCTCGTCGAGGAGAACCGGCATCGTAAAGCCGTGTTCCTCGACCATCTTGGCCATCCGCTCCTGGGTGTCGGGAGCGATCCCTACGATCTGAGTATTGAGGGCTTCGAACTCATCAAGGCGTTCTTGCAGCTCACCGAGCTGCGTGCGGCAGAACGGTCACCACGCGCCGCGGAAGAACACCAATACGGCAAGCTTCTCTCCGTGCAGTGCCTGCAGATCGAAGGTCGACTCGTCGGTCGCCTGAAGCGAAACGCCGGGCGCGGCATCGCCCACGGCGACCCGGGCCGCCGATGCGCTACCGACGGTCGCGAGCATGCCAGCGATCAGTGCACCGCTGGCAAGGATCTTCTTGGATGTCAGATGCATGATTTCTCCTGAATTTCCGCGTATGGACTCGAGGGAGCACTTCAAGCTCCTTCGTTCTACGGGTCGAGTTCGAATCCGGACTGGATCCCAGCACGATTGACTCGAATGGCGACGAGCCTGACTCGCGAAACGTTTTGTTCGGGGCTACCTGCGGGTACTCGCCACGCAGCGAGAGCCTACGACTACGGCAAGGCTGTCACATCGCGCAGCGTCTGCGCGACGACAACGTAAGCGTCATGCAAAGAGGACACGCAACACCGAACAAGCGGGCGCGTCGAGCCGTAAGGCCAGTAGTGCTGGGGATTGCCGCTCCTGGCATCACACTTGCTGAACTCAGGCGCGTACGGAGATGGCCCAAAGGAGGACCACCCATGAATGCCACGACACGCACGATGCTCGCTACCGCGCTCGGACTCGCCGTCACCGCGTCCGCCGCTTCCGCAGCCGCCAGCTACCGAACGGGATGGCGCCTGCATTCAACCGGTAGTCACGGCAAGCCGATCGTCCCCAGTCACCATCAGGGCTTCGAGACGCGTGCACAGCCCTCGGATGCGGCGGATGCTCAGGCTGAGGACCGTACACGACCGGACGAGACCGGCGAAACCGTGCGCGTGGATCCGCGCGCGCAGGTCAGGATGCTGGCCGACGAATTGGCCGCGACGACCCGGGGTCTCGAGCGGACTGCCATTCGGCTCGCCCGCCACGACGACAACCGGGGCAGCGTTTCCAAAGACGCGTCGAACGAAGCCAAGGCGCTCGCCAACCTCGCCAGCCTCGACCAGCTCGCTACACGCTTCGACCTTGCCCTCGCCGAACCGAGCTATGACATTGATCGGCTGCACGAGGACTTTCACCTTCTCCGGTCGGCTTACCGGAAGGCGGCCTACACCAAGCACTACCTTGGACGCTGGAGCCGGGTCGACGACCCGTTCGAGTCGGTCACCGAGCTGATCTACGCATTGCGCATCGCCGTCGATCAGGTCGACGCGAGTGAGCTGGCTTCACGCGAAAGCGACGACCGTCCCGACCGGGAAGCGCGGATCGAGTTCCGCAAACCACTGACGACCTGGGAGTGGAACCGCCCTTGAGTCTCTGCGCTACTCTCCCACCGCGAAGGGCCGCGCAAAGCGTGCGGCCCGCTGCTCACTTTCTCCCTGACTGACGTCCCGATCGAAGGCACCCCGCAGGCTGTTGCCGGCGAGATCCTCCAGCGCACCATCGACCGAGAGTCGATGGGTGCCCGGTTGCCACGGCTCGGTGGGAACGAAGTGCCAAACACGTTCTTGGTCCTGGAGCATCGCGACCCCGTCGAGCACCTGGCCTGCCGCGCGCTCGACGCGAATCATGCGCAAGGCCAGAGCGTGATCCAGCGGTTCGGCAAAGGTGACGATCAGGGGGTCATGGGTTCCCGCGGCTGGCTCGGCCACCTGCCACGCCGCCATCCGCGGTGCCTCTCGGTCCTCATCCATGACCTCCAGCACCTTTTCGTAGCCCGCGCCGAGCGGCCGCCCAAAGGCATCCGGCCACGCTCCGTCGATGGTCATGCGAAAGGACCCACCTGCCCGCAGCGGCGGCCCATGTTCCGCGTGCGGTCGAAGCCCACGCTTGATGCGCCCCGGATCGAAGAACAGGGTCAGACGGCGCTGCCCCCGATCCCAGAGTTCCTCGTCGATCTCGAGAAACGGAGCGGCGACCTCCTCACCATCGGGACCGTAGAGCTTGACCCAGCGGTAGACCTCGCCACGGGCCATGGCGCCCGAGAAGTGCAGGTAGATCTTGAGCAGGTTGGCTGGAACACGATCGACCGACGGATAAACCTGTTCGATGACGACGGTGGGCGCGTCGGTCGCCGGCACCGTCACGATTGTCTCGAATACCGCCCCGTCGTCGGCCGAGGTACGGGGTGAGGACGCACCGGGCAGCCGCGCGCGCAATGCGTCGAGGTCGAGCCGGATGCGGTAGGACAAGCCTCGAACGGGGGGAAAGCGGGGCTCGAAGCGAAGCCCCTCGGCGCCCGTCCGAACGTTTCCGAGCATGGCGCGCGGTGTGACTTCGCCGGTCTCGTCGAGGCTGTTGACGGTGAGGATCTCGCCCCACTCGGACGACGACGGCGGACGGCTGCGGAGCGCCTCGAGATCGACGCCCCCCAAGCCAACGACCTCGAACCAGCCGCCGGTCGCTTCATCGGCAACGAAGCGAGCCTGAGGCGCGCCGAGCACCGGCTCGGCCGCGACAGGGCCACCGAGGCTCAGGGCGCCCAGGACCAAGGCTCCGGCAACCGCCAGGCCCCGAATCCACGGCACGCGTCTTCCACACCCTCGCATGCGCGACTAGAGGAAGCGCTTCGGCCAGCTCCGCAGCTGCAGGGCGCCACTCTCGATATCGCGCCGCAGCAGCACGATCGCTTCGTCGTCGAAATTCGCCATCTTCAGCGCGCCCGCAAACGGCATCGGCAAGTAGGGAACACCCGCGAACATCTCGTCGAGGGGTGCCGTAATGGCTTCCGCCGAGACGATGTCCGCGGGATCGATCTTCATGCCGCCCCGACGGTTGTTGATCATGTAAATGAAGGTCTTGCCATCGCGCTCGATCGACAACATGTCCAGGGGCGAGTTCCCGGCGCCCAGCTCGGCCACGGTCTTGCCCTTCACATGCTTGCCGTCCTCGAGGGATTCGAGCGGCAAGGTGACCAGTGGCGTGCAGGTATAGCTGGCGAGAAGATGATCCTTGCCCTCGAGCTCGATGGGCAGGAAGGTACGAATCGGCGCATGGGTTTCGAACTGACCATGGGCGCCATGGTAGATCTCCACCGTGTTGAACGAGCCCTCCCCCTTGAAGGGGAAGTCGACCGTGCGCAGGCTGGAGGCGAACTCCTCGTTGGACAGGCCGGCGATGTAGAGCTTGCCGTCGTGGAATTTGAGATCGGTGATCGCGACCGCGCGCAGGGACCGTCCGCGCCGATCCTTGGCATCCGCGTCCGGTGCCCGCGACAACGGCACCCTCGCGAAACGGACGTCCTCGAGACTCAACACCTCGATGCCGTCTCCGAAAACCCGCACCAGAGCGGGCTGGGCATCGGCACCGCGGCCACGCGAAACGGACAAATAGACAGCCAGCGAGTGTGGGTGCACGGCCAGATCGTGGATGACCACATCGCGCGGCGTCGTGCCGAGCAAGCCGGCCAGCTCGGCGTCGAGATTCGCCACCCGCGGCGGGTCCGTCGCCTTCGTGTCGCTCTCGGGGATTGCGATCGCGAATACCGCGCCGCCCTTGGCGTCCCCGACGAAGAGCACACCGTCAGGCGTGAATTCCAGGGCACCCACCGACGCCACGTCGGGGGTACCCATGCTCAGTCCGTGGGCATCGGGTTCGGCGACCAGCGCGGGCGCCGCGGCCCACGTGGCGAAAACGGCGAGTAGAAACGCAGATCGAATCGGCGATCGTGACATGAGGCCTCCTGGGAACAGGTCGAGAGGTTGCTGGCGCGCAAGCGTACTTGCACACCAGCATAGCGACCTGCTCACACGACCAGCTCCGCCCTCAGTCACAATTCTGTAAACCGCCCAGCTCTGGGCCACCCAATGGGCCTGACCTGACGCCCTCAATCCGCTGCTTCGGAACCCGCCACGTCGGCCGCCTCGGCCTCGGTCGCCGCCGGTGCCACAGCGGGTTGATCACCGGGCTGTGGCATACCTGCATCGTAGATCAAGGTCTCGGGATTCTGGTTGCGCCAGTCGAACCAGAACGAGGTCAGTGTCTGCACCCGCGTGAGCTGCTGCCCCGCTGCTTCGCCGTCGATCGCGCGCCCCGCGAAGTCCCAGGTCGACCCGGTCTCGGCATCGAGCATCTGGAAGCTGTCGGCATCAGGTACGGCAAAGAGCTCGAGCGTACGGCCGTCGAGGCGGCGGTCGAAGCAGCGGACCGACTGCCCATCAGCATCGATCGCCAGGACGATCGGCACGCCGCCGAGGAAGTCGATGATCGGTCCTTGAGCGCGCAGCACTTCACGCGAGTACGCCTTGGTCTGCTCCCCCAACGCCACCCCGATGACGACCTCACGGGCCCCGAGCTCCTCGCGTCCCGTCACCAGCACTTCGGGGACTGGCGACTCCGCGACGTTCGTTTCCCAGTCTTCCGCCAGGTAGTTGTCGGCGAAGGCTTCTTGGTACGCCATGACCGTGGTGTCCGGGTGGTCCTGGCGCCAAATCGCCAGCCGCACCTCGTCCGACGGCACCCGCGCCAGGCGTTTGCCCGCCAGGGGCCCTTGGATCGCTTCGCCGGTTACCTGCTGCCACCAGGTGCCGGTCTGCTCATCGGTCATCATGAAGTTTTGGTTGTTGAGGCCCAGCATGCGGAATGTCAGGACCTGCCCATCGACGACGCGGCTCCACACCAGACCGGTGTGGCAGAGCAGTCAGTAGGTGGCGACGACGGGCTCGCCCCCCAGGGTGTCGTGAACGATGTGGTGGTAGCCGACGATGCGGATCGGGTAGGCCCGGGACGCCCCGCCCACGGAGATGCCCATGACCATCTCGTCGTCACCGACCGGATTCAGGGTGTCCGACGCGGTGTCCGACTCCAGCTCGACCTCGGATAGGGACGCGAACATCCGCTCGAAGATGGTCCCACGGCTGATCACGGCGGCCACCACCAGCGGCGCCATGAGGACCACGAGCGCCGTACCGAGCAGGACCCGTCGGAAGATCCCGGGACGCTTGGGCAAGCGCCACACCGTGACACCCACGAATACGGAGAGTAAGGCCACGGCCAGAACCAACCAAGGCGCCAGACCGCGCATCTGGAATGCGTGGGCGATGTCCTCGGGCGTATGAGCCTGAGGTGGCGCCAGCAGGTAGCTTGGGTAGATCGACAGCGCCATCGCCACCGCGGCGAGGATGGCCATCAAGAACAGCAATGCGACCTTCTTCACGAAACGATCTCCTGGTTGGGTAGATTCTGGCGCGCAAGTCTAGCGCGCAGCCCCCCGGGCAGTTCGGCATCTGATTCTCGACATTGATCCCCGCCGTAGCATATCGGCGTCAATCGGCACGCGCGAGCTTCCTGGGCTCGATCGCGTATTCGCGAGGGCGAGCACTCGGGTACACTCCATGGCCTCGTCTCTCGGTGAGGCCGGGCTTACCGCGTGCATCGCTCCCGCCGATGTCTACGCGAGCGGCCGACATGCCGAGATGGGGCGCGGGGATGGGGGTGACGACGTGCCGAACGAAGCTTCATGACCAAAATTCGTGGCCGGGCGCTGCTCGGGATTCTCAAATACCTCAAGGAAACCAGCCGCGGCGCCGAGATCCCGGCGATCTTGGCCTCGCTTCCCAGCGAGGCCAAGGCGGTCTTCGACCAGCCGCTTCGTGCGTCGAGCTGGTATCCCTACGTGGCCTATGAGGCGATGCTGGTCGCCCTGGACCAACGCTTCGGATCGGGTGACTTCGAGTCGTTGGCCGATCTCGGTCGCTATTCACTGCGCAAGGATGCCAACAACATCCTCACGATCTTGCGTGTCTTTGCCTCAGTCGAGGCCTTGGTCCACCGCGGCTTCGGATCCTGGGGAGGCTACTTGTGGAGTCGACACTGCTCACGCGGCAATGTCTCGCTGGGTGACCACGGTCCCGGCTACGCAACGATGAAGCTCTCGGGCTTTCCGGACGTCGCCCGCGCCCACTGCCGGCTCAACGTCGCCTACCTCGAAGAGATGGGCCGGGCAGTCGGCGCCAGCCAGATCACGATGTCCGAGGTTCGCTGCGTACACCGCGGCGATTCAGCCTGCGAATTCCTCGGTGACTGGCGCGAGAAGGGTTAGCCGTCCAGAGACGCGACGAAGGATTGCCAGCGCTCGTCCTCGTGAAGCGGCAGCCATTGCGGATCGCGCTTCAGCCGCTCGAGGTCGACCGGCCCCCGTTCGGCAGCTGCACGCAACGCTTCGAACGCACCATCGGACGTGCCGCGCTCGGCGTGAAGCGAAGCGAGCTGCCAGTACGGCCAGGCGCTCTCCGGCTTGATGCGCGTCGCCAACTCGAGCACGGCCTGGGCCCGCTCGAGGTCTTGGCGCTCGCGGTAGGCAGAGGGTAGATAGAAAGCAGTCTGAACGAAGATCGTCTCCAGCCGACGCTGCGCGGATTGTGCTGCCTGACGATCGGAGCCTGCGGCATCCTCCTGCAAACTCGCGATCTGGAGCATGACCATCGAGCGCTTCGCAGGCATCGGCGTCGAGCGCGCGGCGACTTGATTGAGCCATCGCTGAATGCTCTCGCGGTACTGCCGCTCATCACGCAGGAGCTTGCGCTCGCGGTCCCGAAGGCTGCGAACCTCACCCCTTTCGGCCAATGCATCCGCCTTGGCGCGCAGAGTGGAAACATCCCGCAGACGATCGAAGTCGCGCGCCGCCTGATCGAATGCCTCGTAGGCCGCCAACCAGTCGCCACCTGCTTCGGCCTGTTCTGCTCGCGCACGTGCCGCGGCGAGCTGCGCATCGATGAACTCGTCACGGTGTGGCGCCAACCCATCTCGCATGGCGATCAGCTCCAGCCACGCGACGGCCTGCCCACTGAGTGCCTGCGGCGCCCAGCCATGCGGGCCTTCGAATACCCCGAAGTTGTGAACCGCGCCGAGCTGCTGCAAAGCGTGGCGCAGCTCGCGCATCTCCCGGAAGTTGAAGTCATGGTCGCTGGTGATTCCGAAGTAGGCAAACGGCACCCGGTCATCGAGCGTCATGTTCGGCGGCATGGCGCCAGCGACGCCGATCACCCCGGCGACATTGCCTTCGAGCATGCGCGCGAACGGCCAGCAGACCTTGGACGTACCGGACATGCCAGTCAGGTAGATCCTGCGACTATCGATGGCAAAGCGCTTCTGCGCGTCGCCGAGCATCGCCTTGAGCGCGGGCGTGTTGGGGTCGTCGTTCGAATCGCTGCGTGTTTGGTAGGAGCTGAGGACGATCCAACCATGTTCTTCAGCGGCCGGTCGGAAGAGCTCGAGCGCCATCTCGGCTCGGCCGCGCGGATCCATCACGAAGAGAACCGGCCACGACCGCTCCGCCGTGTACGCGCTCGGAACGTAGAACGCGAGCTGTTGGTTCGGGTCATCGAGGCTGGTGACCTTGGGCGTGACCGTGCCGGGCGCCATCGCGCCAGCCGCCCCCTTCGCTTCCTGCGTCGCCGCTTGGGGAGCCTTGTCCGTATCAGCAACTTGCGCTGCGGCCACGTCGACCGGCGCGGAGAGTACCCAGACCAAGGAAACCACCAGACATTGCGTCGCGACCCAGACCAACTTGCTCATCCCGCAAGGCTACCAGTTGGTCCACCGCCGAGGGTGGCGGCCGATCCCTCCGAGCCGCCATCTCGTCGTCGCTCCCCCGCTGCCCAGGGCGGCCGCACCCGGACCGCGATCACGCGGGCTGAGATCGGGACTCTGCAATCAGCGCTGACAACGAGGCCCTGCGGTCGGCACCATCCCGGGTGCCCGAGGCGCCTTCATCGTCCGTGTCACCATGGCGGCCGAGGAAGTGTTCGAAGCCCCGACGAATCGCCGGCCAGTCTCCGTCGAGCATCGCGAACCACGCGGTATCGCGATTGCGACCACGCATGATCATGTGTTGCCGAAAAACCCCTTCGAATGAAAAGCCGAGGCGCTGGGCTGCGGCGCGCGAACGAACATTCTGATCGTCGCACTTCCATTCCACCCGGCGGTACCCCAGGGTGTCGAAGGCGCAGCGGAGCAGCAGGTAGAGGGCTTCGGTGTTGATGTGTGTACGCTGCGCGTCGAGCACGTACCAGATATGCCCGACCTCGATCACACGCATGTCGGGACGAATGTTGGTGAACGCGACAATGCCGACGGCGCGACCCTGACTGCGATCGACGACGGTGAAACGATGCGGATCGTCGACCGGAGCGCAGCTCTCGAGCCAGCGCACCATACTGGCCTGATCGGCAAAGGGACCGGGCAGCACGAATTGCCAGACCGCCTCGCGCTCGACACTCCCATGAGTCGCTCCGTACAGCGCCTCGGCGTCGCGTTCGGGATCGATCGTGCGGAGCACCACCCTTTCCCCCAGCATGCTGGCGCGCGCCGGAAGCCGGGCCAGCGTGGCGAGCTCGGACGCGGGTGGAGGCGAGACGTGGCTTCGTTTGGCGAGTTCCTTCGTCATCTCCGCAGCCTAGGATCGAATCCCGAGGGCACCAAGGGCCACTCCCGGCCGACCGGCCGGTACCAATCAGCCGTGGCAACCGTGAGGCCGAGCCGCGTTTTCCAGGCAAAAAAAATCGCGTGGAGAACCACGCGACAATGAGGATGTGTTGGGGCGGTCGGGGCTAATGACCCAAAGCTCGCCCGCGGAGAACACCGCCGTGTTTCTCGCGTCGGGTCTCGCCGAGCCCGGGTGCTCCCCGTTGGAGGTCGCGCCGCCGAACGAGGAAGATAAACCGCCTAAGCCGAGCTACCTCTTTCACCACCCGCCGCGGGCCACGAGGGCGCCGCGGGCACGAGGAGGAATGCCAATTGGAGTACTGCAAAGTGGCGTTAGAAAGCAGCTCGGCTCGTGCGGTCATATGAGATTAGACGCACGAGGCCATCCCATGACTCGCTTGTTGGGCCGATTGGCTTGCATTGTGGGACGGGCATGTTCCTGCTGATGATGAACCGATCTCGCGCCCGCCCCTTCACCCAGATGTGTGCGCCACGTGCGTTCTGATCGCGACCATCATTCGTGTTGCGGACGCCCGAGCCTGGTAGGCTTCAGCGCCAAACCATTCCCGTGAGCACTTCATGCGCCTGACTCTTTTCCCGGACGACAACCAGCTTCAGCTGCGCTTCGATGACTGCGACGAAGCACGACGCTTTTTCACCGACGCACGCGACCAACACGGCTTTCTTCTCCACCTCGAGCATCGACTCAAGCCTTTTCAGAAGGTCACCGTGGCGGTGGAAGCGCCGCCGGTGACCTTCACGGCCCAGGCGGAGGTCGTACAGCTCTTTCCCGGTTCGGGCATGGTCGGCACAGCCTTCAAGCTCGACGATCCAGCGGAGCCCCTCGCCGCGCTCGATCCCGAGAAGCCGGCTGCCCGGCCAGGCGGCGCTGCCTCTCGCCAGACCGGCGCCCGGCACAACGCGGGAAGGAAAGCGGCTTCCGAAGCCGAGATCTCTCCGTTCTTCAAGATCAAGGAGATGAACCCCACCGAGCGCTTCCGCCTGGCGACCAAGGCCTCGCGGCAGGAGCGGGCGATCTTGCTTCGGGACTCGTCTCCCCAGGTGCTCCTCGGCCTGCTCAATCATCCGCGGATCGAAGACTCCGAAGTGCTCGAGATCATCAAGTCGAACTATGCCAGCGGCGGGATCATGCAACGGGTCGCCGACAGCCGGAAGTGGATGTCCAACCGCGACATTCGCTCCGCCGTGGTGCGCAGCAACAAGACACCGCCGTTGCTCGCGATCAAGCATCTCGACGCCTTGCCGACCCGCGAGCTCAGCGTCCTGGCCAAGAGTGGTCAGACCCGCGAGCAGTTGCGCAAGGCAGCGCTCAAGCTCTACCTGAAACGAACGGGACGTCCCGGGATGTAGCGCGTTCCGGCGCACCTCGAAATGCCCTTCGTCGACCACTTCGGCGGCCATGCCGATGCCTACCGTCGTTTCCGGCCGCACTACCCCGACACCCTTTTCGCCCAACTGGCCGAACGCGCGCCCCACCGCGAGCTCGCCTGGGATGTGGGCACCGGGAGCGGACAAGCCGCGCAGCTCCTGACGCCGCATTTCGCGCGGGTCGTCGCGACGGACGCCTCCCCCAGCCAGGTCGCCTGCGTCGACCAGAAGCCCACACCGAACCGGGGCATCGTGCAGCCCGTGTTGGCCCTTGCAGAAGCACCGCCGATCGGGGCAGGCCGGGTCGCACTGGTGACCGTCGCCCAGGCGCTCCATTGGTTCGACCTGCCGAGCTTCTACGCCGCAGTTCGGCGCGTGGCCAGCCCGGGCTGCTGCCTGGCTGCCTGGTGCTACACCCTGCCAACCACCGCCCCGGCGCTCGACGCGCTGATCGTCCGATTTCACGACCTGGTCGTCGGCCCCTACTGGCCGGAACGTCGCCGCCACGTGATGGCTGGCTACCGCGACCTGAGCTTCCCTTTCGAACCCGTCGATCTCCCCAGCATGGCGATCGAAGCGGAGTGGACTCTGGCCAGCCTTCGTGGCTACCTCGGCACCTGGTCTGCAGCGAAACGGTACCGGAGCGCGTGCGGTGCCGAGCCCCTCGACGAGATCGACGATGCTCTGCGCGAGGCCTGGGGCTCCGCGGCACGCCGACGCGTCCGGTGGCCCCTGCACATTCTGTGCGGCACCGTCGATGCCCTTCGAAGCTGAATCGTTGCCGTATACTTCCCACGATTCAAGCCAACGGCCTAGACTTCGAGATCCCGCTGGACGGGACGGTCTGGCCATATAGAAACGACGGGTATGTAGGAGGAAACGGGATGGGTCTCGTCGCTGAATTCAAAAAGTTCGTCATGCGTGGCAATATTCTCGACATGGCGGTGGGTTTTACCGTCGGCGCAGCCTTCGGAACGATCGCCAAGTCGTTCGTCGCCGACATCATCATGCCTCCGATCGGCCTTCTGCTCGGCGGTGTCGATTTCTCGGACATGTTCCAAGTCATCAAGGAGGGAAGCGAGGCTGGCCCCTACGCCACCCTCGAAGCCGCCAAGGAAGCCGGAGCGGTCACGATCAACTACGGAACCTTCTTCAACAACATCCTCACCTTCCTGATCATCGCGTTTGCCGTATTCATTTTGCTTCGCATGGTCAGCAACGCGCAGGAGCGTTACGAGGAGTCCCTCGGCGAGAAGCCGGCGCCCGGTGAGCCGACCGAGAAGAAGTGCCCGTTCTGCCTGTCGACCATCCCGTACAAGGCCACACGCTGTGGCAACTGCACCTCGGATCTGAGCGAAGCCACCAGCTAGCCTCGGACTCCCCGACGCCGGGTGACGCGCACCCCATGCGTGCCACCCGGCACCTCTCCCGCCTCGAACCAGCCTTTCCAGTCTCATTCCATGAAGGCGTCCCGAAGCAGGCGCGCGGTCCGCTTTGCGCTTGACAACTCAGACAGTCTGTCTTAGTCTGCCTCAGACATGATGTCTGAGGCGAACACACCACCCCTCCCCGACTCCCACGCCACCGACACGGAGCTTTCCGTGCTCGAAGCACTCTGGCGATTTGGCGAGTCCACCATCCGCGCGCTCACCGACGAGCTCTATCCCGGCGGTGGCGCTGCCCGCTATGCCACCGTGCAGAAGCTGCTCGAACGCCTGGAAGCCAAGGGTTTCGTCGGCCGTCGCCGCGCGGGCCGTGTGGGCCTGTTTCGCGCCACCGTTGATCGCGGTGCCCTCATCCGAGGCCGCCTGCAGGCCACGGCCGACCGACTCTGTGGCGGCGCCTTGAGTCCCTTACTGACTCAACTGGTCGAAGCGGCGGACGCGCGCGCGCTGAGCGCCGACGACATCGCATCCTTGCGCAGCCTGGTCGATCGTCTGAGCGATTCGGAGGAGGCACCATGAGTGGCCTGATCATGGGTCATCTTGCGGCGGGCGCGGCCTGGCTCGAATCCACCATCGTGGCCAACGCGCTTTCGGCCCTGGTGCTTGCCCTGCTTGCCTGGGGCGTCGGCCATTGGGTTCGTCGTCCGGCGGTGCGGCATGCACTCTGGCTCATCGTGCTGCTCGACCTGCTGACCCCGCCACTCCTCCGCATGGAGGTGCTGCCCCCGTTGGACGTCAAGGCCGGGTCACCTGGCATCGAGTACCTCGAGACCGGGGCGGGCGAAGACCAGACGGCTACGGCGACGAGCTCGCCGACACGGCGCGCACCCGTGGGTCACACCCTCCCCTTCGGTCTGCTCGTCGGCCTCGGGTCGTTGCTTCTCGGGCTGCATGCGCTGTCCCGCACCCGGCGGTTCGACCGTATGATTCAGCATGCGATACCCGCCCCCGCACACCTGACCGCGCGAACCCAACGCCTGGCACGCACCCTCGGGCTGGCGCGGACCCCTCCCGTCCGGCTGACACAGATCGCTGTGCCGCCGCTGGTGTGGCTGCACAAAGGTCTGCGCCCGACGCTGGTCCTGCCGGCGCCGCTGGTCGACCGGCTTGCCGACGACGAGCTGGACGCCGTCGTCGCCCACGAGCTCGCCCACGTCGCGCGCTTCGACCCTTGGGTCCGGCTCGCTGAGCTCGGCGCCACCACCCTCTGTTGGTGGCACCCGGTCTTGTGGTGGGCCCGCAGTGCGCTTCGTCGTGCCGAAGAACAGGCTTGCGATGCCCGCGTGATCACTGCCTTCCCGAAGCTCACGGGCGCCTATGCCCGGGGCCTCGTCGAGACCGTCGCCTACCTGTCCCGCCACCGCACCCCAACCCTGTCCGACGCGACCACCGCCGATCCACGGCACGACCTCGAGGAGAGACTCACCATGATTCTTCGCCCCACAGATGCTCGCCCCTTGCCCCGCGCCTTGCGCTTGCTGCTGTGCAGCGCCGCCGTGCTCGTGTTGTTCATTCTTCCTGTCCGCGCCAGTGGCCCGGCATCGGCGGCGGGTGGGTCCGGAGACGATGCGCGATCCCACTCCGCCAAAGAGGCCAAGGTGATCGAGCAGGAAGCGCGGGCGGCCGAGGAGAAAACGTATGCCGAGATCGAGCGCGCCCGGCGAGAGCTGGAAGAGACACGGATCCGACAGGAGGAAGCCGTGGAGGCGCAACGCGCCAAAGAAGTCGAGCAACTCGAACGCGCGCTCGAGAAGCAGCAACGCGCACTTCAGCAAACGCACGAACGAGAGATCGTCGACCAGCAACGTGTCGCAGAGAAAATGGAGCGCGAGGCCACGGAACGAATCGAGGAGCTCGAGCGTACGCTCGAGCGCCAACATCGCGATCTCGAAGCCGAGTACGCCCGCAAACGCGAGGCCCTCTCTCACGAGCTCGAGGCCCACCAGCGCGCGCTGGAGGAGAAGTACCGAAAGCTGGAGGCGGAATGGGCGGCGCGGACGGAGCATACCGCCAAGCGCGGCGACACCAAGGCGCGGCCGGGCACCTTCGAAGGAGCCGAGCACCTCCGGCAGCGCGAGCACGAACGCGCCGTGCAACAGGAAGCCTTGCGCATGGCACTGATCGAGCGCAAAGAGCAGGCACGCGAGCAAGCCGCGGCCTTGGAAGAGCTCGTCCGGGCACGCCAGCTCGCAGCCCAGGAGAACCTCGCCGCTCGCGAGCCGGAGTCCCAGGAGATCGCGCGGCGACTCGCCCGGCAGGCCGCCGAGCACGCCGCCTTTGCCGAGAAGATCGAGAACGAGCAAGCGAAGGTCCGCCAGCAGCTTCGGGACCGGGCCGCCGCGGCGGCCCAGCAGCTCCAGGAGGCGCGGGAAGCCGGGCGGGAGCTCAGTGCAGCGGAAGCCCTGAAGCTCTCCGCCGCAGCGCGACGCGATCTGGCCGGCGCGGCAGCCGTGCGCCCGGAGCTGCGCCGCCACCTCTCCGCGCTCATGGAGCGCCTCCAATCGCTGCGGGCGCGTACAACTTCGGAAGCCGAAGCCCAATCGATCGACGATCAGCTCCAGGCCTTGCGCGCGGAGATCAACGGCATCGAGCCCTGATCACCCCCTACCCAACCGGCTGCTTCGCCGTCGTCACGCGGTACCATCCCTGCGCCACCGTCAACGACCGCAGGAGCAGCCGATGCCGAAGTTCACATCCCATGCCTGGTACCTCGGGCTGACCCTTGCCGCCTTCGCTGCCCCGAGCCTGGCCGCTTCCCAGGGCTACTACCGAACCCCCGCGCTACACGACGAAACCATCGTTTTCGCCGCCGAGGGCGACCTCTGGACGGTCACTGCCGACGGGGGCACCGCCCGGCGGTTGACCAGCAATCCGGGAGAGGAGACCGCCCCGGCGGTGTCGCCGGATGGCCAGACTCTCGCCTTCAGTGCTGCGTACGAAGGACCGACCGAGGTCTACACGGTGCCGCTGACCGGGGGTGTACCCACTCGAAGAACCTGGGAGGCCGAGCCTTCGACGGTGGTGGGCTGGACGCCAGACAACGAAGTGCTCTACGTCACGCAGCACGACGCGACCGTACCGGTGCCCCACCTGGTGCGCCTCGATCCCGACCGCAATAGCCGCACCGTGGTGCCGCTCCACCAGGCCAGCGATGGCGCATTCGCCTCCGACGGCACGCTCTTCTTCGTGCGGCCCGGCTTCCACCGCAACAACACGCAGCGCTATCAGGGCGGCACGGCGCGCAACATCTGGCGCTTCACTCCTGGCGATGCCGAGGCGACCAACCTGACGGCGGACTTCGCTGGCGGCGACCACTCACCGATGGTGTGGGACGGCCGCGTCTACTACGTCAACGATCGCGACGGCACAATGAATCTCTGGTCGATGCGCGGCGACGGCACCGACTTGCGCCAGCACACGCGTCACCAAGGATGGGATGTACGGTCACCGAGCCTGTCGGACGGGCGCATCGTCTATCAGCTCGGCGCCGATCTCTGGCGACTCGATCTCGCGACCGGCGTCGATCTGCGCCTGGCGATCAACCTGGCCTCCGACTTCGATCAATTGCGCGAGCGCTGGGTCGACGAACCCCTCGAGAATCTGACTGCCTACGGAGTCGATGCGGCCGGCGAGCGGCTGGTGCTCACCGTCCGGGGCCGCGTGTTCGTCCTGCCGGTAGGTGCTGGCCGACGGGTACAGATCGCCCGGAAGCCCGGTGTTCGTTTTCGCGATGCCACCTTCATGCCCGATGGCGAGCACATCCTTCTGCTGAGCGACGAGAGTGGCGAGCTGGAGTTTCACCTGGTGGCCGCGGACGGCACCCCTCTCGAAACGGATCAAGCCGGGCACGACCTGCAACAGCGGGTCCTCACGGGCGACGGCGCGATTCTCCGCTTTGCTGGTAATCCGTCACCAGACGGCACGCGCGTCTCCTTCACGGACAAGAACGACGATCTGTGGATTCTCGACGTCGCCTCCGGCACCCAAACCCAGGTCAGCACGCTGCGCGAAGGCATCGGCGAGCACACCTGGTCACCCGACAGCCGCTACTTGGCCTACGTCCAGCGGGCCCGCAATTCCTATCTCCAGATCTTCATCTTCGACACCGTCAGCGGCGACCGCATGCCGGTGACCAGCGACCGCACGAATAGCACGAGCCCCGCCTGGAGCCCGGACGGCGCCTGGCTGTACTTTCTTTCCGATCGCAACCTGCGCTCGCTGGTCGGCAGCCCATGGGGCCCGCGTCAGCCCGAAGCCTTCTTCGACCAGCCGATCGGCATCTTTCAGGTCGCGCTAGAGGCCGGTACACGACCACCCTTCCGTCCCCACGACGAGCTGATGCCCCGCCCCGCTGCGCGGGACGCCGAGCCGGGGACAACGTCACCCAAGTCGGACCGAGACGGGACGCCGCCCCCCGCCGAGGTCACACCGATCGTGATCGATGCGGACGGGCTTGCGAACCGACTCTTCGAGGTGCCCATTCCGACCGGGAACTACCGCGCCTTGAGCACTAACGGCAAGGCACTGTTCTGGCTCGCGCAAGCCTCGGGCCCAGATGCCGAAACCAACCTCATGACCCTCGAGATCGATCCCGAGGACCCCAAACCTCAGCCCCTTGCCACCAACGTTCGCGGCTATCGGCTGGCCCAGGCAGGCGAGAAGATCCTGGTTCACCGAGAGCAGGGCTTCTCGATGGTCGCGGCCCGCGGAAAGGGTGGAGGCGGCCGGCGCGGCGACTCACCCGAACCGAGCGGCGCGCCCGGCAAGATGCAGGGTGGTGGGGGCGAGAAGCCGGTCGATCTCGCGGGATGGCGCTTTTCGTTCTCGGTACGCGAGGACTTCCGCCAGCTCTTCGTGGACGCGTGGCGTCTCGAACGGGACTACTTCTACGATCCGGGCATGCACGGGACGAATTGGGACGCGGTGCGTGACAAGTACCTGCCGCTCGTGGATCGGGTGACCACCCGCGCCGAGCTCTCGGACCTCATCGGACAGGCCATGGCCGAGCTCTCGGCACTGCACGTCAGCGTCCGCGGCGGCGACCTGCGGCGGAGCCCGGACGATGTCCGCGTGGCCACCCTCGGCGCCCGGCTTCAGCGGGACGAAGACGCAGGCGGCTACCGCATCGACACGATCTATCGCCCCGACCCCGACTATCCAGCCTGGCAAAGCCCCCTGGCGGACCCGTATCTCGCCCTTCGGGAAGGGGCCGTGATCCTGGCCATCAACGGAACCGCCTTGCTCTCGGTCGACCATCCCGGAGTCTTGCTCCGCGACCAAGCCGGCCAGCAGGTGCTTCTCTCGGTTCGCGATGCCGATGGCGCGGCGCCACGGTCCTTGATCGTCACTCCGACCGATCAAGGCCGAGCATTGCGCTACCTTCACTGGCAGCACGAACGGCGCCAGATGGTCGAATCCAAAGGGGGTGGCGAGATCGGCTATGTCCACCTGCAGGCCATGGGCTCGCGCAACCTGTCGGAGTGGTACCGGCAGTTTTACCCGGTGTTCGATCGCCGCGGGTTGATCATCGACGTCCGCCACAACCGCGGCGGAAATATCGACAGCTTGATCCTCGAGAAGCTGCTGAGGCGTGCCTGGTTCTACTGGCAAGGCCGGGTCGGCCAGCCGACCTGGAACATGCAGTACGCCTTCCGTGGCCACCTGGTGGTCCTGATCAACGAACGGACAGCATCGGATGGCGAAGCGTTCGCGGAGGGTTTCCGCCGGCTGGGGCTCGGCAAGGTCATCGGTACGCGCACCTGGGGCGGTGAGATCTGGTTGAGCAGCAACAACCGCCTATCCGACGGCGGCCTGGCGCGGGCTCCGCAGACCGGCGTCTACGGGCCCGAACGGGAATGGCTGATCGAGGGGCACGGCGTCGATCCCGACATCGAGGTCGACAACCTGCCGCACGAGAGCTTCAACGGTCGCGATCGCCAGCTCGAAGCGGCGATCACCCACCTCCAGGCGCTGATCGCCGAGGATCCCCGCGACGTGCCGGCACCGCCGCCCTACCCCGACAAGGCCTACAAGGGTCCCCGCGATCCGGGATTGCGCTGAGGATCGATAGCCGTATGAATGACGCATCGGCGGGCTCACGTCGCCAGGCGATGCGCAGTGTCGCGCTTCTGTAAGCGCTCCTCCCGACGGCATGTACCGCGGTCGTCGGTGCTAGCCCAGCCTTCTCACTCGCATTCTCCTACGAGAACCCATGTGCCTGAATCTACGGCGTGATCCATCTTCTCGATCGCCGACGTACCTCGGGTACGCCTGTGTCGCTGCGAAGCTGGATGTCTCGTATTTCCAAGCACTTGTGTCCTCTCGTAACGAATGCGGTGTCACGCTCGGGCTAGCGACCGCCTCCGATGACGACGATCTCGTTTCGCACGCGTTCGACGCCCTTCGTCTCCCGCGCAATGCGCTCGGCCTCGCGCTTGGCTTCGGCACTCTCGACGCGTCCACGCAACGTGACGACGCCGTCCTTACTGTCGACACCGACGTTGAGCACGTTGACCGAGGCATCGCCGGTGAGCTTCGCCTTGATCTTGCTCTCGACGGCAGCGTCGTCGAAGCGATCACCCACGGAGCGGTAGCCCACCTCGATGTCATTGATCACCCGGCGAACGCCGCGGGTGTTGCGGGCGATTCGGGCGGCCGTTCGCTTGGCCTGGGTGCGCTTCACCGTGCCGCTGAGGCGCACGACCCCATCTTGGGTATCGACGTCGACGTTGAAGGCGCTGACATCGGAGCTGCCAGCCATTTTGGCGTTGATCTTCGTCGTGATCGCCGTATCGTCGATCTGTGATCCGATCGACTGATTGGTCGAGCAAGCGACCGTGCCGGCGAGGGCCAGGGCGGTCAGCCACAGGAGCGGGAGCTTCTTCATGGTCATCGGGAGTCCCCCTTTTCGGGCTATACGGTCGGCATCCGGTCGCCGGCCGCTGTCGCCTATAAAGCAAACCGTGTGCCGACTACGCGACCAGGTGGGTCAGCCTTTGTTCGGCCCGGAATCGCCGGTCAGCGTCGGGGTTCTGCCTGAAGGCCCCCTCCGAAACGGCATGAAGCAAGATGAAGAAGCCAACGTAAAGATCCACCGTCCCGTCCTTGCGGTTCGGGGCCTTCGGCGGCACCAGGCCATTCGCGACGTGGTTTTTTCACCGGAGGACTTGCTATCGACCAATCTCGATGTTATCGTTCCTTCGTTGGACCTTCCAAGGGACCCACTACTCCCCCCTCCGAGGCGACTCTAGTTCAATCTCCTGTCCCTTTCTGAGTGTGTCGAGTTTCTGTTGTTCATTGGAATCGTGTCCAATTCCCAAGCCTTCGGCATGATGCCGGAGACCACGAGTGAGCATGCCCGTCATGATTGGCGGGCGGTCAGGAGAATGAACCCATGTCGAAGCGAATCTACGTAGGCAACCTGCCGTTCAGCGCATCGGAAGACGAGATCCGTGATCTCTTCAGCGAGTATGGAGCTGTCGAGTCCGTTCACGTCGTTACCGACCGTGACACGGGCCGCCCTCGCGGTTTTGCTTTCGTTGAAATGACCTCGGGCGCCGATGACGCCATCCAAGCCCTCGACCAGAGTTCGATGGGCGGACGCAACTTGAACGTCAACGAGGCCCGTCCGCGCCAAGAGCGTGGCCGTGGCGGCGGTGGTGGCGGTGGTGGCCCGCGCTGGTAAGCCCAGTTAGCTAGCCCGCGCACATTCGTTGCGCGAGTCGAACCCCCGATATCGAACCGGTTCTCCGGTTCATGTCGGGGGTTTTTCTTTGCTGTCACACCGCAATTCCCGCACGATTCCGAGTCGACCCTGCAAACGCTCCCTGGGGCTGGCGAAAGCTAGAAAACACCTCACGACAAGGCACTCTCGGGATTCAGAGACACAAACTTCGAAGCTGTACGCACTTGGCAAAGAGACATTCAAGGTCACCGTTCCCCTGCAGGCGAGCGATCACGACACATGGCCTTCACCACGTGCCACGCCGATCGCGTCGCCTCTCAAACTGTCACTCCGCATCAGTGACACGACGCGCCCCTTCAACGTTCCGTTGACCGGCAACGTCACTCTGAACAGATTCCTCGATCGTCAGCTCGAGGCAACGTCAAACGTGCTGCAACTCTAGACCCAGCCACTCGACATCGAGAGTCGACTGCAGGGGTGCGCGAGTCTCGTACCCCGCGCAGTCGACTCTGGAAACATGACCGCGTGGACTTGCGTAGGCATGATCGTGGTACCGGGCGCGCTCGCCGTGACCAATACGGCGCAACGAGGGGCCCGGACAACGGAGACCTCTATGTCTATGCTGCTCGATCTTCGATTCGCCCTTCGCACCCTGCGCAAGAATCTCGGTGTCACCCTGCTGGCGGTGACCTCGCTTTCCTTGGCCATCGCCGGCAACACGACTGTCTATAGTCTGATCAACAGCTTCATCAATCGGCCGCTGCCCTACGATCAAGTCGAGCGCCTGGTTCTGATCGGCGAGCGCGCGAACGACGTCTTCGCGGGTCAGCTCGCCACCACCTCACCCGGCAACTACCTCGACTTCGCGGAGCGTGAGCGCTCCTTCGATCAGACCGCTGCATTTCAGGGCTCGGTCTACAGCCTCGACACCGGTTCAGAAGAAGCCGAACAGCTCACGACCGGCGCCGTGACACCTGGATTCTTCCGGCTCTTGGGTAGTCAGCCAGCCTGGGGGCGTACCTTCGCGGAAGAAGAAGGGGTGCGGGGGCGTGATCGGGTGGTGATGCTCAGTCATGGCTTCTGGCAAGACCGCTTCGGTGGCCGTGAAGATCTCCGTGACGAGACCTTGACGCTCAACGGCGAGCCTTACGACGTCGTGGGTGTCTTGCCCGAAGACTTCGAGTGGCTCCTCGCGCCCACCACCGAGGTCTGGGTACCGTTGGCCCTCGAAGCAGGCACGGCGCCCCGCAATCGGCGCACCATCTTCGCCCTCGGCCGACTCGCCCCAGGGACCAGCGAGCAAGTCGCCCAGGCCGACATGGACCGAATCATGAAGCAACTCGCCGACGAGTATCCCGAAGCCAACCGAGGCTTCGTGGTCGAGCTGCTCAACATGCGCCACGACATCCCGGATGCCCGCAACAAGATGTTCATGACGCTGATGCAAGTGGCGCTGATCTTCGTTCTGCTGATCGCCTGCGCCAACATCGCGAACCTGCTGCTCGCACGCAGCCAGGCGCGCGAGCGCGAGATCGCCGTCCGCACCTCCATCGGCGCCCGCCGGAGCCGGATCGTGGTCCAGCTCTTGACCGAGAGTATGGTGATGGCGCTGATCGCCGGCACCATCGGCATTGGCCTCGGCTTCCTCGGCACCCGAGCGATTGGCAATGCATTCGCCGGTTTGCTGCCATCGTTCTGGGTCCCGACCCTCGATCTCCGCGTGCTCGGCTACACCCTGGCCGTCACCCTCCTCGGTGGCGTGGCCTTCGGGCTCGCGCCCGTCTTACAGACCGCCCGCTTCGATCTCCTACCGGCGCTCAAGGACGGCACCCAAGGCGCGTCGGCTGGCAGTCGACGGCGGCTCGCGTCCAACACGCTGGTGGTGGTCGAGATCGGTGCTGCCCTGGCGTTCCTCGCCGGCGCGAGCATGATGATCAACACGTTCCAGACGATGCAGACCGCCGAAGCGGGCTTCGATTCCGACCGGATGCTCACCATGCGGGTCGATCTACCCGACGTTCGCTATGACACCGACGAGAAGCAAGCCGCAGGTGTTCGCGACGTGGTCGCAGAGTTGGGCAGCTTGCCTGGGGTCACGGCCGTGGCCATCTCGGGGGCCTTGCCTCGGACGCCTTTCGTTCCCGACGAAGCCTACGAGATCGATGGCCAGGCGCTGGCGCCGGACGACGTCGCGCCCCGGGTCGGGCGCCTCACCATCGGACCGGACTATTTCGATGCGCTGGGGATGCGCCCCCTTCAAGGGCGCGCCTTCGCCCCTCGCGACGACCTCTCGGCGCCGCGGGTGGCGGTGATCAACGAATCCATGGCCGAACGCTATTGGACAGTCCAAGACGCCGTCGGCCGCTCCTTCACCATCCAGGGCGAACGCCACGAAATCGTCGGCGTCGTGCCCACGGTTCGGCACGATCTCTTCGTGCGCAACGAGCCTTCGCCCTTGGTCTACCTGGCGTGGCTGCAGCAACCCGCCGGTGCGTTCGCGGTTTCCATCAAGACAGCCGGAGAACCGTCCGCCTTGGCGGAGCCGGCACGGAACACCTTGCGTGACATCGACCGCACGATCGCGGTGACCCAGGTGCAAACCCTCGACGCCTTCGTCGAGCAGTTCTGGGTCGGCCAGCGTATTTTCACAGCCATCCTGACCGGATTTGGCGCGCTGGCGCTGGTGCTCGCTGCCCTGGGAACGTACGGCGTGCTCGCCTACTCGGTCGCCCAGCGCACCCATGAGATCGGCATTCGCATGGCCATCGGTGCCGGGCGGGCCGCGGTGATGCGCATGATCGTGAGCCGGGGCCTGCTACTGGGCGCCATCGGAGTGGCCCTGGGAATTCCCCTGGTACTCCTACAGGTGCGCGTGATCTCAGCGGTCTTCGAAGGCTTCGTGCCCGTCGAGCCGACCTCGGTGTTCGGCGTCGCCGCGCTGCTCGGCTTCGTCACGTTCCTGGCCAGCGCACTGCCGGCACACCGTGCCGCCAGCGTCGACCCCATGCGCGCGCTGCGCTCCGAGTAGCGCACCCGCCCCAGAGAGCCGAATCTGGAGAGCCCGACTGAGAGCGCTCTACCGATAGGATCGCTGCATCGATCTCGTTCCCGACCGGAGCACCGATGCAGCGATCCTTCACGTCTCCCCCATGCTTTGCCCACCCGGCTTCATGGCCTACCCCAGGCCGTTCGCCCAGGCCAACTTCCTTCTCTTCGTTGCGATCTGCGACGTTCACAGCCCTCTGTCTCATCGTCAGCGCTGTCATCGTCGGCCTCCCGCCCTCGGTCTCGGCAACCGAACGGGGAGAAGCGCGCCAGGACTTCGGGGATGAGATCGAGGTCACCGAGGTCCTGATCGACGTCGTCGCCGTTGATCGCAAGGGAGAGGTCATCGGCGGTCTGGGTATCGACGATTTCTCGATTCTCGAGGATGGCGAGCCGGTCGAAGCAACCAGCGCCAGCTTCTACCGCACGGCCTATGGACCGTCCGATCCCTCCACCGGCGGCCCCGAGGCGGAAATCCCTGCCAGCCGATACTTCGTTCTTTTCTTTCATGATCCTCGCACGCGGCACGCGCAACCACTTCACGCCTTCCCGACCTTGCTCCGGCAGTTCCTGCGCGCTGGCGAACAAAGCCGGTCGTGGTTGCTCGACGGCTTGCAGCCCTCCGACTGGGGTGCTGTCGTGCGCTTTGGCCCCCACGGATTGCAGGTCGTCCAAGACTTCACGCAGGATCGCGTGCGCCTGGCGGCTGCTGCGGAGACCGCGACGGTCGATACCCGCCTGCCCCGGCCATCCGAGCGCCCACGGCCCCCGCGTCCAGGCGAGCCCGCGCTGCGCCGTTTGCTGGATCGTGAACCGACTACGCCCCGTCGCCAGGGTATCGAGCATGCACTGGCTCGCGTAGCCGACGCCTCAGCTCACATCATCGGCCGCAAGAACTTGCTCTTGTTCACGCCTGGCATCGCGCCACTGACGGCACGAGGAGGCGGCGCGACAAAGCACGCCAGTCAACAAGATCTTCTGCACGTTTCCGATCATCCCGTGCCGGCGCTCGACCAGGCCCTCAATGCCAGCAACATCGCGGTCTACGTGCTCGATTTGGGCGGGCCGCGCCCCGCCCAAATCGAAGCCGAGATCGCCGTGCGCTCGGGGGGCGCTTTCCTTCCCGGCCTGCGCTTTCGCCACGCGCTCGATCAGATCGCCACGGAGAGCCGAGGCTACTACCTGCTGAGCTATCGACCCGCGGCCGGCCGCGATGGGTCCCGCGACCGCACGATCGAAGTTCGAGCCCGCGACCATCGCATCACGGTTCGGGCTCGCCGAGGTTTGCGTCTCCCACCCCAATGATCGAGACGCTGCCTAAACCACTCTGTCAGCCAAGCCGATGTGTCTTATTGACATTTGCTTGCATATCAAAATCCCAAACTCTAAACTCACGGCGTTGATTCGCCCGCATCCCTTGCAGTGCTGCCGTCCCGATCGGTAGCACCCTTGCCGCTGGAAGCGTTGTGTGCAGCGCATGGTGGACGAGGTCGGTGCGGTGCACGTGTCCGGTGTCCGATCCGAACAGTCCTGTCTCACTGGCCACTTTCGTGTGCCGGTCTCCCGCGCCGAGAAAGCAAGGCCAGCCCAACCCAACCTGGGAGGGCCATTCATGCCCGTCAAACCTGCCTACCTGCGTCCCCGTCGATCCGCCCTGCTGCTCGCACTGCTGATGGTGACGAGCTTCGGCGCCTACGCCATCGTCACGGAGCTCGATCCTGTCGACCGGCTCCATGATCCCGTTGCCGAGCATGCCGACCAGGCGGTCTTCCATGGCCTGGTCGCTGCCGGCCAAACATCTCAAGCCTTCGAGCTCGCTTTCGACCTTGGCGACGAGCTCTTCGAAGCCGAGTTCAATGCGCTTGATGGTGTCGGAGCGAACGTGGGCCAAGGCCAGCGCTTCACGCGCGTGCCCCGCGCCGATCTGGCTGCCGGTGGCGAGTGGGCCAACCACTTCCCGCCGCGGGCCACGGGCCCCAACGCCCAAGCCTGCAACGCCTGTCATCGCAAGCCCTTCGATGACGGAGCCGGCGGCACCGACTCGAACGTTCACCGCGATCCGCTACACAGCGGCAATCTCGCCTCCTTCATCCTCCGCAACACCCCCCACCTCTTCGCCTCGGGCGCCATTCAACAGCTTGCCGAGGAGATGACCGTCCAACTCCAAGCCATCCGGGACCAGGCGATCGACGATGCCACCCAGGGCTCCGGGCTCCTGCTCGACGCCGACTTCGACTCGGGAACGGACGGATTCGCATTCGTCGACGATCCTTTCCGCGGCACCGACAATCCGGCCTATGCAAGCGGCGAGCGGATCGCGATCAACAACGACTTCAAGCTACTCGTCGACCTCGGTGGCATCGACAACTCCACCGTTCTGGGTCTGTCCGGCGGTTGGCGCCAATCCTTCGAGCTGTCCCAGCCGGCAACGGTAACGCTCTCCTTCTCGTACCGTCTGACGCAGCTCCCCAACTACGAGGCTGACGAACGCAGCGAGCTTCTGGTAAGCATCGACGACACCGTCCTGCGCGTCGCCAGCCTGTCGGGCAATGGCAACGGAGGCTCGATCATCACCACCGGATTCCAGCAGTTCTCGCGGCAGGTCCCGCTGCAGGCTGGTACGCACACCCTGACCATCGGATCGTTCAACAACAAGAAGACATTCTTCGACGAAGTCACCTTTGCACTGATCGACGATGTTCGGCTCGACGCCGGTGGCGGTGGCGATGCGGTGACCCGTGACCTCAGTGCCAAGGGTGTGGCTTTTGGACGCATTACCGCTTTCGCCGACGGCTCCGTCGACACCAGCCAGGTGACCGGTGTCGACCCTGACCTGGTCGTTCGAGCGTTCCAGTGGAAGGGGGAGAACTCGACTCTCCGCGACTTCAATCGCGGCGCAGGGCACAACGAGCTCGGCATGCAACCCGTCGAGTTGGTCGGTGCAGGCACCGACGGCGACTTCGACGGCGTTGCCGACGAGCTGACGATCGGTGACCTCACGGCCCTGTCGATCTACCTCGCGGCACAGCCTCGGCCCACGACGCTGATCGAGCTTGCGGAGCTCGGCCTCGTACCGCCGCTCGAGGAAGAGCAGCGCATCGCGATCGATCACGGGCGAACACTCTTCGAGCAGATCGGCTGCGCCACGTGTCACACCCCGCGGCTGATGATCGACGATCCGATCTACCGGGAACCGAGCAGTCACCCCGACTTCCGCGACGAGATCTTCCCCGCCGGCCAGGACCCGGTCGCCGAGCTGGTGGATCCAGTCTTCCCAGTCAGCTTCGACCTGACCCGTGACCAACCGGACAACATCATCGAGCTTCCGAACGGCGATGTCGTCCGCCTCGGCGCGCTCCAGCGAGACGCCAACGGACGCGGCATTGCCGAAATCTTCGGTGACCTCAAGCGCCACGACATGGGTCCGGGGCTGGCCGAGACGATCGACGAGATCGGAACCGGTGAATCCGTGTGGCTGACCAAAGAGCTCTGGGGCGTCGGCTCGACAGCTCCCTATCTCCATGATGGTCGCGCCACGACGCTGACGGAGGCCATTCTCGAGCATGGTGGCGAGGCCGAGAGCACTCGGATCGCATTCGAATCACTTCTTGATGGCGATCAGGAAGCTCTCATCGCGTTTCTCGACAATCTCATTCTCTTCAAGCTGGAGGAGCCCGAGGCGGAATAATAAATCTATTGCCAAGCGCGCATCTTTGTAGGATGCTGGTTGGAGCGCCCAGGTCCCAAGCCACAACACGGCACCGAGCGACCGTCGCTCAAAGGATCTGGGTAGCTCCAACTGAGCAGGGGGAAGAAGCATGCGAGCT